>JAQTQN010000002.1 GCA_028712225.1 Methylobacter sp.
GGTCAGGAATATGTGATTGATGTTGATGCCATCGTAGTTGGCGACGAGTTGCTCGTTCGTCCAGGGGAGAAAATTCCTACGGATGGTGTTGTTATTCAAGGCGTTTCAACGGTTGACGAGTCTATGGTGACAGGCGAAAGTTTGCCTGTAGTTAAAGATACTGGCCATAAAGTACTAGGCGGTTGTGTCAATGGCAATGGCGCGTTACGCATTAGCGCTACGGCAGTCGGCATGGATACAGTATTGGCCGGCATAGTGCATATGGTTGATCAGGCTCAATCGACCAAGTTACCCATTCAAAAACAGGTTGATAAAATTTCGGCGGTATTCGTGCCATCTGTAATGGTGCTATCTGCTGCCACCATGGTTGGTTGGTTGGTGGTTGGCGCGCCCTTTGGTTTTGCTTTTGGCAACGCCATAACGGTTTTACTGATAGCTTGTCCCTGTGCATTAGGCTTGGCAACACCAGCGGCGATCATGGTGGGTGCAGGGCACGCGGCGCGTGAAGGTATTTATATTCGCAATGGTGAGAGTCTTGAAACCGCAGCCAAGCTTAATGTCATTGTTTTCGATAAAACCGGCACGATAACCGAAGGCAAGCCTAAAGTTAGTGATTTTTTCAAAGTGTCTCGATTAGGCGAAGAAAAAATCATAATGCTGGCGGCATCAGCTGAACATAATTCTGAACACTTTTTGGGTAAAGCCATAGTCGAGTATGCAAAAGAACTGAGCATCGAACTTAAGCCTACAGCATATTTTTATAGCGAAACCGGGTTGGGCATTACTGCCGAGATTGATGGAAAAAAACTCATTCTAGGTAATAAAGCGTGGTTGGTTGAGCAAGGCATCAAGGTTGATGGCTTGTTAACTATTGCAAACAAGTTTTCCGGGGAAGGCAAAACGCCTGTTTACATGGCTATAGACGGCAAAGAGGCCGCTGTGTTTGGTGTCGCCGATAAGCCCAGGCCGCAGGCCGCTCAAGCTATTCAGCGATTACAGAAGTTGGGTGTACAAACTTTAATGGTAACTGGGGATACTGAAAAAACGGCACTTTATATCGCTGCAAAAGTCGGTATTGAAACGGTTATCGCTAACGCCAAACCAGAACAAAAATTGGCCATCATTCATCAATTTCAATCGGAAGGGAAAAAGGTAGGCATGATCGGCGACGGTATTAATGATGCGCCCGCTTTGGCGGCTGCAGATGTCGGCTTTGCAATCGGGACGGGTACTGACGTGGCGATAGAATCTGCTGATATGACGCTGGTACATGGCGACATCAATAAAGTAACAGAGGCCATTCAATTAAGCACAGATACGATCAAAATTATTAAACAAAATCTATTTTGGGCCTTTGGTTATAACACCATCGCGATTCCTGTGGCTGCACTGGGTAAGCTGAACCCGATGATTGCCTCGGCTGCAATGGCGTTAAGCTCGGTATCTGTCATTGTTAACTCACTACGATTAAATAAGGCATAAAACGCATGGATCATTCAACGATGGATCACAGTGTGCATGTTATGGCTGCAGCTGGTGGCTTTGATTATAGTTTGGCGTTTATGGCAGGCGTATTGGGCAGTGGTCATTGTTTAGGTATGTGCGGGGCATTAGTGTCCGGCTATTTTATGAATTCAGGCGTCACTAAAAGTTATTTGCCTTACTTGTTTTATCAATTTGCCAGGATATTTGTTTATACCATGGTGGGTTTTGCGGCGGCAGCACTTGGGTTTGTGTTGGTCTCTAGCGGTATTTTTGGCAAAGTACAAAGTATTTTGCAAATGTTTATCGGTACCGTGGTCATCTTTCTGGCGCTTGGGATTTTGGGATGGATACCTTTTCAGGGATCCATTAGATTATTGCCAATGAACTTACTGCGCAGAGGTTATTCAGCATCCCGAACGAAAGGCCCGCTTTTAGGCGCAAGCATTGCGGGATTGTTGAATGGTTTGATGCCTTGTCCATTGACGTTTGCTATGGCGGTCAAAGCAACATCGGCGGCTACCATTTTAGATGGCGGATTGTTAATGCTGACTTTTGGTGCCGGAACTTTACCGACAATGCTCTTAGTGAGTGTTGCTTTTGGCAAAATGAGCGCCAATTTTAGAGGTTTAATGCTGAAGCTTGCGGCATTAATTATGATAGTAATGGGTAGCAATACTATTTATATGGGAATGTCGTTTTATGTGGCTGAAAATTTCCAGCATCATAATTTTATCCACGACATAAAAAACGAGATTGATACTGTGATTAAGTTTTTGGTGCAAATGCTTGAATATTACACAGGATTAATTGGCAATATCGGCTAATGCAGGTCGGCATAGTCTCTATGCAAAAGCAGCTTCGTTTTAGTGATGGTTAGAGACCGGTAAATATACAGTTAAGCAGGTGAAAGTCCTGGGAGCTAAGCTGCGCGAAGTAAAGATTTTAGCCCACAGGAGCCATAGAGCAAGTGTTTTCACGAAGCCGATTTTTCCACAATGAATCAATGCTATTCCAGTAGATGCAAACTGCTTGTGCATTAAAAACATAGAGATAATGATTAAAACTTGGCAGGTTTTGACGTTCTTTTATAGTTTTTGGATTGTGGCTCTTAGTTAGTCAACATGCTTAGTGGGCTTTATTAAACGAAAACAAGAAAAATAACCTCATGTTCTTGCTATTCATACATTGGCTTGAATCAGCTTTAGCCTAAAGCCCTCAATCAGTTTTCCAGAGCAAAACTTGTTTGTAACGATCAATCATTCTGTTCGTCTAAAAATCTAGTGAAATTTCAGATGCTCGTTCGTTTCTTTCTGCTAGAATTTTCATTCGCCATATTACTCTTTTTGCACAATCCGCTGCATAGCCCGCTTCTTAAAAATGTCCACACACTACACATTCGACAAAATAGTCGAATTAATTCGCCCCAAAAAAGATAAGGCTTGGTTTGCTGCGCCCCCTGTTTGCGGGTGGGTATAAATCCCGTCGCACTTTTATGAATAGGTCGATATTACGGTCGCCATTTCACAGTATGCCCCGAACAAATAGCCATCATCTCAAGCCATAGAACGGCAATAAAAATAGATATGAAAATTCGCGTTATTATAAAAAAACTATCAAATCCTCGCGTCAGAAGACGATTAAAAATTGGTCTGTCGGTTTGGGGTGGTGTGATTCTAATCGGCCTGACATTTAAGCTTGGCTATGATATTGGTCGCTTTGACGCGCAGTCACTTAAAAATGATAAAAACGCCGAGTTATCCACCATTGCTCCTCCGGCGCTGACGATGGAATCCGCTCAACGTATTGTTTCTGGCGCGCTAAAAGAAGATCCTCTCAACCCAAAAACAATTGTGGATCAGATTATTGATGGTAATTACAAGCTTTCAACCATCGTTATAAAGAGTAATGATATTAAAAAAATCGCATGGATTATAGATATGCGTTTGTTTTTTAAGGACGATCTATTTAATGACGAAGGCTATAACTTAACCGAAGGTATGGAGCAGCAACACAATATCATTCGTGTTGAGCAATGATTGCTCTTAACGGGACTAGTGGGGGGCACACCCACAAAACATCAACCAAGCTCGACACTCTCTCAATTCATTACGCGTAATATTTGGGACGATTTAGCGATAATCACATCAACAGGACCTGGCTAATGCTCGTTGCGAACTTATAAACAGGGATTACGTTAGTTGCCTTACAAACGACCACTAACGACAACATGGGTGTTTAATGTGAGGGGGGCGCCCTCCGCTGGGGCAATGGTTAGGGTAATATCTACTAACACACTGGTTACATTACCGGGGATTATTCTTTCAACACGAAATTGGCTGACATTCTCTGCGATGACGTATTCGGTATAACTGGCGCCGTTGGCCGGTAAAATCGTCGGTAGCCGCTCCATCAGTGTCGTGCCATTCAGGTAGAAAACATGCGGGTCGAGCCAATCTTCACCAGTAATGTTGTCTTCGTCGTCATCATTAACCGGATTTTCATCGATTTGGCTATCGAAATCATCATCAATGCCGCTGATACCGGCTTTGCCATCTCCAGTCATATCTTGATCAAGGTCTTCATCAGTACTGCCGTCGGCATCATCATCAAGCCCATTAATAATGTCTTCATTCTGTTGCCCGTCTTCATCATTATCAGTGGCAGATGATTCATCGATAAGGCCATCACCATCGTCATCGATACCGATAATTCCCGATGCTGCATCGTTAGTGTTGTCTTTATTCACATCTTCATCGATACGTTCCGGTTCACCGGTATCCCGGCTGCCGTTATTGTTAATATCCAAAAAATCCATGTCATTATTGGCATCAGCCCAGCCATCTTTGTTGTTATCCAAAGTTATTTCGAGACTTACGGCTAACACGTTGCGTACGGATTCAGACCAGGCTGTAGTGGCGTTTTCGTTTAAAGGTAGCATTAGCATTTTTGACTGTTGTACAGCATTGACCATGCGCTCCATAGCAAAGCGTGCTTGTTGCAGGTTGTCGTGCTGAGCTTTAGTAACTAATTGCGCAGTAAGTGCGGTATTGACCACGCCGCTAATTGTCACTATTAACATGGCGGCAATAGTTAAAGCGATGAGTGTTTCCAGCAGGGTAAAGCCTTGTTGATTGATTGGCTTGGGGCCGGATTGTCGAAGCATGAACGAAATCAACTCGTTTTGTATTGGTTTGTGATTCATCGGCTGATTAGTGTTTCTAAGGCTTGCCGGGTGCCTTCAGTTTCTACTCGCAGCCAAAGTAAAGTGGCTGTTGAGCCTGTATAGGGATCGTTATCATTATCGGTATTGGCATCAGTTACAGTAAACGGAGTGGTATCGCCATCATACAAAGACAAATACACCAGACTGCGATTGCTAGTACCAGCCGCATCGGAATAAGTGCTGATTGTCGTGTTATTTCCAGCGTCTTTAGCAGCGACTAACAGGTTGATAAACGTTTCGGATTGCAAACGCTCCATTTTGTTAACACGCAGATAGTGTTGGGTGGTCAGCGATTGATGGATATTGGCACTAAGCAAGCCGGTGCTTAAGGAATCCAGTGCGGGAACTAAGGCGATGCTGATAAGCATGGCAGCAACCAACACTTCGATATAAGAGAAGCCTTGTTGTCTGAAATCAGAAAGCGTGGGGGAGGGCACAGTTGTTTACTGGATAGTTACGCGGCCTGTCATCGGCGCAATGGACAGAATTCGTTGCTGATTTTTATAAGCCAAAGTAATGGTGGCGCTGGTGAGCATATAGTCTCTACCAGAATTGTTGAACTTCGGTACGCCATTAGTGTTGAAAGCCAGCAAGGATGTACTGCTGAAACCACCGCTAAAAGCAAAGCTGACACTGACCAAACTAACGTCGGCAGTGCGGCTGTCTGCATTTAATGCAATGGTATATAACTTTTTATCGATGGGATGGTAAACGGTGTAAGTTGGGGTTGCTGCAGGCAGGCTATAAACACGTAATTGGTTGTTTGCGGTGTCTGCATTGATGCCGTGAGGGATGTTGGTTTTGATCGCTTCGGCCCTGGCAAAACGAAGAGCAGAGGCAAATTCTTCGGCGGCGGTATCGAGTTTACTGAAGTCAGCAGATAAGTCGGGTACCGCCACAGCAGCGACGATACCCAGGATGATTATCACGATCATTATCTCGATAAAGCTAAAACCGGCTTGGCGCATTACAGATTTTGCGGGTAAGTCAAAAACCGGCGGCAATCTTAATATTTATCGTAACCAAGGCCACTGCTGTCGAGAGTGGTATTGTTAATGATGATTTTTCCGGTTTTATTATCGTATTTCCAACCGCCTGTTGTACCGTCGCCAACCATAGCCAGATTACCGGCTGTCACTATAGTCACTGTGGATACATTGGTAATAGGATCGGCCGGTATCGTGGGATTTTTCAGGTATGGGCCAAATTTATAAGTAGCATCACTGGTCGAGCAAGCTTTACCATCTGCCCCACTATATAAGCCTAGTTGATCCTGAAGAGCTGCTTGAGTATCAGCTGCTCCGGTACCTGCTGTACCACTGTTTGGACAAGTGGCACCGGAGGAGGCGACTGCGGCGGGATATTTTCCGTGTTGCTGATAGTACAAATCAATCGCTGAACGTAAATTAGAGAGCGTGCTCTTGGCCGCAGATAATTTGGCATCATCGGTTGACGAGGCAAATTGCGGCACCACAATTGCTGCCAGAATCGCCAAAATAATGACCACAATTAACAGTTCCACTAATGTGAAACCCTTAATAGCATGTCGCTTAATAGTAAAACTGGATTGCATTATTTTCCCCTCTAGCTTTTAAAATCATTTTTATGTTGCATGTAAATTATTGTACTGGGATTTAGCAAAATTTAGTGAACTGCATGCGATAGTTTGAAAATCGGTAAGATTAACGAACTCACCAAAATTCCCACTACTGCGCCCATAACCAACAACATTACCGGCTCAATGGCCTTGGTAACTAACTTTAGCAGCTTCTCTAAATCCTGCTGGAAATAGTCTGCGATACGTTCACTAACCATCGACAGGTTTCCAGTGGCTTCGCCCGTGCTAATCATTTGCTGCACTATCGGCGGAATAAATGTTGAGTTATTGAAGCCATGCGCAAGCGTACGTCCTTGGGTGACATTATTAAGCAAGCCATCAATGAATGCATTGAAGCCCAGATTTTTTACGACCCCTTTAGCCAAGCCAAGTGCATCCACCAAATTAACGCCATTTTTTAAAGACAACGACAAAATACGCATGGTTTGGATTAAATAAATCTTGATGAAAATATTTTTTAAAACGGGAGCATGTAGCTTGAGATGATCGGCTATGTGCTGCCCTTGGCTACTGTGCAGCCAAGCTGTCATAAGGCCAATTATTCCTGTTATGCCTGGCAACAGCAGCCACCAGTAATTCGTAATAAGTTTACTGGTGGACATCAAAAAAATCGTCGTGATCGGCAGTTGATCTTGAATGGACGTAAACAAATCGCCGAATTTAGGGAACACCACGGCAAGTATAAAAACGACCATACCAAACGAGAACAACATCAAAAACGCCGGGTAGGAAATAGCAGAAAGCACTGTACTGGTGAGTGTTTCGCGTTGTTTTTCCATTTGCACCAGATGTTCGAGAATTCGCCTGATATAACCGCCGCTTTCGCTGGCAGCAATCAAACTGACGTAGGTCGTTGAAAATATTTCCGGATGATCAGCCATCGCCGAAGAAAAGGTTTTACCTTCGCTGATGGCATCGCTTAAGTCACTAATTACTTTTTTTAACGTCGCATTTTCTGTTTGCTTAGCCAGCACGGTAAGGCTAGTGTGCAAATCACTGCCGGTTTCCAACATCATGGCTAATTGTTCTATAAAAAACATGCGATCTTTGTTGGCTACTTTTTTACTCGTAGAGGACGATAAAGTGAATGACCGCGCTGCTTTGACCCGAGGATTGGTGATATTTGTTTGCAGTGCCATATTATCTTCTTAGCGAAAAGTGCTTGCTCTTATTCATAGGAAACAACTCGCGAAACTTCTTCTATGGTGGTTTTGCCTTGTAAAACGCGTTCCATTCCATCGTCGAACAACGTTTTCATGCCGGTAAGTTTGACATAATTGGCTAGTTCATCCTGAGACGGGCTGGTGACCATTAATTTTTGCAGTCCTGAATTTACGTTAAGTATTTCGTGGGTTGCCATACGGCCTTTATAACCGGAATCGTAGCAAATCGGGCAACCCCGTCCTTTTAACAATCGAACCTGGCCTTTGTCTTGCCAGCCATATTTGTTGATTTCTTCGGGGCCCGCTACGTAGCTGGTTTTACATTCCTGGCAAATTGTCCGCACCAAGCGCTGGGCAATAACGCCGATCAATGATGACGACAGTAAATAAGGTTCGACACCCATTTCTATTAATCTGGCGATCGCTCCGGTACTTTCGTTGGTATGTAACGTGGACAGTACCAAATGTCCGGTCAGTGCGGCTTGTACGGCGATTTCGGCGGTTTCCTTTTCTCTGATTTCCCCGATCATGACAATATCGGGATCTTGCCTGAGCACATGTTTTAAGATTTTGGCGAAGGTTAAGCCGATCATGTCCTTGACTTGGTTTTGGTTGACTATATCTACCTGATATTCAACCGGGTCTTCGATGGTTACGATACTTTTTTCAATGGAATTCAGGTAGTTGATGGCGGCGTAAAGTGTGGTGGTTTTGCCGCTGCCTGTTGGGCCGGTAACTAATATCAAACCATGACTACGTTTAAGTAATCTGATGAAAGAGGCCTGATTTTCAAGACTCATGTCCAATTTATCAATATCTAATAAACTTTTGTTTTTATCGAGGACGCGGAGCACGATTTTTTCGCCGAAGATGCCTGGCAAGGAACTAAATCGTAAATCCACCACGCGGCCTTGGGTATTGACTTGAATACGTCCGTCTTGAGGCAGCCGACGCTCGGAAATATCTAAGTTGGCCATAACTTTAAGTCTTGAAATCAGCGCCGGATACATATCTATCGACGGATTCATTACTTCGTAAAGAACCCCGTCAATGCGAAAGCGAATGCGGCTTTTTTTTCGGGCCGGTTCGATATGAATATCGCTGGCGCCATCACGAATAGCTCGTTGAATCAGCGCATTAATCAGATTGATGACCGGGCTGCCGCTGGATAGTTCATCGATAGTGGCATAGTCTTCGGAAATTTGGCTGGCAACTACTTCAAAGTCTTCTTCCAAATCGCTTAAATAATCGGCGACATTAAGATTGTCGGCGCTGGAGGAATCATTAAATTGACGAACAATATCTTCGTTTTTTGCCAGTACCGGCTTGATGGCTAAACCGGTGCGATGTTTTATTTCATCAAGCGCCCTTAGATCTTGAGGATCGCTGGTGGCAATAAATAAACGTTTGTTAACTTTAAATAAGGGCAACACCTTAAGACGCTGGCAAATGTCTTTATCAATCAACTTAACAGTGCTGGGATCCCAAAGTCCTTGCCGCAAGTAAATATAAGGAATGCCTAGCTGTTTGCCGAGTACTTTTAATAAGTCTATTTCCGAGACCCAGCCTTTTTCTATTAGGATGGCTCCCAAGCGCTTGCCGGTTGAGCTTTGTAATTGGTAGGCCTTGTCGATCTTGTCCAAAGTCACCAGGTTTTCAGCAACTAACATGTCACCGAGTCGTTGATGTTGCAGAGGGACTGAGGTCGGCTGCAAGGGGGTGGCTGCACCCAAATTGTCACGGTTTACTATATGGATATATTTGATCACCTCGGTGATGTTAAACACGTCCAAAATAATGGCATTGGCGTTAACAATAGTTAGCGTACCGCCTTTTTCCAATAACAAGGTACGCCAATTTAACAGCAAATCTAAGACCTGGCTGCTGACTGTGGGGACATGGACAAAATCAATAATCAGCCTGGTTTCACTTGCCGCTATACAGTTTTCTACGGCAGTTTCCAGTGCCTTCAGGATGAGCGTATCAGCCAATGAGCCGGAAGGTGCCAGATAAGTGTCTATGCCGATACGGCTGCGGGTAATTTCAGGCATGGACAATATCGTTTACGGGGAGTTGGTTATTACGAAGTTGATACATTAGACGAATGCTTAGGATCAGAAAGGTTCGGGCTTGCCGATTCCATATCCCTGAACATAATCGACGCCGATTTTTTTTAATTCAGCAAGAATGTCTTTATTTTCGACGAATTCTGCAATAGTTTTAAGCCCCATTACTTGACCAATTTGGTTAATAGCTTGCACCATCGCGTGATCAATCTTGTTATCGAGTATGGTTTTAACAAAATAGCCATCTATTTTTAGATAGTCGACCGGCAGGTTTTTTAAATAGGTAAACGAGCTCATGCCGCTGCCGAAATCGTCTAAAGAAAACTGACAGCCTATTTTTTTTACCGCCTGCATAAACTCTATGGCTTGAGCTAGGTTAGAGACGGCAACTGTTTCGGTAATTTCCAGGCAAATACTGGCGGGAGGTAAGCCGCTGCTTAGAACTTGGTCGATCAAGTATTGAAGAAAACCCTGCTCGCAAAACGCCTGTCCGGACAGATTGATAGAGCAACTCAAGGTACTGTTAGGATTTTCCGCATAAATAGCAGCCATCTTGGTTAATGCGGTTTTTACCACCCAGCGATCGAGTTTGGTTATTAATCCGTAGCGCTCCGCGGCAGGCAAAAACCGAATCGGCGGCACGATATTGCCATGCTCATCTTTAAGGCGAATCAGTAATTCGTAGTGTTCCTCCGGAGCGTTCTCATTCAAAGACAAAATACGCTGGCGATACAGTTCAAAACGCTCGTCCGCCAATGCTTGATTGATTCGGCTCACCCATTGAGTTTGATCCTCATGGAGCAATACATCTTGGTCGGATGTGCTGTAAATATGTACACGGTTGCCGCCTTTTTCTTTAGCCATGCGGCAAGCCAAATCGGCGGCGCTGAGTAGTTCGGAAATATTTTTTGCCGCTGGATCAATCCCGACCACGCCGATACTTAAAGCGATGTCGTACATTTTATGTTCGTAGACAAAGCGGAACTGGTTGATCATCTGCCTGATTGATTCTGCTTTTTGTTTGGCTTGATCTAATGAACAATCATTCAATAATACGGCAAATTCATCGCCATTAAGGCGAGCGATCAGGTTGGTGTCAGTCAGTTCCTTCTTAATCAGGGCGCCGAATTGAATCAATAACTTATCTCCGGCTTTTGGCCCTGATGCATCATTGACTACTTTAAACTGATCAATATCCAAAAAGAGTAACGAGTAGGTTTTACCTTCGTTTTGCACCTGTTTAAAAGCACATTGCAATTTTTCATGAAAGCCCTTGCGATTTAGCAGTTCTGTCAGGGTGTCACGTCTAGATCTAATTAGTGTAGCGGCCTCGATTGCCAGTATTTCAGCTAGCTTTCTATCGCTATTGGTAAAGTCTTTGTCAGTAAGGGTATTAACCATTATGAGAAGGCCGGCTAAATTACCGCTTATTTTTAATACTGGGGCCGCAATAATTTTGTAGGGGATTTTAATGTTAGCGTCGGTCCAGTCGGTGTCGGTATCACGGTTAATAACCAGGGTTTCACTGTTGGCTTTCATCCAGCGCCACAACGGCCCTTGTAAAGTATTTAAAATTAACTCTATGTCAATATCGGCAGTCTTGATTCCCACATGATGAATGACAATGTTTTGTTCTGGAACAAATAGGGCAATCAGATCGGCGTCTAAATAATCAGTGCAATTGCTGAGTAAGTCGTTCAAAGCATGGACTTCATTTTTAGATGACAGGGCGTGATGGCTATCATCTAAACCATAGAGTAAATTTAACTCTTCATAGCGTACCCCCAGTTCTTCAGCCATGCCGGATAGGCTAAGGCCGGTAATGTAATCTTCGGCTATGCATGCGGCGATGGCCTGTAATATTTGGGTAAGGCGTTGTTTTTGTTCGGCACTTATCTGAGTAAGTGATTGATTTAATATGGCAGCTAACCAAAATGTCTGTTGATTGGCGGCCGTGTTAAAACTTTTTAGGATTAGTGATTTACTTTCCGGTAATGCCACAAAATCGTGGTCTGCGACCAACGTCGTCCAATTGAGCGGTTGCGCTGTCAACCAGGTGTCTAAAGCGGCAAGCCCTGATGAATTAATGTTAACAGGGCGTCCTGAGTCGTCGAATAGCGTCATAGAGCATTCACACTCAGCAACTGTTGCCAAGAAAGGCATAAATCTTTGCAGATTAATTGAGCTAATCCTTACGTACATATGTCACGTCCCAACACTGCTAAGATAATCATTAATCCGGCCAAGTAGGCGCCTCATGCTGAGCGGTTTTTCAAGCATTTCAATGTTGTTCTGCTGTTCTACCCAGATACGAATATCCCGATCCGTTCTGGAGGTCATGATTAGCAGTAAACAATTCAAGTCCGAATAATTACGCTGAACGGTTTCGCACAGTTCAATACCACCCATTTTGGGCATTTGTATATCCGTAACTATTACGTCAGGATGTTCTTGTTCAATTAAGGAAAGTGCCAATTCACCATTTAATGCCGTAAAAACCTGCAAGCCCGCCTTTTCCAGAAATTGTTTTAACACCAGGGCGACATGCGGTTCATCGTCGACGATTAGAATCTTGTTCATAGCTTAGCGGCGTCAAATAATGGTTGAGGTTTTGGGCAGTTCTATGCTGAAGGTGCTGCCTATATCCAGCACGCTTTCCAGCCTGATTTTGCCGTTATGTAACTCGATAATTTCTTTGGCCAGCGCCAAACCCAAGCCATGACCATTTTTTTGCACTATGTTGTCGTCACTAGAGCGATAAAATTTTTCAAAAATGTGCTTCTGATCAGAATCGGAAATACCAAAACCGGTATCGCTGATACGAATAGTGATGAGTTGATCGGTTTCTTCTGCTAGTAAACTGACATTGCCATTGGGTTTGTTATATTTAACGGCGTTGGTCAATAAGTTATTAATAGCTATTCTTAATAGCTCTTTATCTACTTGAATGTTGGCTAATGTTC
The DNA here is from genome assembly GCA_028712225.1 of Methylobacter sp. GTDB lineage: Bacteria > Pseudomonadota > Gammaproteobacteria > Methylococcales > Methylomonadaceae > JABFRC01. The sequence continues at coordinate 12,519 of JAQTQN010000002.1, forward strand.
TGGGTACCTGCAGATTAAAATCGATATTATTCTCTCTGCCGCTAAGTGCTACGTTGTTAAAAGTATCTTCAAGAAACTCGGCAAACTTAACGCGCTGGCGGTTAATGACAATGTTGCCGGTTTCAATTTTACTGATATTTAATAAATTGGAGATCAGTGCTGCTAATCGCTCCACTTCATCATTGATAATATTGACAGCATTAATTCTTTCTTCAATGGTAACGTCGGATTCGTCTAACAATGATTCTGCATACAGGTGAATGACATTGAGAGGAGACTTTAATTCATGTGCGACATGGTTGATAAAGTCATGTCGAGCTTGGTCTGCTAGAATTTCTTGCGTCTTGTCATGAAAAACGACGAGTGTGCCGCAAATGGTTTCTACCTCTTTGGGGGCAAATAATGGATACGCGCTGACGGCGATGGTTTTGTCTGGATTGTTAAGTGGATTAAATTCCACTGTGTCGGAACGTTGTAAGCGATGCCCAGAGTTTTGATACTTTGCCAGCAAATCAATGACGTGACTGTTTTTGCACCAAGTCTGCACACTCTTACCGATAACGCCATCTAAGGATCCGCCAAGCAGGGGTATCAATTTAGAATTTGCAAAGGTGGCTATGCCCGTTTCATCCATCACCAAAATAGCGTCCGGTAAGGATTGCAATGCGGATTCTATGCGCCGACGTTGGTAAGACAGCGCTAAGGTAGTCGCTTGGGTTTTGGCATTTTGCCGACTTAATTGCTCAAAACGCCGATCAATCAGGGTCATGAACAACTTAAAATTGCCCATGAAATCATGAAAGTTACTGGCAGTGTCGTTTTCGACTTCCTGGTTTTGCTTTTTCAGCACGCTATTCATTTCCAGATTAGCTTGGCGCAATGGCTGAAATTCACGGCGAATCAGCCAATAGGCCAGAGGCACCAGTAAGAAAACGGGCAAAATCAGTTGTGCAAAAAAAGGTAATTTTTGCACATCAAATTCAAAAGTCGGCTGTAAGTAACCGATGCGAATAAATCCGGTTAATGTGCCTTGAGAAAGAATCGGAGCGCGAAACTCCAGTAAGTTTTTGCCATCGCTGCTGAGCACATCTTCACTTGCCCAGCGTGTTTGATTATCTAAAGACACGGCAGGAATGGCAGCCTTACCTGAGGAGCTGACAGCTAGCGGCTGATTGTTGGGATCAACAATGGCTGCATAGGCAAAATCAGGGGTGTTGTGGCTGTTATTAAACAGCTCCAAAATGGCATTACTGCCTTGCTCAGGAAGTAGTTGTGGCAAAGACAAGCTGGATAACAAGCGGACATTATGGCGGCCGGCAATTTTTATCGCCTGATCGCGCATTTGATGGTTATGCACAAACAGTTGTGTAGCGCTCACGATGATAGCCAGTAAGGTGGCGAAAATCATGACCATTCCAAAGCGTTCGCTGGCTATTTTTTTCATGTGCTGGTTACTACGGGTGTGGATTCTTGATATTTCAATATTGACATTGTCATTTGCTAAAAAGCAATCGTAATACTTCTAAAATATTATGGGTGGCGTCTTGTTTAATGGGGTCAATATCGGCCTCAGTTAACTCCGTTAACTGTAAAGCGATGGGATCAAATTGCGGAATGCCATAGCCTTTTTTGGCGCTTTCATATTGCTGAACTAGAACACTGGCAATGTGAATAATGGCTGCATCCAGTGCAAATTTATCGGCTGACCGTAAATCGGTGTGACTACCAACTGCTTCAATATGACTTTCCGGCAATTTCCAGGCTTTGAGAAGTTCACCGCCAACCTGAGCATAATCAAACCCCAATACATGCCTTTCTACCTGCTTAACGGGTTTATTTTGTTGTTTGGCAAGGGTCAGTATCTCGGTGGTTTCATTGGGTAGTTTGCTATAAATAATTAACTGACCAATCCCATGCAGTAAGCCTGAGACAAATAAACGTTCGCTATCCAGCACGTTACAGCGCGCTGCTAATAGTCGTGCTGTAACTGCACAAAAGACGCTGTTAGTCCAAAACTCCTTCATGTTAATTAATTCATTTGGCACACCTTTAAACGACCTCACTACGGATACAGATAGCACCAAATCTTGTAGCTGCGAGAACCCCATGATGTTGATAGCTCTACTGAGGGTAGTGATTTCCTCGGCAAATCCAAAAAATGAACTGTTGGTAATGCGCAAAACACGCGCAGTAATATTGGCATCCTGACTGACTACATCGGATACGTTGTTAAGAGTCGACGCCGGATTATTAATAACGTCACGAATCCGCAGGTATATTTCCGGTAACGACATCAGATCATTTATGTCTAAAACCAGTTCTTGAGGTGTGGTCATTTTTTTAACAAAAATCCATTAAATTCTTGTGAGTATAGACCAGTTTTTTTTGATTTCACCTTGCACGGCGCATCAGATGTCGCAATCAAGTAAGCCGGTAACATCAATAAATTGATCTATTCTTATCCGCAAAACGGCACTATTTTGCTGTTTCTTAAAATTATCTTTAACGATCAGTAATTTAGCGTGCAAATGTTAACAATACGTAATCAAGGTTTTATTTTGCTGCCTGTGGTGCTGGCGATTACTCTGATTGCCGGCGTGGCATTTTTAATGAATCGTGACGGGGCAGGCAACGTCAATGGGTTGGCTGGAGAAATAGCCACAACACAAGCAGCGTATGTGGCTAGGGCAGGTATCAATCAAATGCTTTGGCAAGCCAATAATGCCAACTGTACGGGTTACGTCAATGCTAGCAATGTCAATTTAGGAGGCTATAGCTATAGCGGCACGATTAACCCAACCAGTAATTCGCCGGTTAGTATCAGCGTAACAGCCAATAATGCCGAAGGGGCTGGCTATTCGATTAAGCGCGATAGGCTGAAAGTCTATCAGTCCACAGTGACCAAAACGCTGCAATTGGGCACTGACGCAGGTAAAGATACCTATATAGGTAATCTTTGGAGCACTTACAACTATGGCGGTGGTGCTGACGATGATGTGTTGACTACTAAGATAGGCAGGCTTTATCGGCATCTATTAATCCAATTTGATTTATCCACTATTCCTAGCAATGCGCATATTGTCTCGGCAGAATTGCAGCTGTACCGGAAAACCGGTTCAGGTAAAGACGCCATTAACGTGTACCGAATAAAGCAAGATTGGATTGAGGGTAGTAAAACCGGGAGCGGTACTGCCGATGGTGCGACGTGGAAAACGTTTAATGGTACTAACACCTGGGTTAATCCGGGCGGAGATTACGATCCGACGTTGATGGCTAGGTCTCAAGTTGACGCCGGTGTTAGCGGTGTTCATAGTTGGGAAATTGCGCCGTTAGTGCAAAGTTGGTTAACCGGCAAATACCCCAATTACGGCATGTTACTTAACGCGTCCGACTCGATCTCGGTTACCTTCGCCAGTAAGCAAGATACGACTCTCGCCAATCGCCCCAGGCTGGTGATTACTTATAACTGTGAATGCGGATTAAGCTGTACTACCTGCATTAGCGGCAATTTTCGTGATGAATTTAGCGTCAGTGGCGATTACTCCGGCAACAAAGGTAGCTTAGCCTGGACCGGTAATTGGCTGGAAACCGGTGAGAGCGATGGCGCCGGCGCAGGCAAATTATCAGTACTGGCAGCCACACAATGCACCACTGGTAACTGCCTTAAAATTCGTAAAGATACAGCGACAATAATGAGTGTTAGTCGTGAACTTAAACTCGCCAATGCTGTCACTGCAAGCTTAAGCTTTAGTTACCGCCGTACTGTTGTCTTAATGCCAGGCGGCGGCGCAATTACCCTGGAAATATCCAAAGACGGCGGCGCGACTTATACAGCGCTTAAATCTTATGCACTCGATGCAATTGATTATGTGCCGGCGTCAGAAACAATCGATATTACCGGATATATCGCAGCAAAAACTCGGATACGCTTTATTACTGCCGGGGCTTCTTATCAAAGTAATATGCATATCGATAATATCGATGTTACTGTCAGTTGTACCCCACCACCGTCAAGCTCGCACTCCGTAATCCTTAATACTATTGCGGATACTAATCTTTCTGAGGTAAATGCCGGAACAAACTATGGTTCATCGAACCTGATATGGGTAGGAACTAATTCTTTTTTAAAAAAATATAAGGGCTTATTAAAATTTAATGTCAGTAGCATTCCAGCTGGGGCCATAGTCACCTCTGCCAAGCTGCGTTTGTTTGCCTCTACTTTTTCAGGCACTGGCTCTATGAGCATTGGTATCTATAAAGTGATTGCCAACTGGAGTGAATCGACAGCGACGTGGACCAACTTTAGCAGTATCACTAATTACAATTTAATCCAGCGGGCTGTTACAACAGCGCCACTAGCGAGTCCCGTCGTAGTTGAATGGGCTTTGCCCACTAGTTTGATTAATGAATGGCGCGATAGTGTACCAACACCGAATTATGGCCTGGCATTAGTTTATGAAAGCATTCTAAATAGTGTTTATCTTGATTTTGCCAGTAAAGAAAACGCCGATACCAACTTGCGCCCTCAATTGGTCATTGATTACACCCTCCCTTAACTTTTTGTTAACTGGTCTATACTCAAAATTAACAATCATCTTTAACTCACAGTTGTTTTGGGCCGAATTCTATCGTCATGTTTAATTTCAGAAAGTCACAACCAACTATCGGTTTCGATTTGGGTCTTGAAAAATTAAACATGGTGCAAATTACCAGCGTCTTAGGGCGCCCAAAAATTCAGGCGGCGCTATCTGATTACCACGATGCCAGCTACGATTTGCTGCTTGCTGAGCCTGAGCGAATGAAAGCATTAATTAAACGATCGTTTTCATCTGTGCCGTTTGTCGGACGCACTGTGGTGTCTTCCATGCCCAATACCAAGCTGCAATTGATGTTTGTTAATTACCAGTGCAAATCAGGGCAAAATGAAATTGAAGCCTTGTTGACTGCAGTTTCTAATCGATTGAATAGCGACTTGCATGATTATGTTGTCGACTATGTGCCAATCACCCCCATGATAGAAGAGCATCAAATGCGCATGGCATTGGTAGCCCTGGTTAAGCGAGATGATGTTGAAAACTATCTGGATTTGTTAAAAAAATGCGGATTGAAAGTGGCGGCTTTAGAAATCGGTCCCATTGCAATCAGGCGTTTAATTTCTTCAATGGCTGGCGAATCTGAGCCTGAAAAAACATTAGTCATAAATTTCGGTACTCAAAAGAGTTATTTAACCGTGCTATGGCATGGCGATATTTTACTGGATCGACCGTTAAATTTTGGATTGGATACGATTCTGCAGGCGCTGGGACAAGCGTTGGATATTGAGCCGAAATTAGCGCTCAAGATGATCCATGATTATGGTTTATCACAAAAGGTGATTGCCGATACATTTGATAGCATGGATGAGACGGACATTGATACCGACACGTTCGACATCAGGAATGAGTCGAACGATGAGGAAATGATAAAAATAATTTGCGATGTATTAACTCCATCATTCACACAATTGGCGGCGGAAATTAGGGAAGTCTTACTTTACATCGCATCAGAAACCCGCGGTGGTGCTGTAGAACATATTTACTTACTGGGCAGCTTGGCGCGATTAAGAGGTTTGGAGCAAGTGATTGACAGACTTATATCCATTCCAGCCACGATACTGAATCCATTTTATGGTTTTTCCGTAGAGGGTATGTTGGAGGACGCTCGCGATTTGGGGCCGTTGTCAGGTATTGCCGTTGCCACGGGTTTAGCTTTACGAAGTGTAAAATAATCATGCATGAATTAGATTTGATTCCGGCGGATTATCGAGAGCGTGAACGTATTCAGCAAAAGTGTACGACTTTTATCGGCATTTTGATCGTGCTGGTCGTTGCGCTTGCTGGATTGAGGTTTGTATTACAGCAAAAAGTGGATACGCTGCAATTGCAAATTCAAGCACTGGAAGACGGCAAAAAAATCAAGCTTGAGCAGCAGCAAAAATTTAATGCATTGCTGGCGCAAGAACGCATGCTGAATAAGCGCTTGGAGGTTTTTAACGGTTTACGCGGCGGGCTGTCTGCCAAACAATTATTTCTCGCAATTGATCGCGTGATGGATGGTGATGTCTGGTTTAACGAATGGAAATTGCTAAGAACGAGTGAGATTAACGCAGTAAAAACAATACACTCCACCTCAGGCCTCGTCATTCCCGAAAGCGAAAACAGTGCCGGTCAAGCTCAAGCTTGGCAACTAAGCACTCGTATGGAAATTACCGGTCAGGCTTTGGATCATAGCAAGTTGGCGGCATTTATTAGTCGATTGATGCAGCAACCTGAAGTTCAAGATGTCAAAGTATTAAACACTAACCTGAAAACCTATCTTTCAAACCAGGTGATTGATTTTAATATGGTTGTTATCATCAATAATCACATGCATGAGGATCATGATTAAGTATTTGCAGCAAGTTCAGCCGCAAACACTCTTGCTGCTGATGGGATCTATCATCTTATTAACGCTGCTGGCAGCGTATCTCTATGTTTTTAAAACTCCTTTAAATAGCTATCGACAAGCTCAGCAGGCGGTTGAGCTGCTGCAAAATGAAATAAACACGGGGATTTCGTTACCTAATCAATTGGCTGCTACGCAAAACACTGTGTCGCAATTGGAGCAGCAACTGCATAGCTCAGCACTGTCTTTGCCGATTAACCAAAAAATTGTCCTTGTTATTGGTAAGTTGGATGAAATTTCTGCCATACATAAAGTCAATTTGAACAGTGTTAAACCTGGCGAAGTCGCACAAGCTTTTATGTTTCAGGAGTTACCTTTCAATATTGAAATTAGCGGTTCTTATTTCACGTTGGTTAATTGGCTACATCAAGTAGAACAAGATCTGGGGCCAACTATTATTAAGGAATTTATCATGCATTCGGACGCCGCCAGCAGCAATGTCAGTATGAAATTAACGCTCGCGTCTTATTTGTTTACGGCCGAGGATAAACCGTGAGAGGTTTATTTTGGGCTGTGTCGATTATCTATTCGATACTGAATCTATGCCCATTGGCGTTGGCTACCGATGACAGCAAGAAATCGATTGCTGTGACAGTTCAACACGATCCGTTTAAAAAACCAGCCATGTTGCAGCTGCAGGCAGGTCAGTCAACTGTTAACTCCGAGCAGAACATTAATCCCGGTATCGCTAAGGCCCGACTTACCGCAACGCTCCGGGGTAAGGATCCAATGGTTATTTTGGAAGGTAAATCACTTAGATTAGGTGAGATGTTCGAAGGTTATCGCTTAGTTGAAATTAATGAACGCTCAGCTGTATTCCGCAAATACAAAAAACAAATCATATTAAAAATAGATAATGCGGATGAAGCAAATTAACGTAATGAAACACAAAAAAATCCCCTCTTTACTTTATTTCTTATGGCTGGTGTCAGGGCAAATGGTCAGTAGCTCTACTTTTGCTGATGTTAATGCAATCTCGATGACCGTTAAACATACCGATATTGCCGAGCTGTTTGAAATGCTATCGCGTCAGCATCATGTCAATATTTTGTTATCGCCAGGCGTGGAAGGCAGCGTTTCGGTGAATTTGTACGATGTCAATATTCACGATGCCATTGCGGCTATCGCAACAGCGGCGGGTTTTGTCGTGGAGAGTAAAAACAATCAATATATTATCGCCAAGCCGTCGGACGCAGGTAAAACCATCGCTGGCGGATTAAAGCAAATCAAAACTTTTAAAATTCAGTATTCAGATGCAACGAAAACTGGCGATATTGTTAAGAAATATCTTTCGCCTTATGGACGGGCGGACGTATTGGTAGATCGTAATGTGCTTGTTGTAGAAGATTTACCCGAATTTGTCAGGCAAGCCGAGTTTTTATTAGATCAGTTGGATAAAGCGCCAGCACAAATTCTGATAGAAGCACAAATTTTAGATATAAAACTGGATGATGATCGAGCCTTGGGTGTCGATTGGTCTAAAACTATTGGTGATGCCACCGTTAAGTTTAAAGATCTTGCCGCAACTGCGGCTACCGGGGGTATGTTTTTTACGTTGCTGAATAAGGATATTCAAATCACCCTAAACGCTTTAAGTAAAAGGGGGCAAGTCACTGTCTTATCAACACCCAAGTTATTGGCGTTAGAGCATGAGGACGCCGAAGTTATTATCGGTAAGCGCACCGGCTATAAAACCATTTTATCGGTACCCAATGGTGGCGGACAATTGGAGCAAATACAGTTTCTGGAATCCGGTGTTATTCTCAAGGTGACGCCTTATGTCGACCGGCAGGGTGGGATTATGATGAAAATTCACCCGGAAGTAAGTACTGCAACCTTACCAAACGATATACCAGAGCTAGCTACAACAGAGGTAACTACTCGCGTGCTGGTTGAAGATGGACAAATGGTATTTATTGGGGGATTGATTAGTAACGATAGGTCTGATCTTCAGAATGGCATTCCGTTTTTAGAAGATATTCCATTTATAGGTCGGTTGTTTTCAGGCTCAAGGGAGACGGCCAAAAGAGCCGAAACAGTTGTAATGCTAAAGCCGCAAATTATCCACCCTAGAAATATTCCATTGATTACCGATCAAATTAAAGGTGTGGAAAAATTTAATAATGAAAGTGGCGAGAGAGCTCAAAAAATTGAAGGATTTTTCAAGGATAGAAGCGACTTATGGGACGTTCCCGTTTTGCCTAGAAAATAAGGCGGTGGGTTGAATCTGTAATCATGAGTAAATGTTTCTCCCAAATTCGACCTAATTGATGAGTGGTAATGGGTCAAATATGTAACTTAGCATGAATATCAACGCCAAACTCCACCTTATTAATAAGCAGGCCAATGACAGTATCGTGCATCAAAACTGACTTGGAAAAACAAATGGTTTTCCTGGTCAATCGTTTGATCCAAGTGCGTAGATTCAAGTTTTTTCGTTCAATTTTCTGGGTGTTCTGCTTGCCAACTTGATGTTTGGTAACGTCCAAGTGACGTTCATAAGCCCCCCAATCATCGGTGTACCCAAAGGGCATAAATAAACGGCTAATATTGAACGGTTCAAGCAATGCCTTCAGTTGCTTGAAAACGTCGTCTTTTCGCCGACCAAAGACCATAAGCCAGTATCCTACTGGTGGCATGGTCAATGGTGCTTGTGCCCTTTGGGTATACCACAGCCAACGCGGCTCAGACTTCTTGCCCACATAAGACCATTGTTCGTCCATGGCCTATATGAATCAGGTAATTGATCTTAATCCGTTGGCTGGTCTTAATAACCCTGCTCCTGATTAAGGTTATTATTTATCCCTTCCTATTTTTTTAATTTCTTTTTAAAAAAGTGGAAAGAAAGTGGAAAGAATCTGATAGACATAAAAAAACCAGTTGAGCATAAAGCCCTAACTGGTTGATTTATATATTAAATATGGTGGGTCGCATGCGATTCGAACGCATGACCATCGCATTAAAAGTGCGGTGCTCTACCGGCTGAGCTAGCGACCCAGTAAAGAATTCTTATTATACAGATAATATTTAAAATGGCAATTTTTTATGGCTATAAATTCAGGGCAGTCGCGCTTAAAATCATTTGAAATTTGAAATTTGAAATTTGAAATTAGATGAGGTGGTTAACTTACCATTTTGATTTTCAATGACAGCAAAACCAACCCCTTCTATTATTCATTACTTTTCAAGCATTAAAGACCCCAGAGTAAACAGGCAAAAGAAGCATCGACTACCAGATATTTTCTTTATCAGCATTTGCGCGATTATTTGTGGCGCTGATAACTGGGTGGCTGTTGAAGCATTTGGTCTAGCAAAAGAAGAGTGGTTCACTCAATTGCTCGGTTCAGAGCATGGTATACCTTCGCACAACACCTTTGGTGCAGTTTGTGAGGCCCTTGATGCCGACCAGTTTAGCGTCTGTTTTTCCCGCTGGGTTGCTGATTTAGCCAACATAACCGAAGGAGAAGTCATTGCTATTGATGGCAAATGCTTAAGACGCAGAATAGATAAAGCCTCAAAAAAAGCCGTCATTCATATGGTCAGCGCTTGGGCGCAACAAAATAATTTGGTTTTGGGCTAGGTTAAAGTCGATGATAATAGGCAATAAAAAGGCTACTAAAAGTAGCCTGTTTTAAGGTTTATGGCGTCCCCAGGGGGGTTCGAACCCCCGTTACCGCCGTGAAAGGGCGGTGTCCTAGGCCACTAGACGATGGGGACTAAAGACTTAGTTGGATCTTATTCGCTACTTAAAACAGACAGGCGCCAAATGTTTTAAAAAATGGCGTCCCCAGGGGGGGTCGAACCCCCGTTACCGCCGTGAAAGGGCGGTGTCCTAGGCCACTAGACGATGGGGACTAATTATCTATTTTAAATTTGGTGGAGCCAAGCGGAATCGAACCGCTGACCTCAACACTGCCAGTGTTGCGCTCTACCAATTGAGCTATGGCCCCTCAATCAGAAGAACAATTCTACAACAATTTAAAAGCATATCCAATAAAAATTTACCTTTAAATGCAATTAACTTCGACTAATTTGGTCAAAAATAAATTAGCTACCCGTTTGAAGGGCTGATTGGATGAGTAAGGTGAAAGGTAAGTTATTAAGGAATGATGTTTCACAATACTTTTTTGAATACACGATTATGCAACTTGATGCTGTAATTTGTATTCTGTCGGCGACAAATAGCTAATTGATGGTGCAGGCACTCACTGTTGTAAAAAACGCTCAATATAAATTATTTAGCTTTAACTTGTGGTTGGTAAATCTAATGATGTGTCAGTTCAATTTTCAACATGTGAAATAAGGGTTCTGAAAATGGACTATCTAAGCAGCTCGTCTTTGCAGGTTTCCGCTTCATATTGCCGGTAATAAGTATTGATGCTGAATAAATAACAATTGCCAGGTAACAGGTTTTTCAGAAATTGGCACTTGGCAGATCCTAATTAATGGTATTTTTTAACTGTTTTTTAAGATGTCGTTTTCGAGAAACGATAGCTGCCGGGATCTACGTCTGTATTCGTCGCAGGTATAACCGGCGTCCGCAAAAGATGATTCGATCCTCGTTACGCAGCAGCTTAGTTAAAGCGAAAGTGTTGGTCACTGTATGCATGGCGCCGGGACTTACATTAGCATCTATATGAATTTTTATGTCGAAATACCCGTTACCTTTCGGACTTGATCCATTTTCTTTATTAGAAATGCTTCTCTTCTTGTCTGGCGTTTTTTCTGGTGATACCCAAAAAATGGGGGATTGATTCAGCGCCTTCCTTTCAATTTTGAAGATGAATTAGGCGAAGAAATGTCGATAGATCTACCTTAAGTTGTTAGTAGTCCTTGCGCTTTTTTTAAAGCGCATGAAGCCATTTCACGATAATTGGTTGGTGAGAGGTATAATAAAAACAATGTTTTCAAAGTACGACAAGACCTTATTTGTTTTTGTTATACAGCCTCTTTTAATAACTAAATCAAAAAGTTAAATGAATACACCAAAAAAAGTCGCAATCCTTACCGCAGGCGGTTTGGCGCCTTGCCTTAATTCAGCTATCGGTAGTCTTATAGAGCGTTACACAGAAATCGATCCCAGTATTGAAATCATCTGCTATCGCAGTGGTTACAAGGGCTTGTTATTGGGCGATTTTTATACGGTGACGTCGGCAATACGCGAAAAAGCCGGTTTATTGCACCGTTTTGGCGGCTCAGTGGTTGGTAATAGCCGGGTGAAGCTGACTAATGTTAAAGATTGCATCAAGCGCGGTCTGGTTAAGGAAGGTCAGGATCCGCAGCAAGTGGCGGCCGAGCAGTTGATTAAAGACGGCGTTGATGTGTTGCACACTATCGGCGGCGACGATACTAATATTGCAGCGGCTGATTTGGCGGCGTATTTGGCAGCCAATAATTACGGGCTGACGGTGATCGGTTTGCCTAAAACCGTCGATAACGATGTGATTCCTGTTAAGCAAACGTTGGGTGCCTGGACAGCCGCCGAGCAGGGCGCGCGCTATTTTCAAAATGTAGTGGCGGAAAATAATTCCAATCCGCGGATGCTGATTGTGCATGAAGTGATGGGCCGTAGTTGCGGCTGGTTGACTGCGGCCACGGCGTTTGATTATCGCAAGTTACTGGAGGGCAGTGAATGGCTGCCGGAGCTTGGGCTGGACAAGGCGGCGTTTGATATTCATGGCGTGTTTATCCCGGAAATGGCAATTGATATTGCTGCTGAAACCGAGCGTCTGCGTGCGGTGATGGATAACGTTGATTGCGTGAATATTTTTGTCTCCGAAGGAGCTGGTGTAGCAGAAATTGTGGCGCAAATGCAGGCGAAGGGCGAAGAAGTGCCGCGCGATGCGTTTGGCCATGTCAAACTGGATGCCGTCAATCCCGGCAAGTGGTTCGGTGAGCAGTTTGCGCAGATGATTGGCGCAGAAAAAACCTTGGTACAAAAATCCGGCTATTTCGCCAGAGCGGCGGCGGCGAATGTTGAGGATATTCGTTTGATTAAGTCCTGTGCTGATTTAGCTGTGGAATGTGCGTTGCGCGGAGAGTCGGGATTAATCGGCCATGATGAAGAACGCGGCGGCGTGTTGCGAGCGATCGAGTTTCCGCGTATTAAAGGCGGTAAGCCGTTTGATGTTGATGTCAGATGGTTTGAGGAATTATTGGCTGAAATCGGTCAAGTTAAGGGGGCTAGGGTTGATACAAGTCATTAGTTAACAATGACGGCAAAGCATGTTTAATTTTTAGGAGGAGGGAAGTGATGACTGATAACAATAATGAAAAACAAAAAATAGTCATCGTCGGCGGTGGAGCAGGAGGCTTGGAGCTGGCGATAAGTTTGGGTAATAAATTAGCTAATAAAGGCTTAGCGGAAGTCACATTGCTGGACGCCTCGTCGACACATATCTGGAAGCCGTTGTTGCATGAAGTGGCGGCGGGCACCCTGGATGAGGCTGAAGAAATAGAATATCTGGCGATGGCGCATCGCAATCATTTCCGCTTCCGCTTGGGCAAAATGGAAGGCCTGAACAGGCAGGCTAAAGAAATTTATGTCAGCCCCACCGTGAATGATCAAGGCGAAGTGCTGATTCCTAAACGCACGTTCAGTTACGACACCTTAGTCATATCGGTAGGTAGCGTCAGCAATACTTTTGGCATTAAAGGCGTCGATGAGCATTGCATGTTTCTGGATACCACATCGCAGGCGTTTAAGTTTCAAAAGCAATTGGTGGAGTCTTACATTAAGACTCATGTCGGCGTCGACGCGACAAGAGACAAGCCTTTGTCTATCGCGATTGTCGGCGCAGGAGCTACCGGCGTTGAATTATCCGCACAATTGCATGAAGTGACCGATCTGTTGGCAGTGTTCGGCCTGGAAGGCTCAAGCAAAGTTAAAATCACTATCATCGAAGCCGCCACGCAGCTGTTGCCCGCTTTGCCGCCGCGTTTGGCAATCGCTACCCAGCAGCAGCTTATTAAGTTGGGTATCGATCTTAAACTGGGCCGACGTGTCACTGAAGTGACCAAAGAAGGCATTTTGACTAATGGCGACGAAATGATCGAAGCCGATCTTAAAGTCTGGGCGGCTGGCATTAAAGCGCCGGATTGGTTGAAAGAGCTGGACGGCTTAGAAACCAACCACCTTAATCAATTGGTCGTCGATAACACCTTAAAAACCAGTGACGACGACATATTCGCGTTGGGTGACTGCGCGGCCTGTGCGTGGACGGGGCATTCTGAAAACGTTCCTCCCAGAGCGCAAGCTGCACATCAACAAGCATCGATCTTGGCCAAATCGATTGTCAATCGTTTGCACGGTGGTAAATTAGCCGGGTATGTGTATAAAGATTACGGTTCGTTGGTGTCGCTGGGTAAATACACCACCGTCGGTAACCTGATGGGCAATTTAATGGGCACGGTAAGTGTCGGCGGTTTTATTGCCCGCGTGGTGTATTTATCGCTTTATAAAATGCATCAAGTCGCGATACATGGTTACTTTAGAACGGCGATGTTGACGCTGTCTAACCTGTTCAGGCGCAGCGCTCATGCGAAAATTAAAATGCATTAAAATAACAATTGCTGAAATCAGCCCCAAGTGCATTGGGTTCACTGCGTTGACCCAACCTACCTCAACTTACACAAAAACAATCACATGTTAGAAATTGAATACGAATTCCGCGAAGAAGATTTAATTCATTTTAATGAGCTTCAGCTTGAAAGAAATGAAGAAATACAAAGCCACATCAAAAAGAACCGTTGGATTGTGCCAGGCATAATGGCGCTGATTGGTGCTTTTTATTATTTTTATTATGGCGATAAACCGACAGCGGGCTACATCTTAGCAATCTCCTTGCTTTGGGCCTGGTTATCACCACGAGTGATGATGTTGGATTTTCGTCGTCAGATCCTCAAAAACTACACCCCGAAAGAAAAAATCAACATGTTCGGCACGTACACGTTGTCGATAGATCCTGCTAATCCTCAGTACTTGTTTGAAAAGTCGCCTAGCGGCAAACACAAAATGGCTTGGGCGGATCTGGTACGGGTAGAGCGGGGCAGACGTTATATTTTTATCTATGTGGATTTGCATACGGCATTGGTTATTCCCTTGGAAACGATGAAAAAAGGCGACCTTAAGCAGTTTGCTAATCAAGTGGAAACTATGATCGAGCGTTTTGGTTAATGACTTCTATGTTTTTAGGTATTGACCGAGCAGCGAAACAGCTATGTTGAACTTCAAGAATTTAAGCTTACGTCGCGGCACAAGAGTGTTGTTTGCAAATGCTTCTTTTACTGTTCATAAGGGACAAAAAGTGGGATTTACCGGCGCCAATGGTGCCGGTAAATCCAGTTTGTTTGCGTTAGTCAAAGGTGAGTTGCATCCCGATGAAGGTGATTTTTCTATGCCGCCGGGCTTGGAAATTGCCCATGTTGCTCAAGAAACGCCTGCAGTTGCCTGTTCCGCCATTGATTACGTTATTGATGGCGATCAGCCGTTACGGCGTTTGCAACAACAACTGCGTGAAGCCGAACTGGTCGATGACGGCTTAAAGCAGGCGGAGTTGCATAACGCTCTTGATGTCGTTGGCGGTTATACGGCCAATGCCAGGGCGTCACGATTGATGAACGGCCTGGGCTTTACTGCCGATCAGGAAGCCAATGCCGTCAGCTCATTTTCCGGCGGCTGGCGGATGCGCTTGAATCTGGCGCAGGCGTTGATGTGCCGCTCTGACGTACTGTTACTCGATGAGCCGACCAACCACTTGGATTTAGATGCGGTTATTTGGCTGCAAGATTGGTTGTGCAAATACCCCGGCACCTTGTTATTGATTTCGCACGACCGGGAATTTTTGGACACCATTACCGATCACATCGTCCATATCGAGCAAGGCCAGGCGGAAATCTATACCGGCAATTATTCGGCATTTGAACGCATGCGCGCGGAAAAGCTATCGCAACAACAATCCGCTTATCTTAAGCAACAACGTGAAATCGCCCATATTCAAAGTTTTGTCGACCGGTTTAAGGCGCAAGCGACCAAAGCCCGTCAGGCGCAAAGCCGGATTAAGGCGTTGGAGCGCATGGAGCTAATCGCTCAGGCGCATGTCGATTCGCCGTTCGATTTTAGCTTTGCCAAGCCGCAAAAAATGCCCAACCCGCTGTTGACCTTGGAAAAAGCCGATATAGGTTACGGCCAAACGGTAATTATCAAACAGGCCGGTTTATCAATTTCACCCGGTGACCGTATCGGTTTGTTAGGGCCCAATGGTGCCGGTAAATCGAGCTTGATTAAAGTGCTGGCGGGTGAAATGCAACCGCTGACCGGTAAACGGTTGGAAGCTGAATCCTTGAAAATCGGCTATTTCGCCCAGCATCAATTGGAGCAATTGCGCCTTGATGAAAGTCCGTTATGGCACTGCCAGCAATTGGATAAACAAGCGACAGAAAAAGAGTTGCGCAACTTTTTGGGCGGCTTTGATTTTCGCGGCGATAAGGTGTTGGAAGCGGTCAAACCGTTTTCCGGTGGGGAAAAGGCTAGGTTAGTGTTGGCGTTGTTGGTTTATCAAAATCCTAATTTATTGTTATTGGATGAGCCTACCAACCATTTGGATTTAGAAATGCGTCATGCCTTAAGCGTGGCGTTGCAAGATTATCAAGGCGCTATCGTCATAGTCTCACATGATCGCCATATGCTGCGCTCGGTGACAGATCAGTTGTTATTGGTGGCGGGAGGAAAAGCCCAGCCATTTGATGGTGATCTTGACGATTATCGGCAATGGTTGGTCGAGCAAAAAAAGCCGGAAGAGAAATTGCAGATTGAAGATGCACCGGTGGTATCGCGAAAAGATCAACGTAAATTGGAGGCTGAGCGTCGGCAAAAACATAAACCGTTATTTGATGCGCTAAAAAAAGCTGAAGCTGCGGTTGAAAAATACCATCAAGAACAAAAAACAATCGAGTCCCAGTTGGCTGATCCTGATATTTATGCGGATTCAGAAAAAGACCGGCTTAAACAAACCTTGGCGCGTAAGGTGCAGATTGATAAAGCCTTGGAAGATGCCGAGACTGCTTGGATGGAAGCTGAAGAGGCGCTTGAACAAACCAAGCTGGAGATGGCTGAATAAAAATTTAGCTGTCGGCAGTCATTATTGGTTCATACACCTGGGGAAAATGCATGTTTGAACTTATCAAAGTGTTGTTTGAAATTTGTTTGTTTAAAAAAAGCCCTGCATCTTTACCTCATTCTGTGTGGCTGTTGCGAATACTGTTGCTGATCGATGCCGGTGTGACTGTCTTATTGGTCGGTATGAGCTCCAACTTGACTAGAGCATTGTCGCAAGCGTTTGTTAGTGTGGCTTTAATCATTGCTTTTGCCTGGATCACACTGGCTATCGCAGGAAAATCAGCGAGATTCACCCAGACCACTTGTGCGCTGTTAGGCACAGATATGTTGATCAGTTTTTTTGCCATACCAGGAACAGCAACTCTAGCCCTGGGGTACTTTAACGTAATGGTATTTTTGGCAATGACGGGTTTAATTGTGTGGCATTGGGCTATTACCGGGCATATCATCCGTAATGCTTTGGGTAAATCAGTTGCTTTTAGCTTCGGGTTGGCATTTTTGTATATTTTTACCTCATATCAGGTGATGGCATTGTTGTTTCCTGAAATAGTCGTTAATCAATAGGAGTTAACATGGAAACCTACAAACACATTTTACTGGCCGCCGATTTTTCTGAAAATGGCGGTGCAGTTACTGAACGTGCTAAGGATTTGGCAGATAAATATCAGGCTAAATTGAGCATCGTCCATGTGATGGATAACTTGTTAATCACCGATGCGGCATATGGATCGACTATTCCTTTTGATCTTGATTTGACTGCCGAACTAATGGCCGCTGCTAAAAAGCGTTTGGCGCATCTTGCCGATAAATTAGCCATTCCAGAGGAAAACCAATGGCTGGAGATGGGGAGTCCTAAATTGGAAATTATCAGAATTGCCGAAGAAAATAATGCGGATTTGATTATTGTCGGTTCACATGGGCGGCATGGTTTGGCATTATTACTGGGCTCGACTGCAAATGGCGTACTACATCATACCAAGTGTGATGTGTTGGCAGTACGCATTAAAGACGCATCATAACTGGCGATAAAAATAATAATTACAGGTAGATAAATATGATTGGAGAAGTGCAAAGCTATGATCCGGAGTCACTCACTGGCGTAATAATAGGTGAGGGATTGCTGTTTGATTTTGTAATCCAAGACTGGGAAACCGGAGTGCCGCCCGACGAAGGCGACGCAGTTTATTTTGATGTTGATGATGACAACAACCAAGCAGTTAAAATCCGGCTGGTTGGTGCTTATTTAGAGCCGCCAAAAGCAGTTAAATCTAAAAATATCGCAGGTATCCTGGCGCTGTTACTGGGGTTTTCCGGCGCTCACAGATTTTATTTAGGCTTTTACAAGATGGCGGTCGCTCAGCTTGCGCTAACCGCAGCAACCATGGGATTTGGCGCTGTGTGGGGCTTTATTGATGCGTTGTTGATTTTTACCCGTAACATCGATAAAGATGCCAAAGGTAGACCTTTAAAATAGACGTTTGTAGAAAGCAATGAGCATAAAAAAGCCCCTGATGATTACTCATCAGGGGCTTTTTTAAAGTCGGCTTTTATCGCTTATTTAGGGCGAACATTAGTAGCTGTTAAGCCTTTTGGACCATTTTCAACATCAAAGCTGACAGTTTGACCTTCAGTCAATGTTTTAAATCCGTCACCTTGAATAACAGAATGATGAACGAAAACATCTTCGCCGCCTTCTGCTGGTGCAATAAAACCAAAACCTTTTGTGTTGTTAAACCACTTTACAGTGCCTGTTGCCATTTTAAGAACTCCTAAATAAAAACTTACGGTTAACACAGAACCACACAACATTGATAACCGGACCACCTAACATTTAGGAACCTCGTTAACTCAACAGCTGGTTTCTGACGCTTTGTATTGTACTGGTTTTTTTATGATTCTGTCATTAGCAGATTTGGAATAAGCCATCTAACACCAGAGAGTTTGGACTGATAATGCCCACAATCTTATTATTTTCCAGCACCGGTGCCCTGACTAAGTTGTATTCAGCAAATAATCGCGAGCAATAACGAATATCCATATCAGGGTGAACTGAGATTACCGGCTTGCTCATAATTTCATAAACATTGACTCGGCCGGGAGCCCGGTCTTTAGCCAACACATGCCGGGCAATATCACCACAATTGATCATGCCGTACTCATCGGTTTCATCACGTTTGTTGACCAGCAAAACAGCCGTTTTTAGCGTTTTCATGAGTTTTAGTGCATCAGCAACCGTTGCAATACCATCTATGGAACCGTAATCAGTTTTCATGACATCGCGAACCCGGATTAAAGTGCGTTTTTCGATCATATTTTGTCCTCCAATTCGTGGGTAAGTTCTTCAACCTGACGCGTAACGCCAATAGCGTCTTCAACATCGATCTGGAAGGCGATGCCGGTGCCGGGTGCGCTATCGAATTTAGCTACTGACGCGATAGTTTCCAGAATGTGTCGACTGAGATGTTCCTCGACTAACAATAACAACACATCGCGTTGAGTCTCCAGAGTCAAACCGAAAAATGTTTTCGATTGTTTAAGCCCCTCGCCGCGAGCATTGTTAATAACGGTAGCGCCCTTTGCGCCGTTCTTGCGTGCTGTTTCCAGCACCAGATCAGTTTTGTCATCTTCGACAAAGGCAATAATCAGTTTGAAATGCATGGGTTTTCTCAAGATTTAGTGGGACGACGGGGTTTATTGAGCCAGTGCGCAATTTGCGCGTAACTTAAAACCGCAATAATAGGAAATGAACAGGCAAAGGCAATCAAGCCGAAGCCATCCAATAATGGGTTGCGACCAGGAACGGTAGAAGCCAAGCCGAGACCTAATGCGGTCACCAGCGGCACCGTGACCGTTGACGTTGTTACCCCGCCAATGTCATAAGCCAGACCAATAATTTGTTTAGGCGAGAACAGGGTTTGGATAATGATAATGACATAGCCGGTGAGAATAAAATAATAAAGCTCCGCACCGACAATAATTCTGTAAGTACCCAGGGCTAAGCCTAACGATACGCCGATGGCAACGGAGATGCGTAAGCTCCATGCCCGTATAGTTCCACCGGAAATTTGCTCGGCTTTGTGGGCAACGGCTAACAGTGATGGTTCTGCGAGCGTAGTGGTGAAACCAATGCTGGCAGCAAAAATATAGACCCAGCGATAGTTTTGCCAGTTAACAGGAGTGGTGGCGCTTATGCCAAGAAAATCAGGTGAGGTGAGCTGAGTAGCCATCAATTTTCCTAATGGAAATAACGCCAGATCTAAACCTTCCAGAAAAAAGGCAATCCCCAGTAGGACATAAATGAAGCCGATCAGCGTTTTTTTCGGGTGCGGTAGTGGGCGGCGAATAATCAGCAGTTGAAAGCCAATAATAATGGCGGCAATCGGCAAAATATCCCGGCAGGTGCCTAACAATACATTAAGAAAATGTTCTAGCCACTCGTTCATCTGAGCATGCCGTAAGTCATTACAAAAATTATCGGTGTTAGCGATGCAAAGGCGATTAAACCAAAGCCGTCAAGCATCGGGTTACGGCCTTTGATAGCGGTTGCCAGACCTACGCCTAGCGCTGTGACTAAAGGAACTGTAATGGTTGAAGTGGTAACACCACCGGAATCGTAAGCGATGCCGATAATTTCAGGAGGAGCAAACGGCGTAACTACGATAACTGCGCAGTAACCGCCAATAATTAAATAATGAAGCGGCCATCCGCGGATAATTCTGAGTACGCCGATTAAGATTGCAAACCCCACTGATAAGGCAACAGTGAGTCGTAGCCCTAATGCATAACTGTCTCGAGCTGTGCCGGATTGTTCAATAGCACCGCCTTTGCTGGCGATATTGGCAGCTTCATCGGCAACGGCAATAAGAGCCGGTTCAGCGATTGTTGTGCCAAAGCCTAAGCAAAAAGCAAAGGTTAGTAACCAAAATAAACTACCTTTACGGGCAAAAGCGTAAGCCATCGATTCGCCGATCGGAAACAAACTTTGCTCAAGTCCCTGAATAAACAGGGTGAGACCGATTACCACAAACAGTGTGCCGATGATTAAATTAGTGACATCGGGAATAGGTTTTTGAATCACCAGCACCTGAAAAATCAGCACCACCGCAAGAATTGGCGCTAAGTCCAGAAAACTGCTGAATAGTTGTTTGATAAAAGGATTTTTTAGCATGGTGGTTCAAATTCCTTGAATGAGTTTTGATTGTATATCAAAGCAAACGAATCATGCCATGGAATGACGAGCGTACCTTTAATGACGCTCTTTTTTAGAGCGCTTGATATTTCTTATTCAAGAAGGGAAGGGCGTTCCGCTGCAGTATCATGCCAACGTGATTCTAATTTGACCAAGGAAATACTGCTTTGATGTCACAGGATCAAGCATTGCTGCTTAGCTGTTCGCAGGATAGTCAAAAAGCCGGTAGTGGGTGAAATCTGTAATCATGAGTAAATATTCCTCCCAAATTCGACCTTTGCTAATCTCATGTTGGTCAGCGTCCAAATAGCGTGAATAAACTCCCAAATCATGGGTGTACCCAAAGGGCATAAATAGTAATGGCTGATACCATAGGGCAAGCAGCGCCAAACACATAAGCGAGCACAGTTAGTGGCATGACCAACGGAATACCACACCAGCTCTGATTAGACTTGCGCCCTACTATGACCACTGCCATAGGCCTCAGTTTCCAACCTGACCTTCAAGTCACCGTCACGACTCAGGGCCGTCAATCGGGGGGAGGCCTGCCGTCTTTTTTTAACGTGCTTATCACTGTGTTCTAATCGATCTTCAGTATACTGTCTGTGTCCCGAATGCCACTATCGTTGTGGCTATATCCACTAACTGTGCTTTGTACCGGGTTCATAGGCACGGTAGCGGTATTCGAGCATGAAACTCTTGGGGCGCACTCGGAGTTGTCGCTTCGTCCCGCTTTCATAAGTTGGTTACTGCAGCAGACAATTTCTTGATAGTCTGTCATCGCTGGGAGTGTATAAGATATTTCAGATTTAACCCACTACCAGTCAAGCCTATTGCCAGAATCGATGTTATCCATAACTCTCAAATTAGGAGGATTTATGCTTTCAATTCGATTACTTTTTTTGTTGTCAGTGGTTAGTTATGCAGTAGTCGACTTATCTTGGCGTTTTTTATGTGAATTCATGATTCGTACAGAAAAAATAGCGGTTATAGCGCTTAATACAAAGCCTAATAATACAATCAGGATTTTGTTGGTTTTCACCGTCTTACCATTCATCATCGCCTTTTTATCAAAACGGAAACTTTGGACATTATTAAAATCAAATGTCATTTGACTCAGCGAAATAAGTCGACTCATCAAGCCGGAAAAGCCTTCAATATAAGCATCATTAGCTACAAATGATTTAAAACCATGATTGTTCACTTCAGTTTTTATATTAATAAGATATTGCTTTAATTCGGGTATCTGCTCAATAAATTGGGTCGAGCCAGTTCTGTTGCGCAAACCTTGTATTTCGTTGTGTAGATATTCTGTTCCCATCAGAGCCAAGATTTTGTCTGTATTTCCAATATTCACCTTGGTTTGAGACTTTTCATGTTCTTGAGTTAATGCCTCAATGGTCGTCGGTTTTTTAATAGCCATGGCGTTGGCAATATTATAAGCCTCTGTTAAGTTGACCAATTGGGCGACTGTTTCCATCTCTGACTTTTTTTGTAAAGCGATCAGTTCATGTTCAGTGCGTTCTATTTCAAGATTTCTAAGAGTTCGTCCTTCCTCACTAATACTAGCGATAATGTATTGGTCAGTATATTTTATATATTCGTTAACCATTTCTACGCCTAGTGCTTCATCTTTGGTTAAAAACTTGACGCCAACTAAAGATGGAGGTGAGTCATTAGGTTCATTTCTCTTTTTTTTAGGCTCCAAAACTTCAATACTGAACTGCTTATAAATGCTGGTAAACCGTTTATCTATTGACACAGAAGTCTTTGGAGAAAGCTTGTTTAACCAACCATTTTTTATTAGAAACTCTTTGAAATTATCAGCAGACCTTAATTGAGAGTAGTACCTATTAAATAGTTCCTGTTGAGAGAATTTTTCAAATCCCCGTGTGCTTAAAACAGCCACGTCTGTCTTGGTCGGTTGAATCAACCGCACGTCAATTTCATAAATTTTTGAAATATTCAACGCGTACAAAATAGCAATTATCGTACCAGAAAAAATTATACCTACTAACCATCGCCAGTAAGAAAATAGCTCTGAAAATACTACCGAATAATTTATCTTTTCTTCTCGCTGATTCATTCCAAAATAAACAGGTTGTGTACATGCATCTAACTTTGTTTCTTGTGAGTTATTCTTATTCATCGTTTTTATCGATTTAATATTAATTGTGATATAGCCCTATATTGAACACTATTAAAGCGAGCTGTATTTTGCATAATCCGGCGACATCATTCGCCCCAATCGGGAGTAGAGTGCCTACATCACCTATATTCGGCTACCTCGTGGCGTTGTCTATCTGGTAGCGATTACTGTCCGGGTTTTGTGCTGCCTGCTTGGAAAGGCCATCAAGTCTTACGGAATAGTGACCGCTACAGTATTTCGAGTCGTTCCTTAGCAGTTAAAATAGTAGCTGCTGCAAGCTGTACTGAAAAGACATCAGAAAGTAATTGCTTGCCGTTTACGCCCATGGCTTCTCGTAAGGGGGCATTATGTAATAATTTTAAAGCATTATTGAGCAGCCCTTCATCATCGCTCGTAACAGTCACAAATCCAGCATTTGCTTTTTCAATTACACCCTGTAAATCATTTCCAGGATTAATACTACCCAAAATAGGCTTTTTTTGAGCCATATAACTCAATAACTTACCCGGGAAATTGTGCGTAATGTGATCATGATGCAAGCTAAACAAGCCTATATCAAACTCCGCCAGCATTTTTTTATATTCATTTTGGGTGATCGGCGGTAGTAGCGTCATATTATGACAATCATGTTTTGCTATCGAATTACGCACCAGCTCTACTTCATCTCCAGCGCCTACGAGAACAAAATGTGCTTTAGGCTCTGAGCGCATCGCTATTGCCAGTCGCACTATATTCATCATATCTTGTGCATGACCGATATTACCGCCATAAAAATAAACCACTTTATTTTCCAGCCCTAATGCCTTACGGTGATAAAGATTACTTATTTCGACAGTCTCATTAGTGGCCCAATTATATAAAACGTCTAAAGGCTTTTTGACAGAACTGGTCACTGAAAACCAAGCCAAGTTTTTGGGCGATTGAACACCAATGGTATCCGCGGCACGGTAATTTAAGGCTTCAAAAAATCGGAAGTAACTGATGATCGGCGATGTTGCGCGCAACATACCATTATCAATTACCCATTGCGGAAAGAAATCACGTAATACTAAGTAACTTGTAGCGCCCCATATCTTTTTTAAACGCGCAACCAAACTCCCCCAAAAAATGGTCGGCGAATGATAAATAATCAATTCATGCGGATGCTTCTGGAAATGGGTTTTAAATGCTCGCCACGCAAGATATGACAGTAATGTCTCGTTGATGGCCCTTTTTACTTTTGAAATATTTTTTATTTTTCCAGAGCGAAAACGGTAAATTGTGACGCCGTCAAGTTGCGTTATTTCAAATTTTCTCTCCAAGTCTTGAGAGGGCGTAACTACAGTAACACTATGTCCGCATGATACAAACTCCACGGCCAATTCATGCATCATTTTGGCACTACTCTTTGTGCTTAGTGGTAAATAATCACAACTAATTAGGCATATTTTCATTTTATACATCTAATGAAGATTATTTGTTATATAAGTCTTGGTTATTTTCAATCCATTGTCTTAGCTCAATCAGCATAATGTTATAGTCCAATTTATAATATTTAAAATCCTTTCGAGTATTTATCAGGCTTTTATCAAAACTATAATTTTCAAAGGGTATTATAGTAATATTTTTGTCCCATATTTTGGCAAACAAATGCAACAAATCGTACTTAGATATTTTTTGCTCAGGGCATAATTGAAAAAGCCCCGTTATACTTTGTTTAATCAATTGATTGGTTGCTTTTGCCAATTCCAGCGATGTTACACCTGACCAATAGGCTTGTGTATAGCCATTGATCTCTCCGGATTGCTCAAAAAACCAACCCAGAATACCTACGCCATTTTTTTTTAACTCAGGCCCAACAATAGACGTCCGAATAGTTAAATCCTTGTTATTAATAATTTCGCCTAAGGCTTTAGTTCTTGCGTAAATATCATCGCCATCCCTAAAATCATCTTCTTTATATTGCCCTTCTTTGCCAGAAAAAACACAATCAGTACTAATATTTATTAATTTAAAATTTAATGTACTGCCTAGATCAGAAAGGAAATGTGGAAAATAACTGTTAATTAAAATAGCCGTAGGTATATTATTTCTTGACTGTTGTACAAGCAACCCAATGCAGTTAATTACTATGGCGGGCCTTAGTTCATTTAAGTAATGTTCAACACGGGGAAAATCAAGAATGTCTAATTGTTTGGTAACATACTTCCCTTTATTACGGGCGATACCAAATACCTCGTACTCATCAAGTGAACTAAGATATTCAGCCATAATATGTCCGGCCATACCTAATACACCTAAAATAACTATTTTTTGCATATTAATATACTTTCCAAACCGTTTTTTTTATGTAATCTAGATAACTAAAAATAATTCTGACTACTTTTTTAGAGACATTGTCGACATCATAATCTTCAACAATATGTGTTACTTGCGGATTTTCCTGCCACTGCTCTGTAATAATTTTTATCGCATTGAGAATATCGTCGCTTTTTAAACCCGCCATAATAAGTGTGCCTTCATCCATCCCTTCAGGGCGTTCATGTGCCTGACGAATAGTAATCGCCGGGAAACCTAATATGGACGACTCTTCAGTAATAGTGCCACTATCTGAAATTGCACAAAAAGCATTTTTTTGTAGGGCGATATAATCAAAAAAACCTAGTGGTTTCATAAACTCAATCAGGGGATTGAAATACATATACTCTAAAGACTCCAGTTTTTTTCTGGTACGGGGATGAGTTGAAACAATAATTCTTTTTTTATACTGCTCAGCGATCTTGTTAAGTGCGGTTAAAAAATCAGAAAAATTTTCTTTAGAATCGATATTTTCTTCACGATGCACGCTAACGATAAAAAACTCGCCGAATTGCAAATCAAGACGGGTAATAACATCTGAATCTTCGATGTCTTTTTTATGAAAAAATAAGACTTCTTTCATAGAAGAACCTGTTTTAATAATGGTTTCAGGTCTAATACCTTCTCCTATCAAATAACGACGGGCATGATCGGTCAAGGTCATGTTTATATCGCTTAGTTGATCAACAATTTTTCGGTTAATCTCTTCTGGAACCCGCTGATCA
This sequence comes from Methylobacter sp., assembly GCA_028712225.1. Taxonomy (GTDB): domain Bacteria; phylum Pseudomonadota; class Gammaproteobacteria; order Methylococcales; family Methylomonadaceae; genus JABFRC01. The sequence continues at coordinate 38,519 of JAQTQN010000002.1, forward strand.
AAACAACGATTTCCTGCCTCCATGTGAAAAATTGGGATTTTTCTGCGTTTTGCAGAAATGACTGCAAGGCAGCTATTGGTGTCACCATACAATAAAAGCCCATCAGGTTTTAATGCTGCGAATAATTCATCAGATTTGGCAATTACATTGCCAATAGTCTGTGCTGGATTGTCTGCTGCGGCATTTAAAAAATAATCCGGTTTTTTTATACCCATCTCAGTAAAAAAAACTTGATTTAGCTCGTAATCATAATTTTGCCCAGTGTGGACTAAAATATGCTCGGTATATTTTTCCAGCTCTGCTATTACCCGACTTAATTTAATGATTTCAGGGCGCGTACCTACAATGGTCATGATTTTTTTCATGTGCTGATATTCTTGCTTTAAGTTATCTATTTAAATATAGAGGAACAATCCTGGAAAACCCCTTCACTTTGATAAACTTAGTGTGAGCGGCACTAACACATAATCGGTATTACATAGGGTTGTATCAATATTATTAATCGAGCGTACATCACCAATATAAAATTGATATTGATGTTGTTATAAAACAGTGGCATGTCGTACTGCTTTTTTCATCACAACAAAATATGCTACTTTCGCCAATATGAGAATTAAAAAACCTTTCCAGTAACTCCTTGCTAAAAGAGCCGATGCCGCCTGTGATAAGAAGGTTTTTATTAAACATAAAATGATTGGTTATTTTTAATTTTTTTAAAAAAAATTGCGGTTTTTTTTTCCATGCTTATCGGTTAAATTACGCTTAACCCACAAAGCACTATGAGGCTCATTAACTGCGATTTGATTTTTATGGCGTGGCTGAAGGGTATAGTAATAAAGAATAATTGATTTCCTAAATTCACCGGAAGGAAAAGCAATGGGATCGGGTAAGCCATGAAAACTAAAGTCATGAGAATCAAAGGCAACAAGTCTATTAAACAAAGGAGCAATTTTTTTTACGCAATGTTTGCCTTTATTATCATATGCGCAAAATTCCCCGCCCCATTCCGATTGCCATCCTTTATTTAAATAAACAAGTACGTTTAAACGACGATTCAATCCGGTTGCATCATGATAATTACCATCAACATGAACATCAAGAAGCCCTCCCGGCATAGTCGCATTAAGCCCCCCTCCTGTAAAATAGGGGTCCGGCACTAACTTAGGAATATCAATTCTATTAGCAAGGGCTTTTATTACAATTGAAGAATTCAAAATTCTTACGGCATCAACTATACCCTCAGGAATATCAAATTCAGATTTCCAATTTGTTCGATATTTAATTTCAATATCTTCATTATTTGAATATTCCCAATCGTAAATATTGGGTTCTGGAAAGTTTTCATGACAAATTTCGGCAAGTTCATCAGGAAAAATCCCATCTATAACTATATGTTTAAAAGGGTAGTCAAAATACTCGATGTCATTTTTTGCTTCAGTAATTTTTGCGCCACATGATATTGCCATCTCTTTAAGATTTGATTGTGAAAATAAGGTCATGCAATACTTCCAAAATAAGATATTAGGTATGTTTTCTTTGTATTAAATACTGGCTGGATAATGCAGCTCTAAATAACAGCCGGTTTTGTTCTATTGCCTGAGTGTTATTTCCTGCTTCGACAGCATAAGCAAGAACTTTTCTAGAGACATTTTGTCTAGTCTCTAGACTCCATCCGGCAACATGTTTAATTGCCTGGACAAAGCCGGAAGGTGCATTGAGAGGTAAAGACCAACCCACACCCTTTTGTTCTAAATTAAGCCAAGGAGTCTGATCACTTAATAGGACAGGTATCCCAGCTCGCAAGGCTTCGTGAATGGCATGACCGAAGTTTTCACCCAGAGATGGCAAAAAAAACAAGTCATGCCGGGCTAGAGTTTCAACTACATGCTCATGATTAACGCTGCCTTTATAAACTACCTGAATATTCTTAGGCAATTTAGCAATTAATAACTGGCACTTTAACCAGTAAGCTTTATTTTCAAGTGGCCCATAAATACTGAAGCACACGACAACCTTAACGTCAGCCAGTACACGTAATGCATAATCCAGATTTTTCATTGGGGAAATACGAGACAAAAAACATAATTGCAATGGTTTGGTTGGCGGTAATGACGTGCTTAGCTTAGGAGTTATATAAGGTTGATATTTAATATTTGGCTGTTCTAATAAGTCCCTTGCTATAAAAATAGTAGGTTTTGAAGCTATATATTTTTTTTTGAAAACCTGCTCAATATCTATTTTTTCTAACGGGGTAGATGCATGCCAAAAAACGTCACTATATAGACCAAATCGTTTTGAAATCCAGATATACAGTGCCTTTTTCTTATATTTAAGGACAAATGCGCCTTCAGAAAACTCGCCACGTGGCGCAATTATTAAAGGTTTTATGGGGATTAATCCCAATCGCCTAGCTATTAATGGTTGGATTGTGAATGCCGGATCAAAAAAACTATTAAGGTAAAGAAAGTCATGGTCAGTTTCACGGATTAACCTCGCTAATCGCGGTAATAGGAGCATAGCATCACTAGCGTAAAACACATGCGCTTTACCAACACGGTGCCATTTATCAAGTTTTATTTCATGATAGGGCTTACTTGCACCATAATCGTGACCCGCGGTAATGATATAAAAAACAAACTCATCACTCAGTAAGTCGACCATGTTCGCTATAGAACGAATCGGACCACCGGCAAGATTTCCAGGCAAATAATAGTGGGCAAAAGTGAGAATGGTCGGTTTCAAAAATAATTTCTTTTTTAATTGTAATATTGATGCGGGGCGATGTTATTTAGATTTCGTTAGCATTTTATCCCACATATCAAGAAAAGCTTTGCTAGCGACCTCTTCTGTATAATTTTTTTCTACTGTTGCGCGACCGAGGTTACCCATATATTGATTCAAATCTTTGTTAACACAAAGACGTACCAATCTATTTGCCAAAGCTTCGGTATCATTCAGTGGTACCAGAAAGCCATCTTTTTCATCTGTGATAATGCCATCAGGTCCCCCGCTACGGGTGGAAACCACCGGCACACCACATGCCATGGCCTCCAGTAATACTAAGCCCAAGCCTTCTTCATCTGATGGCAGAGCAAATAACATTGCTTTTTGATACAACCCAACAAGTTCACTACTTGTTGGTTGTTTAATATAAATGACACGGTCATTTAGCTTGAGCTCATCGGATCGCTGCCAAAAATTGTCGGGCGGCTCCGAGAAGCCGGCAAGGACTAAACGAACCTTCTGCTGAACTGATTGAGGCATACGTGCGTAAGCTTCCAGTAACAATCCGATATTCTTGCGTGGATCACTCAGCCGACCGACACATAAAATATAAGCATCATCACTCAATAATCGCTCGGTTAATGGATGAAATTTTTTAATATCAACGCCTGGTGGTGCATAACGCAAATCTACCTCACGATTGTTGGTAAATTGCCGCGCGTATTCCAGCATCCATAGGTTTTCTACTTGAATGGCATCAACTATGTGTAAAGCCCTGTTTTCTAGCTGATCAGTAATTGCAGTCATCCCTTTTCGCCACCAGTCGGTAAGGCTTTTAGGAGAAGCATCGCGTCGGCGCCGCTCAATTTTGACACTCGTTGCGACTTGTACCGCAACTGGCTTGCCTAAACCACAAACACTATTAGCCCAAGCAGTTGAGCCACACACAACTTGCAGAATATCGCAGTCAGCAACCGTTTCAGTTAATATTTTACGAGGAAAATAGCGTAGAAACTCCAATTCGCCAGCCACAGCACCTACATGTATAAACGGTAGGTTATTCCATGTGCCTTTTGATATAGATGCCCCGCGAAGCCAACTGGCGGGTTGGGTAATGCCCAGATTGCATGGGTCTTTGAATGAGGTGGCAAGCGATATTACCTTGAGATCATAAAAACCAGAGCGCAGCACTGTGTCTTTTACAAAATTCGCCACGGATGCAACGCCTCCGCCTTCTGCTAGCGAGGGTACAATTAACCCAATAATCGGTTTGTTCTTAGTTGGATTCAAGTTAATATCTCAGACAATTGCATTGAATACATAATTAACGGTTTAATCGAAATGAAACTAAAAATAATTTAAATTCTATTGAATAGACCGATAAAAATTAACAATTAATATTAATATTAAAAGTGGAGACATTATCATAGAAAATAGCCCTAAGTAGTCATTGAGAAAGTCTCCATCTACTCTAAATGCTATATAGCTGCCTATTTGAGCAACAGGTAATAGAATTACAGCGCCATATGTAGCGACAACTCGTGAAAATGCAGAAAATAGAGATAATATGATTGCAGATATTATTGATACAGCGAAAAGACCGAGCCAACCAAGATTGTAATACCCACTTATAAATACGCCCATACTAGACGAGGAGGTGTCTGATCCTGTAACTTTTGCGTTGAAATCACTGCCGGAATTACTAATGACAGGCTTATTTTTGAAAAAAATTCTAGGTAAAAAAACCCATCCTACGTTATCAATATCATTTCCACCTTGGTCGTGATTATAGAAATCGACGCCCGCATTTTGCGCACCAATATAACAAATACGGTACCAAGCGCCAGGACCAGGATCGTTATTAATATTATTGTTATCGGCTGAATATACTTGTCTTAAAATATCTAACCGTGCTGATATGCTTTTATCCGGGCTAACCGCCAAAATGGCTCTGCCATCAAGAATAGGTTTCATTAAAAATGTTAAAGAAATGCTGGTAATAACTACAGTAATTATCAAGATAACCGCATTTTGTTTGCGAATATAAAAAGCAATCATTAATACCAGAAAAGGACTAAGAATAGCCGCTTTGCTCATAAGAATAAATCCACTTAGCGAATGAATTAGTGTTAAAAATATAGCAACAATATATAAAAATTTTTCACCTTTTCCTCGGTAAATTATACCTATTAATATCGCAATCATTGCTAAGCTGCTAAGTATCCTGATACTGCCGTTGACAATTTCATTGTCTGATATATCAATATAAAAAATGTGTAATGAAATGCTGCTGCCAATAATGGCAAATAACCAAAATATTAATCGGATTGGTAAGTCGGCAAATATGACAATAAATGGCCGCATAAAAACATCCATGCTTTTGCCATTAAAAAAACTCGCTGATAAAAGCAGTGTAGCTAAGCCAATTAGATTGATCCCAGTTAAATATACAGCGTCTTGTGCTGTTGTTGGGTACCAATTTAATGCCAAGTAAACCTGATCATCGCTACCTAGCACTGGCAACAATGCACCTAATAAATCATATAGAGAAAAGGCCGCTATTAAAATTAAAAAGGGATCAGTGATTAGTCGCATTGCTCCATCACGAAGTTCTCGTTGTAAAACCTGAAATGCATAAATCAGTGAAGTAATACAAATAAAACCTAATACCTTCCAGTTGTCAGGCGCTGTATATTCAGCTAATAAGAGTGAGATGCATCCAAGTCCCAAGAATATAAGTGCCGGCGTTCTCCAAACTATTGGAAGACGTGCTTGCCCGGGAATGTTGAAACTTTGAAAATTATTCAATTAAAACTCATTTTATCTGAAAAATATGATGGAATTTATGTAGTATTATAATTAATACATTTACAATAAAAACACAGATCTGTATTAACGAAAATACTATCCTGATTCAACCCGTCAACGATCGCCATTGTACTTGAGTGGTAATATCAAGCAGATAAAGCTTGACCTACCTCGGCAAGGATTTTGTTTATCTGTTCAGTGTTGGCATAGCCGCTATTTAAGCATCGTGTTTTTCCGGCAGCAGCTATTTTTTTTCTGACATTATCATGTGTCAGATAAAACCGAAGCTTATCTTTAAGTTCATCATGACTTCCGAAAAACTCAGCTTCCTTCCCTTCTTCAAATAGTGAAAGATGATCATCGGTTCGTTCGGCAAGTAAGAATGTACCCAGTGCAGGAATTTCAAAGCTTCGGGTGGTGGTCGTTTCCGGAATCCATTTGCTTAAAAGTCCAAGCCCTATTTTGGTGTAACTAAGGGCATGGAGATAATTTTGCCCCCAAACACCGTTGCCACAAACATAAGGTCTAGCCCATGTATTATTTTTTGCATAACGCGGCCACTTTGGTCCCCAAATTTTCAACAGCCCCGCTTTATCACTCGCTGCTTTCAGGGTTTCGGCATAGTGGTTTTCATAATGTCCAACAAAACAAACATCGGAGCGCCAATCGGTATTCTCTTGAGTAATAGCTTTATAAGTTGTGAATTTCAAATCAAATCCTTGTAATACTAACAATACTTTTTTGGCGCCAAGATGATGGTACATTTCGAGTTCAAATGGCTTCGTTGTAACCAGCCAATCGTATATTGGGATGCAGCGTTCAAAATAACGTGACTGGTGAAAAACAAGTGCAGGATCCGGCGTGTAATGCAGTGCAGGACAATGCAAACGTCGTTTTAGTAAATCCAGGGTTTCAGGATACAGCCAAACACCTTTATCTACCCAAATAAGATCAATACTCCCCACAGACCAAGAATGATTGATCAGTGCTTTATTAAAGCTCCAGACACTAGGGCCCCAATTGATTCGATGTGCAAGCGAGCAAATAATTCGGCTCCAATTATGCGGTAACGTCCAAAATGTAGTGTCAAAAGGTACGAGTTTATGTCCGAGACTTGCCAAAGCAATCATACGCTGACGACAGGTTCCTCCCTCCCAAAGTGGACCGATATATAAAATTCTCATCAGCGTGGCTTACAAGCCGACATAAGAAAAACGCGGGTAAGTACCCGACTGCCTGCACTGCCGGTTTCAATCAAGTTCCAAGCCAATAGGTGCAACCGAATCAGTTGCCAGAGCCCGAATCGAATACTGGAAAACAAGGAATACCCGTAAGGCGGCGGATTGCACTCGCGTGCTTCTAATATAATGAAACCAGTGATTTTCAAAAGACGTCCCAAGGCATTCGGGGTCAAACCAATTTCGTGTGTAAAGTCGCTGTATCTATGCTGAGCCCCCCAAGGTCCTTCGGCATTTGGGGTTTGTAAAATTAATCGTCCACCTGGCTTTAAGGCAGCGTAGGCAGTATCCAGGAAACACAGTAATTCATCTTTGTAAAAGTGTTCGATGATGTCAAAACCTGTAATTAAATCAAATTGATTAACGTGTGTTTCCAAGTATTTAATGACATTGGCTTCGGTAACATTAGGTGTGATTTGGCGCGAGAGGGCTACTTGATCAGGGCTAATATCAACCCCTTCAATGTTTTGATAACCTTGGTCTTTAAAAAAATGTAAGAGCGCTCCACGTCCACAGGCAAGATCAACAATACGGGCCGTTTTGATGTCTGGCAACCAATTACGTAAATAATAGCTATAGGCAGAACCCCAGCGTAATGATGAGGCATAATCAAAAGTTTCTGAAGTATCTTGGAAGTTTTTACCGTAGTTGGCATAAATACGCTGACGGTAGGTTGTAGAAAATTGACTGAATTTGGTTTTATTTGTCATTTAGTTAATTTTTTTCATTTTATGCCGGCGGATAACCAGGGCTTGGCGAAGCAGTAAGCGACTATTAGCTGCACACCATAATAAATAGATACGGCAATAGTAGCGCCCCACAAGCCCCAAAGGTAAATGCAGACTAAGCCACTTGCTATGGCAATTAATGTTCCAGTTCCTTCAATTACCAATACGCTTACTGTTGCGCCATTGGCATAACAAACTCTGTTTGCGACATGGGATAACACTAACAGAGAATATCCGCCTGCTATCCAGGGCAAGAGATAAGATACATTACGATATTTTTCCCCCAACATCACTTTAGCAATCCACGAATGGCTCAACCAGGTAACGTTAATAATCATGAATGCGCCAATTATAATTACAAGTACCCATTTGCCTAAATAGCGATGAGCGAGTTTTTGATTATCTTCTGCTAGTGCCTGTTGATAGACTGGCCGAATGACTGTTTCAACAATATTGCCAAAGATAAGCACTGGACGACTGGCGAGCCCGTATATTGCCACATAAAATCCAACGTCAGCAGGCGATAGTAATGCAGCAATCATATAGCGATCAGCCATACCAGAAGCCCAGCCGAGAATTCCTAGCGGCAAAAGCGGTAATGTATATTGCCAAAAGCGCTTATGAAGTATCTGTTGGCTTAAATCAGGATTAATCAGCGGATCCCTCTGTACAGCTTGACGCATAATCACGCAGGTTCCTAAAGAGGCCAAAAAGTAACCGATTAGCACTGAATTAATAGTAGCGTCTAGATGAACCGCTAACCAATAAGCTAATAATGGCCGACTCCATGACTCAGCGACAGCCCAGATGCTAAAAGCAAGGTGGGATCTAATTGCATTTAAGTATGCACAGTTTTGAATGCGAATAATTTCGACGGTAACTATGCCAAGTAATATAGCCATAGTCGATACTGTGCCCCAACCAACGTTTAGTGCTTCAACTACGCCAATTAATAGTATTGGAAAAAACCATAAGATAAGTTTACATAATTGCTGCCGAGCCACAGCTTTAACCATCGCCCCTTGTCCGAGTTGCGCATACTCGGGATAGTAACGTAATAGCGCTTGCATGGTCGGATTAGCAATTCCTGTAGATATAAGAGCAACAGCGCCCATCCATAAACTTATTTCCCCAAAAACAGTGGGGGATAGTATGTCTGTTAATAAACGAATCCCAGTTAATTGCCCTAGCGCCGATAAACCTTGCAATCCGCCAATTAAAACGCCATCAGATAATAGTGATCTTTTTTTGATCATTTACTTACAAAATAATAGCTTTAATCTTCGGTGTATTATTGTCATGGTATTAGCTTTTATTAGGCCGTAACCGTGTATAAAAAAATACCAGCGGTCGCATTATGTAATGCAATATAAATAGCTTATCAGGTAGCGCTGATAGCAGTTTAATATCGTCTATATTTGGCGTAAATATTCCCATTAAGAGTAAGCGTTTATCAGCCCATCCCTGAGGAATTAATCTGGCATAAAAATACACGTCAAACCGAAAGCGCTTAGTATTTATTTTTTCTGACAGATTAAGAAAATTGAGTGATTTATTAACCAAGATTCGCGTAACTTTATCCCGATGATAAAAATTAAGAATGGGAGCTGGTACTGGTGTTTCATACAAAGTATTAGCCAATATCCAGCTAACGGTTAACGACCTCATTGAGTTAAGCTCATTAGCTAAGAGCACCAAACTATCAATATTTAGCTGATCATTGGCTTTTAAATATTCAATATAAAGAACAATATCCAAGAGCCATTTAAGTCGATGGTAAAAAGTCTGGGTGCCGTGCCAACAAAGATAAATAATCTCATAATTACTTTTATCTTCTAAAGAAGAGCTGTTAAATAATTGCCGAGTATAATTTTTAGAAAGGGCGGTTGAATACTGGCATGGCCTTACATGTAGTTCGAGCGGTACACCTGTTTTACGGGTGTAAATGACGTCTTTGTTTGACTGTAAATAAAGATGTTGCTGATTTTTAGACAATTGATCGTAAACGTTACATTCATAACCTAAAGTCATGATTTTTTTATTCGCTTTATTTATTTGATAAGCCGGGATAATCAAATCAATATCTTTTGAATACCGTTTTACAATATCCCCATACAGCTTTTTAGCTAAAGGAATGCCCTTTAATGTTCGAACGGGTATATCTGCGACTTTAAAAAGATGAAGTAACTCACCATAGGTTGTAAAACGTTGATAGCTTTGACGGATATTTTTCTGGTATTTTTTATGTAAATACGCGTGCAGATCGTCGGGGAATAAAGTAACAAAATGGTTTTTACTATTTAAATACACGCATGGACATATATGATGCTGCTCTAAGAGCTCTCTAAAATAGGTGACATCAATAATACTAATCAGTTCGGAGACTTGCTCGATTTGGGCCGCTGTCATTGTTGGCCGGCTTAAAAGAACTGCGAGTTTTAACTCTGAACGGGCCAATTTAGCAAGGTGGTTCATTTCATACTTTTTGTGTGGCACCATTAGGACTTTCGCAACACTACCTGAATAGGTTATTTTGACGGGTATGATAACGAAACAATGCTACCTTGAATACTGACTTGCTCGGATCGTAACAACTCCAGCTTCTCATAATAAGGATAAACCGCTGCGCACAGCTCGTTGCCAGTACGATATGCCGCCGGTTCCGGATCGCCCGTGAATTTTGCCGCATTTTTCGAATGCGAACCGGAACGGTTTTTCATGGCCTCCAATTCTGCCGGAGAGGGCGCTATTGAAAATAAATCCAGCAGGTCGGTCCAAACAATTTGCGGCAGCTGGCTGTAGTTCAGCAAAATCAACTCATTCGCCTGATCGCAAGCCGCTTTGAAAAAATGCCTCAGCACTTTTACTGAATATTTGTCCAACTCGCCCGGCATCAGTGGTTCGGAATCCAAGTCCAGCAGGGCAGGGTCCACCAAGCCCGGCACCATTTGCGGCCCTCTTTGCCGTTGATGGGACGCCAGCACCTCTTCCGGTTTTCGGTAAATAAAAATAAAAGGCGTATCGGGAAAAGCCTTGCGAAACAGCGGGAGGCTTTTTATATGCCAGCTATCGAGTTTGATAAAAAAATGGCGTTCTTCCGCGAAACGTCTTTGTCCTAATGCCCCAACCAATTGCCGCAATGTTTTTTCCGCACCGTTTTGTCCAGGTTGGGCATGGTAGAGACTTAGATAGGAATCGATGATAGGCGGTTCCGACAGCACGATACAGCTGGGCAAGGAGGCGAATAATTGGGACAGCAGCGTCGAACCGCAACGCGAGGTATGAAAAATGAAAGCCGTTGGCGCCAGCGAGTTCTCGAAAGTATCCAGCGCATTGAAAGCCGTTTGCACGCAGAGCCTTTTATCCTGGTTGAGACTGGAGACACTATTATAAAAAAAAGGTTCGCTAAAGCGTTTTTCGCCGAAGAAGCGCCACCACAGTTTATCGATCCTGGCTACAACCGGATACCAGCCCGATAGGGATGGCAACTGTTCAAACGGCACATCTTGACCGTGAAGCAGTGCGCGCTCATTCGCGGAAAAATTTTCATTCATGAGCTTGTTCCAGATTTTTGCATGGCAATCAATCTTTTAGCCATCTGTTTTGCAGGCTCATCATTCATGGCGATTAAGCTCGAGATAATCGCCCCCACGTTTTTATCGTTAATCGAAGGATCGCCGTATTTGGGAGGAGCGTTCGGTACAAAACCGGCGTCCAAGAAAACTTTTTCCAACCAGGGATTGACGATGCAATCCAGCATCAGGTGAATTCTCGGATGCTTGCTTTCGTTGTTCACGCCGTGCAGGCAATTGGCGTTCAAATACCAGGCATTCCCGGCGGAAAAGTGAATATCCTCATCTTCGACGGTAAAGCAGACTTCTGGTGTGGTTACTATCGGAATATGCAGACGAGCCATGCCATCTTCGAATGAAGTTCCTTTATCCGTATGCATTTTGATTCGACTTCCCGCGCCCAGTGCCATCAATCGAACCGAAGTTTTCTCGCACTCGAAAGTATCGATGACTTCCTGAAAATAGGGGCAGCGTCCGAGAATGTCGGTGTCCTCGTAATCCACATTGGGCAAGCAAAGAATATGATCCGATCTCCCGTCCAGCGAACGAAGCGGCACGCAACTCCAATCATTTTCATAGGCGGCGGTATTGACATGGGCGATCCACTCCGCTTCTCTTATTTTCGAGAGGTCTTCGTTCAGGCGGCGGACATCGAAAAAAAAGGGCAATTTGAGGTATCTGGTCTTATGAGACATGGATTTTTTGAGGTGGTGTATCTTCGTTGTCTTCCTTGCCAAGGTGACCGTGATTTTTGCCACATCTGGAAGATGAAGATTCAGGGGCACGCATAGCCAAAAATCGGAATTTTTTGCATTTCCGCCCCAGTATAGCCACATGAATTTTATTTTAAAAGCGGCTTTCATCAGTGCCATTTTGCATGGAGCCGATCAATAAACGCTCAAGAGTACATTTGAAAGTCGGGGGTAAAAAAACTACCGGAGCTTGTCAATCTGGCGCGGCTGTGCGTATTTCTTGTAGTCTGCAATTTCGTAGCGTTTGATGACTCTATTCCCTTCTTTTAAACTTTATGCGGAGGCTCTCATTGTGGTTCTATTCCCTGGATTAGTTACACGAAATGCTGCGCATTGGTATTGTGATAAAATTATTTCTTACTCGAAGAAGTTCAACTTGATTAGGTTGTTATGCTTAAAGATATTCAATTCAGACCTATTACAAAAGACGATATGGACTTTCTACACAAGGTCTATGCCAGTACCCGCGAGCTTGAATTGCAGCAAACTGATTGGAACGATGAGCAGAAAAAAGCCTTTGTCGATATGCAGTTTAATGCGCAGCATACGTTTTATATGCAAAATTATCATGACGCGACCTTTGAGGTTATTTCCTACAAGGGCGCTCCAGCGGGAAGGCTTTATCTTCTAAAGAGCCCCAAAGAACTGCTGATTGTCGACATTACCCTTTTGCCCCGATTCTGTGGTCAGGGTATCGGAAGCGAAATTCTTGGTCAACTGATGCGGGAAGCAGCGGAAACCGATAGGTCACTTTTGATTCACGTCGAAAAGTTCAACCCCGCCCTTAAGCTCTACACTCGGCTCGGATTTAAGGTTGTTGAGGATAAGGATGTCTATTTCTACATGGAATGGAAAAAGGAAAAGGGGTAAACGTTTGAATGGATACGCCGGATAAGCCATGTTCTGATAGCGCCGTTATTAATCCCTCGCTTTCCTTGCTGGCAAAATGGATCAACCCGTTACATTTTCAAATGGAGAATCTTCAAGCCAGCCATAAACGGCTTGAATCCGATCCTCTTTCTCTTCTTGTCCTCGATGACTTCCTGCTGCCTAGCGTTGCCAATAGAGTAGCCAATTTTCTTCGGGAAGAGGCAGAGTATAAACGGGAATATCAAAGCCGCAGCAAGGAGTTTCTCAATCAAGACGCATGGGAAGAACTGCCGGAAGCGGAGCGCCTTTATCGGTTCCTGGTTATCCATAGGGTTAAACCTTCGTGCCTGATGAGCAAAAATTGGCTGACCTTTCTTGCTTTCAACGATATATTCAAGCAGCCTCCCTGTTTTTCTTTCATGGAATCGGTTTCCGGAATGCAATTTTGCGATGCCAGGATTGCCGGAATACATGGGCACGAAGCCGAAGATATGATCACATGGCACGCTGACGCAGGACGTAACAAGGATTTTTGCGGGACCTTGTACCTTGCCCCCGATTGGAACGAAAGCGACGGCGGTGAACTGGAAATTAAACGCGAAAGTGAGGAAAATTACCTGATAACGCCCACCTTTAACCGTCTGGTGCTTTTCAAAACCGATAAACAAACCGTACACCGGGTAAGGCCTCATGCACCCTCAGCAGTGGATAAAGTGCGGTATTCCTATGTGTTCTGGTATAGAAAAGTTTAAGCTTTTTGCCTGTTTATATATTTGCTAATTGGATCAATACGGCATATCGGATGGGCGATAACACTTATTTTGGATTTCACGAATGGGAGCCACTTTTACCAAAAATCGTGACCTATCATGAGCCGTGAGAAAGCAGCAAGCCGCTATTACATGTAGTGGTCTAATAAAAACGGACACATTGATAGGTTGGTAAAATTCACCAATCTAATTAAAAGGAATCCGAGCATGAATCAACCCCGTCGCCAATTTGATGGCGTCTTTAAATTACAAGTCGTGCAAATGATAAAAGACCAAGGCCTGAGTATCAGTCAAGTTTGCCAAGATATGAATCTGGGTGAAACCGGGATACGCCGTTGGTTAAAGCAGATGGATGCCGAGCAAGCGATCGGCAGGCAGAACAGCAACGTATAGCCGAGAACCGGCAACTACGCATGGACAACGATATATTAATACCCACCCGGGGCACTAGAAAAAGCATCGGCCTTCTTTGCCCGGGAACTCAAATGAACTACCGCTTAGTTCGGCAGTTGTAAGAGAAGGCCGTCTCTGTTCAGCAAAGCTGCCAAGCCCTGTCCGTCAGTCGTTCTGGTTATTATGCCGCCCAGCAACGTCGGCGGCGTCCGCCATCGGTATGTTCGACGACGGTACACCTGAAAAGCCTGTTTGAAGCCTCTGACCGCAGTTATGGCAGTCGCAGGCTTTGCCGGGACTTGAACCAGCAAGGGATTGGCATTGGTCGCTATCGGGTGCGCCGCCTGATGCGGGCGCACCATCAAACCGGTCTGGCAGCGTAAGTTCATTCACACCACCGACAGCAAACATAATTTGCCGGTGTTTGAGAATGTGTTACATCGGCGCTTTACCTCAGCCAGAGCCAATCAAGTCTGGGTCGCCGATATTACTTGCATCCGTATCCGTAGCGGCTGGCTGTATCTGGCCGCCGTGCTGGACTTGTATTCACGTAAAATAGTTGGCTGGGCGATGGCGCTGAGCATGCCCGTCGAATTGGTATGCACAGCGTTACAAATGGCGATTTGTCAGCGTCAGCCCGCACCGGGATTAATCGTTGATTCTGATCGTGGCAGTCAATATGCCAGCCAAGCGTATCGAAAATTACTGGACGATATGCGTTGCGAGGCAGCATGAGCCGTAAGGGCAACTGCTGGGATAACGCGGTGATGGAGCGCTTCTTTCTCAACCTAAAAATGGAGCGCGTTTGGCGACGAGATTACGCTAATCATCAAGAAGCTATCCGCAATGTGACCGACTATATCGAGGGCTTTTATAACAGCAAGCGCTTACATTCCACATTGGGCTATCTGCCACCCAATAGCTACGAACGAAAAATGGCAGAGCAACAACCTATCTCTGTGTCAGAAGTTAGTTGACCACTACAACATGACAAATCAGGCTCATTTTTTGGACTGACAAAACTTATATCAACACAGAGGAGGGCGTAGCACCTGATTTTTTCAACCTTATAATTTTAAATTGACATGAAAACCGCAACATTTTTTCTCTCTACCGGTCGATGCGGCACCCAATGGCTTACCGCGAATTTGATTGCCGCTGGCGAAGAGAACGCTGTTATTGAACACGAACCACTGCATGAGCGTTACTACTCAAGAATAATGCGTGGTAGCTATGATCCGGAAAAGACTGGCAACGCTACGGAAATCCTCTCCCATTGCGAAAAGATTGAAGAAATTCTGAAGGATAAATCCTATATCGAATGCGGTTGGCCGGCATGGGGAGCCGTCCCCTACCTTTTGCAGCGCTTTAAGGGCAGGATTAAGATTGTCCATCTTGTTCGGCATCCTATCCCAGTTGCATGTTCGTGGGTTTCCCACAGGGCTTTTTGCCCGCCACTTATTCCCGGACTTCCTTTTCAGGAAAAGATATTGGCTTCACCCTTTGACGAGGGAACGGCTTTTCCCCGCTATTGCGAACGGTGGGATAGTATGAATCCTTTTGAAAAAGCTCTGTTTTTCTGGTCGGAAGTCAATGTCCTCGGCTTGGAACTTGAAAAATCGACAAATACTCCTTGGCTGCGAATACGCTTTGAAGACTTATTTTATGGAGATGCTCTATTGGACTTATTTGATTTTCTTAAAGTTACTGCACCGGAAAATAGGGGGGGGGCGTTTGAAAAAACGAAGGACGATTTTCACTATCTTTGTGACGCCTGGTGGAATCCGATGGATATTCAAAAACATCCGGAAGTCATGAAAGTCGCTACACAGCTCGGATACAATTCCCTCGACTGTGACGAGGAAAAGTTACGGAGGCGCTACTACCCCTTTTTTTAGTGGCGGATCGTATTTGCGTTAAGTTACAGGCTTAACGTTCGGCTGAATAATTAAGGTAAAATTCAATATCTTAATAACCCCCCCCTTTCTTAAAAAGTTAGAACGACCATGACACAAATTTCACTTACCTCAACTGTTTGCCAGTCTGAAGGCCACGTATCGGCTGTACTCGATGAAGAAGTTGTCCTGATGAGCATTGAGAAAGGGGCTTATTTTGGTTTGAACAGAGTCCTGAGCTGTATCTGGCAAATACTGGAGACTCCCACCACCGTGTCTCAACTATGCGCAATCCTTCAGGATGAATACGACGTGGAGCCGGAAGTTTGTAAACGCGATGTATTCGAAGCCCTGGAAAAACTGGCGGAAAACAAGCTAATAACTGTATATTGAAAGATTGCTGCCTAGACTAGAGTAATATGTACAGATACAGCATCTATGGTTTGACGGTCTCTTCGGAACTGGAATGTCCCCTATTACTTTCGGCAAAGGAACAAGTCGATATAACAATTCGTTTCGGGGCGATACCTTCCTGCTGCATTTCCGCCGACACGCACAAAGGGGCCAACTTTATCGGCAACGGTAAATTGCTGCTGGATATTCAGGAAATCGCAAAATATCTGATCAGTGATGGCAATGCAGTTCTCATTGAACCTTATCCCAATGCCAAGGAAGAAATGATACGGCTTTTCCTGTTGGGCAGCGCACTGGGAATTCTTCTCCACCAGCGCGACATACTTCCTCTGCACGGTTGCGGGATCGTGTATAACGACAAAGCCATCCTGTTCCTCGGTGAAACGGGAATCGGCAAATCGACTCTTGCGGAAACTTTTCGCAGAAAAGGCTATAAGCTTTTAACAGACGATGTTTCAGCGCTTTGCTTTTCAAATGATGCTTCCGTCAAGGTCTTTCCGGCCTATCCTAAGATAAACTTGATGGAAGAAACGGCAAAAAACTTCAATATTCCGATAGAAGGCCTCCCTGAGGCACATCCGCAAAAAAGGAAATATTCTATACCGGTAGGTGAGAGCTTTTGCCCCGATCCAAAACCCTTGTCCCGGATTTATATTCTGCACCAGACCGATCAGAAAAGCATTCGCCTTGAAGTACCTCAAAAAATAGCCGCCATTCCCTTTCTGACACACAACACCTACCGGAAGCAGGTAATCGAGAAAATGGGGCTTCTACAGCGGCACATCGATCAATGCGCCCATCTTGCAGATAACTACCCGGTCAGGTTGCTCTCTCGACCCGACGACTTATCCCGTCTCCCGGAATTGGCTGATTGCCTGGAAAGTGATTTTCTATGAAGGGTAACATTATCTGGATAGCTTCTTACCCAAAATCCGGCAACACCTGGTTCAGGATATTTCTTTCCTGCTTGCTGGAGGAAACTGCTTCAGAACCGGACATTAATCAAATAGGTACCGACGGGATTGCCAGTTCGAGAATGCTCTTCGAGCAATGCACTGGTCTTGATTCTGCCAATCTCACGCCTAAGGAAATCGCAGCTCTTCGCCCTGCTGTCTATAACTATTTATCGGCGACACTTCAAAATGATCTCAAGATCAAGGTGCATGATGCCTATCAAATCCTTCTCAACGGCATCCCGCTGTTTCCGGTTACAGCCACAAAAGCCGCTTGTTATCTTATTCGCAACCCCCTCGATATTGCAGCTTCTTATGCGCATCATTGTGGTGACAGCCTAGATGAGACCATAGACAAAATGAATAATTCCGACTGGAGTCTCGGCAAACAAACGCTGAACGCCACAGCCCAACTTCCTCATTTTCTTGGAAGTTGGTGCCACCATGTAAAAAGCTGGATGGAATCCACGCATTTTCCGGTCTGTTTGCTTCGTTATGAAGACATGCACCTGCAACCTCTGGAAACCTTTAGCAAAGCGGTGGTCGCCATAGGCATCGAAAAATCCCCGGAGGAAATTACTAGAGCGATTAAAGCCTCTTCCTTTGAAAAACTCAAAAAACAGGAACAGGAGTCCGGCTTCCGGGAACGCCCCCATACTTCAAGTTTTTTTTTTCGTTCGGGCAAGATCGGCTCCTGGCGCGACAGCCTTACCGAGAAGCAGGCCAGCCTGATTATCGAAAACCATACTGAAACAATGAGGCAATACGGTTATCTCGATAGCCGGGGAAACCCGACTTTTTAACCGGAAGCTTTTATGAATGTTTTGCTTTATGGGCTTTCCTGGTCGTTACCCTTTTTAACACCGTGTCTCCAGCTAACAGAAAAACCGGCAGAGATTACCGTCGTTTTGGGAGAGTTTAATGAGGACAACGTCTCCTGGAGTCATGTTGGAGTCTGTTACAAGGCCTCACCCGGCGCATACTTTTTGCTTGTCCCCGGAGTCGCACGTTTCCTGCTCACCAACGGGAATACAGTAATAATTGATGCACAAAAACATGTCTTGAAGGAAGAAATCCTGCATTTCCTTTTCAACCCCGTTGCCGGGGCGCTACTTATGCAGCGGGGAATTCTTCCCTTGCAGGCAAGCGCCGTCGAAAAAGACGGGAAAGCCGCTATCTTGCTGGGTGGTTCCGCCTCAGGGAAATCCCTGATAGCGGCAGGCCTGATGCAGCGAGGGTTCAAGGTAATAACGGATAATGTTTGCGCCGTGCATTCAGGAGAAAATCCGATGCTAAAAGCCGGATATCCCCATTTGCTCCTGTGGAAAAGGGCGTTACAGGAACTGGGTTACGATCCAACCGGACTTTGCAAATTTCGGCAAAACATAGAAAAATACCGCCTGCCTATCGCTAAAGACTGTTATGCCATTGAAGCGCCTATAGAAAGACTTTATCTTTTAGCCCATAGCAACGAGAACACCTATCCGGAAACCCGGATCACGGGGCGAAATAAGTTCACTCTACTTTTGGACTGTGTTTACCATAACCCGCTCATCGAAGCATTCGGCATGCAGACAGAAATGTACCAGATCATAATTTCACTGGCGCAGCGGCTTCCGATGAAGAAGGTTGCCTCACCTATGTCCATCCAGAACGCACGGAAGTTCATAGACGCTTTTGCCAGTCGGTATCAGTCATGACCGCCAGACAAAAAATTCGCAAACGCTTTTCACTGTTATTGGGAAACTGTAACGTTTATTTCTGTCTGAAGCCGAAATCCCGGCAAAATCCAATCGAGAAACTTCGCACCGCAACCGACCACTATTTTCTTTATAACCAAGCTGCCGTGATTCGGATTCCGGTTAAAATGGTGGTATTTTTTTGTTGGCCGCTCATTGCCGTCAGGTTAGCCATTCGCCACTACGTTCTGTTTGGCACGGTTGTAAAGCTGGAATATGGCATCGGGATGTTTCAGCAGTTCACACAACTGCTTTCTCTGGCATGGTTAGAGTTTATTCATCCCCGCTATTACTATCAATACCGGCTCTTTGACAAAACGCGTATGCAAAAACGAAGTGCATACCTGTTTCATCGGAGGAACCAATCCCTCTTCATGGCATTAAATGGGTTCGTATCGGGTGAGCTGATCAACAACAAGGAAAAATTTGCAGAATTCTGTCTAAAAAACGATCTTCCTACACCGAAAACCCTCGCTCTCTTTGAAAATGGAAATATGGCAATCAAGGTGGCTGCCGAACTTTGGCAAAAAAAAGACATCGTCATAAAACCTATTAACGGTCATATGGGGAGGGATATTCAATTCGGTTATGCAGAAGGGAACGGAAGCTATCGATACCGGGGCAAAACTTCCACTGTTGAAGAACTCCTGCAACAAATCGCCCTTGATTCAGCAGGAGAACCTTTCCTCGCTCAAGAACGGCTCTACAACCACCCGGAACTTTATCCTCTGTCAAACGAATACTTGGCAAGTATCCGCATTGTTACTTTTCTGGGACAGGATAATGCACTGGCTTTTCTTGCGGCTTATATAGGGCTGCCTTATGACGCTATTACCGTTAGCAATGAAGGCAGGGATTTTCCTCTGGACTTGGCAACAGGGAAAATTCTTGCTCGCCCCCTGCACCCCATAATGCCCGATTACAAAAAGGAACTCACTGAGGCAAGCCAACTGGCGGTGGGTAATACGCTTCCCTACTGGCAACAGGCAAAAGAGCTGGTATGTAAAGCCCATCGCTTGATGCCGGATTACTTTTCCCTCGGTTGGGATATCGCCATCACCGCAAACGGCCCCGTTATACTGGAAACCAACATCGGTTGGGATACCGACTCGATACAATATTTCCACGACCTTCCCTTGGGCGATACGGAATTTGTTCGTTGCGCAGTGGCAAGACTAAATAGCTTGAAGTGAGTCTTCATCTTCTCCACAAAAATGAATTAAGAACATGAGCGTTATTTACGGAATTATTCATAGCAAAGAAAAGCGGCTTGAAAAAACGGAAGCGGAAATTCTGCGCAAAAGCCTCGACTATGTTCGCTTCGACCGTGAAGGGATATGGCAAGAAGAAAACACCCATTTAGGCGTATTGCTGAGGCAACTGGTACAAAACGATGCGGAACAGGCACCTCTGTACGACCCGATTAGCGGCTTGACAATCTGTGCCGATGCCCGTCTCGATAATCGGGATGAATTGGCGGAAAAACTTGAAATATCCCAAGAAAAACGGCTCAACGTTCCCGACAGCCTCCTTATTCTGAGGGCATACCAGAAATGGGGCGTGAACTCGCCGGAACAGCTACTAGGGGACTTTGCCTACGCTATTTACGAGAAAAACAGCGGGAGGCTTTTTTGCGCACGGGATCACCTGGGTATCAGGCCATTTTATTATTACTGGATCGACGGTACTTTCTGCTTCTGCACCTTACACCCCCCTCTTATGGCAGTCTGCCCCGTCTCTCCAACACCTAATGACGCCTACATCGTCGCCTCTTTTATCCGATCCTATATGGAACTGACCCACTCCGTGGCGAATGAAATCAATCGGCTGCCACCGGCGCATTCCTTGTCGATAGATAACACCGGTTTGAAGGTTCACCGGTATTGGGCGCCTGAGTCAAACACCGTCTTGCAGCTTGCCGGCGAAGCGGAACATGCACAAGCCATGCGGGAAGTTTTCACGCAAGCGGTTGCATGCCGAACCAGAACGGATTGCCGTGTCGGCACCCATTTAAGCAGCGGACTTGATTCCGGCTCAATCACGGTTCTGGTCGCACGGGAATTACGCAAGGAGGGGAAAAGCCCGCTCGCCTTCTCCTGGTCTCCCGAACCGGAACATACAACGAAGAAACTCGGAGACGAACGCGACCTAATTCGGGACGTATGCCGCCAGGAAGAACTCGAATGCCATTTCTTGGATCAGACGCCGGAGGATGGCTATCGAATTTTGCAGGAAGCCATGTCCAGTTGGGGAGATAATTTGTGGTTCCACGAGATAAAACATCTTCAAACTGCGTTAAGAGAGAACTGCCGGGTCATGTTAAGCGGCTGGGGCGGGGATGAGTTAACTTCTTTTAATGGGGATAGGGTTTATCTGGCAGACTTCCTCCGAAGAGAAGGCTTTCTTCGCCTACTCTCAGAGATGTTTTGTCTGAGAATGAACCGGCACGGCTCCTTTCGCAGCATGGCGAAAGAAATCCTGTATCCTTTTATCCCCGATTTTCTTTACTATCGCTTTTTCAATTTATCCGTCCTAAGGGATAGCGAATCGCTCATCAGCTCCCGTTTTGCGAAAGATCTCCTAATAGGCAGACGGAAACGAGGCCGTTGGCAGCAAAGGGATATAAAAAAACTCCAAATACAATGGCTGAATGCGGGCTATTTCAATCAACGAATCGAACGCTGGGCGGAATTGGGCGAAATGCATGGCGTCAACTACCTCTACCCCGTTTTTGACAAACGGGTCGTTGAATTCGTACTTTCGCTTCCGAACGAGCAACTCTGCAGAAAAGGCTGGCGGCGCTTTCTTTTCCGTAGCGCGATGGAAGGCATATTACCACCATCGGTGCAGTGGAATCGATCCAAGGCTGAAATGGCCTACGGTGAACATACGAACGCCGTCTGCTCAGTTTACTTTGAAAAAATTCAGCAAAATATACAGGAAGCAATGAACCTGCCGTTGTTCCAGCGCTATTTTAAGCCTGAAGCCGTTGAAAAAATGCTCGCATCATCAAATACGACTCTAAAGCTAGTCATTCTTAATAGAGTTCATGCCTATGTAAAGTTTCTTGACCAATCGTTTTCTCGATAGGGCGACGGTTACTTCTACTTTATCGATTATACGGAAGCCCCTCATACCCGCCGGGAAGCGGGTATCCAGTGCCATGGATGGTAAGCTAAATCCATCCCTGGAGCATGAATTCGCTTCGCGCTTTAGCGGGGTCCGGCAATCCCTGCCGAAATGATGATTCTGGGTATTGTGTGTTTATTAAATATGACAAAGTAGAATTACCGGCTCACCATTGACGGTAGTCAGAAAGATTAAAAGCGCTCGATTTTCTTGATAACTGCCAGCCGAAAACTGAAATCTATGTAGTTATTTTTCTAATTTATGATAGGCTTTTATCCATTAAATCTTCAGTCAACCATCAGAATTAGTAAAGGATAGCTGCAATGACCTGCATAGATAATAACAGCTTGGAAATTGGTGCAAAGAAAACTTGGGAAAAACCTGAAATTTCGGAATTAAAGACCAGTCTAACGGAAAAAGTAGGAGGGAAAACAGTAACATCAACTGAAGGCGCTTTTTCACGTCCCAGTTAAAAAACATCATTCGCGCTTGAAAGAAAGTCTTTCCAAAATCAGGGGCAATTTCATTCAAACGCAGATTCACTTACCCTGACCGATCTTTTGGTCGGGTTTTTCATTTTATCTTTCTTCAACTCGACGTTGACTTAATTGTCTTTATCGAAAGCTTGACTTTTCGTAGTGATGTAACTGAATAGACGGGTGATTTCCGCTTGCTCAAATGCAGATCCGCTTGGTTAGCGGATCTGCATCGAACTTATCATGTGGCAAATAAACGACCTTTGCTTAAGGTTTACAGGCGTATCCGTTAGCCGATGTTGCACTGGGCTTTTAGGGTTTCATTGCAAAACGGGATTGTTCGAATATTCCTGATAGGTAGGCTGGCGGGAGAACTTCATAAGGCACCCGAGTACAAATGAATTGTACTCCAGTTCTATATCGACACGATACTCATAGCCATAGAGAAGAAGGGGAGACAACGGTAGCTAGCCAGCGTCAAACGAAGTGACATCACTCGGAAGAATTGCTCATGAAACGCCTGCAAAAATACGGCGGCCGGTATGACCGACCGCCGCCAATGTTTCAATTACGAGAAGGGAACATGCCCTGAATGCAGATGCAGTGATTGACAACTAGAGAGGGTTGTATATTGCTATGCGGCTGGCTGCCCCCCGCCGGAGCCAAAGCATTTGACCCCATCGTTACCATATTGGATGAGACCGGATTTGGTTCGAAGCGTTTGTTTGCTTTGTCTCTTGATGGGTAAACCGTTGCAGAAGGTGTCCCCTGTGTACCAACCACATCATCTCCGTAAAGAGTATGGGTATGGCCCGGGATCTGAGTGAGGTTAAGTGGAACTGTTGTGTCGCCTCCGGTGGAAGCGAAATTCCGTGTGGTAAGCCCCGGGCCGGTACCGGAATGCATAGGCGTTACTCCCTGTAGGTTGGGCAGTAAGTAGGTTGTCTGTCCATTGCCGCCAAATGCGTTGCCTATAACGGCAAAAAGTGCCGTATTTTGTTGAACGTACATCGTTTGACCGTTACACCAAGCCCAATCCCTTGGGGCATAGGTGTAAGGCAATAACCTGATTTCACCAAAAAATGCTTGTGACATAATTCCTCCTTAGTTTTGTGTCGGGAAAATACCCGTCGTGGCAATGATGTAATTAAGAGCTAAAAATGGTGCGACGTTCGTATGAGTGGCAACAGCTCCCAGAGTGCCGCCTCCCGCAGCGGAAACTGAAGACGACAGAAAGGGTTTTACCGCTGTTGTGTCTGTCGTATAGGAAAAGTCGTCAGTTCCACTCGCATCGGCGGCCAATGTGTTATTTTGGGGAGCCGTTGAATTGGCCTGCTGACTTGTCGCCTGTATAGGGTGATTATGAGCCGGCATTTGAGCTTCGGTTAAGGCCACCGTCTCTGTGCCTGTCGATAAGCCGACAGCCCAATTTACTGTACCGCCGCCGGAAGCGATCCCCGCTCCAACCGGCACCCTTCCCCGCATGTCAGGAACTTTAAAGGTGGTTGATCCATCTCCGCCGTAGGTTGTTCCGATCAGAGCAAAAAGCGCCTCATACTCAGAGATATTGAGGGCTTGACCATTGCAAAAAACATATCCGACAGGTGCATACTGACCGGCAAAAATAGTGATTTGTCCTACATAAGGTTGAGACATAATTCCTCCTCAGTTACGTGCTGGGAAAAAGCCTTGCAAGGCGATACAAAAGCCTATGCATAAGGACGGTTGGATGTTGGTATGAGCCTGGCTTCCGCCGCTGTTGCTACAGGTTCCCGGATTTAGCGCGACATAAGTTCCGGTATTAATATAAGTCGATTCTTGTGATGCAGCAAAAACCACCGGCGCTGGAAATGCAAATGCTGTACCTAGAGTGCTGACGGCATTCATGGCGTGGGTATGTTGAGGCAGGTTTGTGTTGGCAAGTGTTACCGTATCACTACCGCCGACTGTACCTTGAATATAATTTTGCCCAGAATGAATCCCGGCATGAATCGGCATGCGCCCCCTAAAATCGGGCAAATTGAAGTTTGTCGTCCCGTTACCGCCAAACTGGACGCCAAGCAAGGCATAAAGCGCCTGATTTTGACTAATAACTAATGTCTGTCCTATACAGGAAGCCCAACCTTTCGGCGCCCAGTTAAAGCCGAACATCCGAATTTCTCCAACAAATGGATCACTCATATATACTCCTTAGTTCATAAAAATTTACTTCATTAACGTTGAAGGTTATCGAAAAGGCCATAACAATTCTTTGCTTTTCAACTTCCGACTGCAACAGGTTTCACTGAGTAACAGGCTTGGTATTGGTAACCCGTTACTACTCCTTTATCGTTTCTTATGTCCCCAACAGGTACGATAAAGAACTCGTGGTCTCCCAGTTTTTCTTGTCTTGCCATGTAACAGCCCTGCGGCAGAAAAAATTCCGGCCCATGAAAAAGCAGATTAAAACTGACAAAGGGGCCGCAGGGAGTTTCTTTGCTGACCTCAACTAACGTAAGATCAACATTTTCGAATTCCGGCTCCTTACCGATGTTAGCTGGATCGAAGTCAGGAATAACGAAAGCAAAAGTCGTATTAACGAGGGGAGAAAATAGTGCGGCTGAGATAAGGTGTGTCAAAATTCCTCCTATTTAAAAATAGCACCTACGTTATGCGTAAGTCCCTTGAGCGAATAGTGATTTTCCGGGGGAGCTCGATTTGAATGTAATCGACGGATAACGGAGGCTAGAGTATGTTTTTTTTTAGGTTGCCGTCAATTAGATTTTGAGCCGGAGTGTATTTAAAACTGATATTCTGGAGCAGCTTCCAGTGGCGCTGTATGGCCAGCTTCTTTTTCATGCACTTGACACCCTGCCAGATGAACTGTGTTCGGTATCATTTGATTGTCGAACGTGCGGAGACAAAACAGCTTACCACGGTGAATTGATCGAAGCTGATACCCCCGGTGACTGGAACTCGACCGACGGCCACCCAGGCATGGGCTGCCAGCATTGCATCGTCGGCATTGCGATTGAGGCCGAAAAATAAATTGTGCGGAACGCCGTAAAGCCCCAGCAAAATCTTTGCGGTCAGGGCTTGAGGAAAGCAGTTCGATTTCCACGGTGTGTAATTTGCCGCCATCCGCACTACTCTTGATATGGATAAGGCTTTGGCCTCAGCGCGGGAATCGGCGAGCGGCACCCAAGGGGCAATGCCCTCATGCACTCCAAGACGGAGCACCAAGCGCCTGAATGGAATTGTCAGTATGACGAAACGGCTTGCCCCCAGCAATAACCAGACGGGAAGAAACCATAATTTCTCAAACCAAGGCCTATAAATGAAACTCCGCCCTTTGCGGATAAGTGTCGAAAAGATCATCATGTGAGTGATTGATTGGCTATTCGGGACAGGCATTTGATTATTCCTTCTCAGTATTTAGCGAAGCTGTATTGCATGAGTACCACAGCGTCTTATTTCCCCCATCATCTCTTGCACACAGGTATCTAAGAAGTTTTATTCTAGTATTTAAGATAAGTTCCGGTGTTTCGCAAAGGAATGATATGCCAATAAAGTCAGCAATCTCCAGCCCGGTTTTTTTATATGTGCTATGCAGTAAATAGCATCTTAGATCGGCAGCTTTCCTGCACATCGCTCCAGCTACCCTGTGCAACAATCTTTCCCGCCTCCATTACCAACACCTGATCGGCATGCTGCAAAGTCGCCATCCGATGACCGATTGCGACAACAGTCAGGTCGCCGTGTAGATTAACAATAGCCTGCCGGATTCGTTCTTCGTTTTCCATATCCAGCGCGCTGGTCGCTTCGTCCAGAATCAGCAACGACGGTTTTCCCAGCAACGCCCTGGTCAGTGCAATACGCTGCCGTTCGCCGCCGGAAAGGCGCAGTCCTTGATCTCCTACGACGGTATCCAGGCCATGAGGCAACTGTCTTACAAAATCAGCGGCGGCTTTATCCAGTGCTTGCCATAGCTCGTCATCTGTCGCATCAGGCATGGCCCAGAGCAAGTTTGTCCTGATAGAGTCATTAAACAGGATGGTTTCCTGCGGCACATACGCGACCGATCGGCGCCAACGTAATCGTTCTGCGTCATCCAATACTTGCCCGTCGATGCAGATGCTGCCCGTATCCGGTCGCAATAATCCCATCAACACGTCAGCCAACGTACTTTTGCCCGCCCCGGAGGTGCCGATAATGGCGGTGGTTGATTTGGCAGGAAGACGCAGGTTGATCTCGTTCAAAGCTCCGCGTTCACGGCCGGGATAGCCAAAACTCACCGTGTTTAATGTTACATCATGTTGCAGGCATAAGGTCGGCTGGGTTAGGTCGGCAACCGGTTCGGCTGCATTGCGGCAGTTGGTCAGCAAGTGGTTGGCGGTTGTTAATGCAGGCAAGGTATGTAGCCAATGATGTAGTTGCTGTTGCAGTTGCGCACCCAACGGCATCAGCCGGGCAAAAACAAAAATCAAGGTAGCCAGTTCAGCCATCGGCAACCGCCAGACTACAAGACCGGCATAGAGCAGGATAACCAGAATAATCACGCTGCCCAACTGCATTCTGGCTCTTGAGCGGCTGGAACTGCGTTGAAAACTCAGTTGGTGCAGGCGAAATGCTTGCATCGATTGCTGGAACTTATCCAGGTGCCGCTCTTCATTGCCGAGAATTTTGGCCAGCTTCATGCCTGCCAAACTTTCCTGTACGACACTGTGCAAGCTGTGCGAGGTCTGGCCGATACGATTGCCCAGCAATAAAGCCTCGCGCCGCAAACCGTTTTCGGCCAAGACGAATATCAGCCCTAACGACAGTACTAACAGCGTGATCGGCCAAGACAGCCACAGTGCCGCCAGCGAATAAGCCAGCATCAGTGCCGATCCGCTGCAGAGCTGCAAGAAAAAATTGACCCCGCTGCCAACCCGGTTGATGTCGGTCAGTAATAAATTGGCGTACTCAGCATTATTGCGTTGCGATAGCCAATACCATTCGCTGCGCAGTACCGCCATGAAGCAACGTTTGCGTAATCGGTCTACCAGATCGAATTGATAACGACTGGAAATTACTTCGCGGCTGCTCTGTAAAACGATTCTGAGCGCTTGCAACAGTAGGAAAAGCAGTAGCACGCTAACACCCTGATAAGGTACGTCCGTCCATTCAAAAAAACGGCCGAACTGCGCGGCTATGCCTGTAGTTGGTGTGACGCTGTTTTGCAATAATTCAAGCAGGGGCACCAAAAGCGTAATCCCGAAACCTTCGCTCAAACTGCCCAGCAGCATACAGCTAAGCACCAGCAGCATCGGACGATGCGGTTCGTTAGCTAACAGATGAAAAAAGGGGATGGCCGCTTGGGAAATGGAAGGATGTTTCATGCCGATTCCGTGCCGGAAAGATTTGCGCTTCCGATAGAGAACAAGTCGAAATCATTCGGTAACGCCCGACAGAATAGTTTCCTTGGGCACATCGTAATATCCGGCGTGTATTGACACGCCGGTGTTAGCGTCATCTTAACGATCAGTCTAAACATTAGAAATTAGGATAGTGGGGGACATATTTGTATATTCGGCATAAATCGCCGAGCCGAATTTGATTTTGATCTTAATGGATCATGCCCACAACTTGCTCTTCGATGTCTTGCTTGCAAGTTTTATAGCGGTAATTCATTTAGTTTGTAATCCGGATTTTAAAAGCGGTAGCGCTTGTGCGCCTGTCTTTATAATTTGATTGCCGCCACCAGTCGGGCAGGTGTTTGTTGCTGACCTATTATAGGGTCAAATTACATTTTTGACCCATTGCCCAAAATACCTATGCGTGTGAATACCTACGGCACTCGCTCGAAAGTAGATAGGATGAGGGTTGTTATTGTGACTTTACCCACAAGATGTGCTGGGTTTCTAAAGGAATTAAGCAGTCTGGATGGTTGGGTCTGATTCTGGGGGTGTAATCGGAAATCGGCCGGGTTGCAGGTATGATAAGGTTATAGACAAAGCCGTTAACGGCGCCGGGAATCGGATGGTCGATGTGCATTTCATGGACGTTGTCTA
>JAQTQN010000242.1 GCA_028712225.1 Methylobacter sp.
CCTGTGTTCGCTGGCGCACCGACCAGACTCCTCTTTAGCTGTATTGTTTACCTCAAGCGCTGAGAATAGTCATTCCACGCTTTAGCCAAGACTATTGGGTCATGGCTAAATAATTATCAGGAGAGTCTCATGAACAAAGATCAAGTAAAAGGCAAAGTAGACGAAGTGATTGGTAAAGTTAAAGAAGTCACCGGCAATATCACCAATGACGATGAGTTGGAAGTAGAGGGCAACGTCCAAAAGAATGTCGGCAAAGTGCAATCAAAGGTCGGCGACCTTAAAGAAGAAATTAAAAAAGCACTCTAAAGAAGCGCTGCGCTGTTAATGCTTAACCGGCTTAACAGCACCTATCCAAGACAAATTTCACAGGACATGACTATGAAAATCACAAATATCAAATTGATTGGTTTATCTGCAGCTATAGCTTTAAGCCTTTGCTCCTTCGGCGCTTATGCGGAAGACAGCAAAATAGAAGCGCCTTACAACAAAGATCAAGTAAAAGGCCGCGTTGATGAAGCCCAAGGTAAAGCCAAAGAAGAAGTCGGCAAAGTGCTGGATGACAAAGGCATGGAAATAGAAGGCAATATCCAAAAAAATACCGGCAAAGTACAAAAGGGCATTGGCGATATTAAACAAGATATTAAAGAAGACAAGTAACCCGGTTCAAGGCAAGCCAGTTAACAAAAACTGGCTTGCTACCCCATACCAATAATAAATTCACAGGAATTCAATATGAAACTTACCCCAAGCCTATGTGCAGGCATCGCGTTAACTTTATGCTCATTCGGCGCATTTGCAGAAGAAAGCCACAGCGCGTTAGCACTTAAACATGCCCAAGTCGCGGCAAAAGCCACCGATGCTAAAACTATTGCCGAACATGCGGATACCGCTAAAACCCACGCAAAAGTCGCCGAAGAGCATCTGAATGCAGGCATCAAGAGCCTGGATGAAACTATCGAACATGGTAATTTGGGCCATACCGAAGAAGCTAAAAAATCGGCTAACGAAGCGGTTAAGCATCTAAAAGCAGTGCAATAAATCTCCATCAATTTCGTTAGTTGGTTTTGCTGCTCTCTTACAAAACTAACTAACAATCGCATAGGTAATTTTGTTATGCATAACATCGAAACAATTAATAAATTGCTGATAGATGAATTATCAGCAGTCGAGTCTTACCAACAAGCGCTGGATAAACTGAGACAAGATGTCAGTTTGAGCGAATCGGAGCATTTAAGACCCATTTATCAGGATCATAAAGTTGCTGTATCCAGCTTACAGACGCTAAGCCGCTCTTTAGGCGGAACGCCCACCGAGAACTCAGGGGCTTGGGGTGCTTGGACAAAATTTGTCCTGGAAGGCGCCAGCATTTTAGGCGCCAACACCGCACTAAAAGCTCTACACGAAGGCGAAAGAAGTGGCGTTGATGATTATGAACAAGCCTTAAAGGATGACGAATTATCCGCAGATCTTCGCATGTTAATTGAAGCAAAATTGCTGCCCGCTCAGCAAGCGCATATTCGTACTCTGGATCGGCTTTTGGACGCAGCATCAACTTAGATTTACCAGCCTCATCCCGTTGTAAACTCATGCCAGTGTGTGGAGCAAGAATTTCCCCGCTGGCTTTTTTTATCGCTGCATCCGATCCACTAACTCCTCTGCAAAATAGTAATTATTCGGTAACTTGATTATTGTCGGAGCAGGATCGTAGCCAGCAGCAAGGGAGTGCCAGGCATCTCCTAACTCAACACTTCGGTCAAAAATTACCCATTTGTTTACAAGACGATCATTGGCTTCGACTCCATTCAGCCAACGAGCTTAACTTGAGCGGTAAAGAAGCCGCTAAGTTCGTCAGCGTACCGAGTTATCTAGATATAAAGCTTATAACTTCAAGCATCGAAACAACACACGGTTTCGATGCTCCTTTACTGAACCCCAGTAAACATTTAAAGCAATTATTAAACCGGAGAACTGCCGTTGTAATTAAAGCGTTACCAATAGAATTAGATAAAAAATTTTATTAGTCGGCTTTTTTGATCCATCTATATGAAATTTTATTCTTAAAAAAGGTAATTATTATGTCCACTATTTATAAAATATTTTTTGCATTCCTCGTGCTTGCTGTCTCAAGTGCGGCTAATGCTGCTTTAGTCACCACCAATGGCAACACTGTTTCATTCACTTACGACGATTTATTGGTTGGACTGTTTGGTTCGCCGACAGTATCTGGCGATTCGCTATTCTTCGTTCCTACAAACTTTAACGCTTTGCGTGAAAACGTAGCCGGTGGCGCCCTTACCAACAGCACTTTTTCCGTCAAAATCGATGCCCTACAAGGCAACGTGATTGGATCCATCGCTTTGACCGAAAGAGGAGATTACCTACTTGAAGGCGATCATGCCAAAGCAACCGTTACGGGCGAGTTACGAGCTGTTGACCTGGCTGATCCATTTTCAACTTATGCCGACAATATCAGTCCTACCGGCGCTTTTTCTCAAACAGATTTTGATGGCCCAACAGGTAAATGGACAGCCAACGCATATTTAGATTTGCCCTATGTCGCTTCAGCAATTGTCAGTATCGAAAACATCCTGCGTGCCAAGATTTCAATTGGCAACGCAGGCGATGAATTAGCATTTATTCAGAAAAAATTTGTCGGCTTATCAGCGAACGCACTGCCTTTTGATGACATACCTGTAACAGTGCCGCTGCCACACGCTATTTGGCTGTTTGGGGCCGGTTTATTTGGTCTGCTTTCAATATCAAAACGTAAAAAATATATCTAGGTTTTACGTTCTATTAAATTTAGAGTCCTATTAATAAACAGGACTCTTTTAAACAGTTTTAATTCTAACTATCTAATTAAAAACCAAGGAATTCCTAATGATTTCGACTGTACCTGAGGTAATTTTTAAAACCCGTGTTCGCGACGAAAGCATCGGTGGCGACAACCCTTTTCGCTGGCAAGATGTCAGCACAGACGATATTTTTAAAGGCAAGAAAATCGTGGTGTTGGCGTTGCCCGGTGCGTTTACGCCAACCTGTTCAAGTAAACATCTTCCCGGCTTTGTTGATAAATATCAGGATCTCCTCGATCAAGGCGTTGACGAAGTGTATTGCCTAAGCGTTAACGACGCTTTTGTGATGTTTCAATGGGGCAAGCACCTGGGCATCACCAACGTAAAAATGCTGCCCGACGGCAATGGTGAGTTCACCCGCGCCATGGGCATGCTGGTGAAAAAAGACAACCTCGGCTTTGGCAGTCGCTCATGGCGTTATTCGATGATTGTCGACGATAAAAAGATTCTCAAAATATTCAGCGAACCCGGCCAGGTTGATAATTGCCCGGATGATCCATTTACGGTGAGCGGTGCCGATACACTGTTGGATTATTTACAGCAAAATAAATAGCACTTTTTATCCTAACCTATACGAGACGCACCCATGACACAATATGACTATGACCTGTTTGTAATCGGTGGCGGCTCAGGCGGAGTGCGTGCTGCCAACACGGCCGCCGGTTTGGGTAAAAGAGTCGCCCTTGCTGAGCAACTCCACATCGGCGGCACCTGTGTCAATGTCGGTTGTGTGCCCAAAAAACTGCTGGTCTATGCCTCGCAATTTCACGATCAATTCGAAGCCGCCAAAGGATTTGGCTGGACTGTAGGTAAAGCATCGTTCAACTGGTCAAGCTTGATCGCCAACAAGAACCAGGAAATAACCCGGTTACAAGGGGTTTATAACAAGCGACTGCAACAATCCGGCGTCAATGTCATTACCGGCTCGGCAAAAGTGCTTAATGCCAATACGGTCGAAGTGGAAGGTTCATCCTACCGGGCTGAACGCATAATCATTGCCAC
>JAQTQN010000041.1 GCA_028712225.1 Methylobacter sp.
TTTTTTGGCGTTGGCGACCGCCCCGACTTAGCGGTAGGCTGGACCCTCACTCGTAATGATGTTGTTAGAGCAAAAAAAATCTTGCATGAAGGAGCAAAAACCAAGCCGGACGCCATCGGTACGATTGAGCTCAGCGAAGAAGACATAAATTTAGCAACCAATTACTTGCTTAATCGCTACAGTAAAAGCGCCGTCGATATACAAATAAAGAATAACAAGTTGCGTTTTACTGTCACCATGACATTACCCGACAATCCCTTAGGAAAATATCTCAATATCAGTTTTCGCTTGGGTAATGAAAACGAAGAGCCACTGCCTAGTTTTACTAAATTCAAAGTCGGTAAATTACTGCTACCCGCCGACTTTGCGGCTTGGGTTGTTGATAATGTGATTCGGCATTCGTCATTAAATGAGTACTTCATTTTGGCAACTCGCCCACTCAAGTCAGTACAAATTGACCAGCAGAAAGTCACGATTACTTACTTCTCCAATCTCAACTCGCTAATCGAAGCCCAAAACTTTTTGACTAACCGAGGCGATACTCAAACACACATAATCTATCAGCAGAAACTTGCTGAAATAATTGCACACCATGATCCCGAGTGGCTTTTATCTTTGGCCGACTTGTTAAAACCGCTATTTGCACTCGCCTACCAGCGCTCCACTTTAGAAAATGCGATAGAAGAAAATAGAATTGTTATTTTCACTATCAATGATTATGTCAACAAAGGGATTATGTCCAAAAGTAGCCCTGTTATTTCTGCAAGCCAAAAACAGTACCCGGCTTATTTATATAAACGCGTCGATCTGGCACAACATTTTATTGGTTCCGCCGCCATTACGGCGTCTGCCAATGGTCAAATATCAAAGCTAGTTGGCGAAGAAAAGGAATTGAGTGACGCCAAAGTCGGTAGTGGTTTCAGTTTTATAGATTTAACAGCCGACAAAGCGGGTACTCGTTTTGGCGAAATGGCTACTGCATCCGCAACAAGTGCCAGAAAAATCCAGCAGGCTGTAGCGCAAATCAATGATTACAAGGACTTCATGCCTGATCCGCGTGATCTTCCCGAGCACATGAATGAGGAAGAATTCAGACAACGATTCAACTCTATAAACAGCCCCGAGTATCAGGAAATTTCAAAACTCATTGATGCCCGTATCGCAGCACTGGCAATTTACAATCGCCCATAAAAA
The DNA here is from genome assembly GCA_028712225.1 of Methylobacter sp. Taxonomy (GTDB): domain Bacteria; phylum Pseudomonadota; class Gammaproteobacteria; order Methylococcales; family Methylomonadaceae; genus JABFRC01. Next base: position 1,195 of record JAQTQN010000041.1, read on the forward strand.
AGGGAGCCGAAGCTCCCTTAAATGCACACCTAAACCTATTAAGATTTAGTTAGTAAAACTTTTACCTGGCGTACCTGGTAATGTTGGCAATTTTTGTTTAGGAAATTCACCTGTCAAACCATTCAGAAAAGCAACAATATCGGCAGTTTCATCCTTAGACAAATCTTTACCCAACTGCAATTTAGCCATCAATTTGACTGTTTCCTCTAATGTTTTCGCTGAGCCATTGTGAAGATAAGGGGCTGTCAACGCAACGTTACGCAAAGTTGGTACTTTCCAAAGATGTTCATCTTCAACTTTTTTGCTAACTTCCGCCAATCCCTTATCTCTGCTGAAATGATGACTTGCCTCCAAAGAACCATTTGGAATCACCGGGAATTTTTGGAATACGCCTGGACCGTTAAACGCCGGTCCACTATGACATCCTGTGCAACCCAATTCAGCAACCTTTTCCAAGCCTCTGACTTGTTGTGCGGTCAATGCAGATTTATCTCCAGCAACGTAGCGGTCGTAAGGACTGTTTGGCGTAATAAGCGTTCTTTCATAGGCTGCTATTGCCTTGGTGGCGTTTTCTTTAGAAATTGAATCCTTACCGAACACTTGTTCAAATGAAGTAACGTAGCCATCAATGGTTTTTAAACGAGCCACGACATCATCCCAGCTTGCCATACCCATTTCGATTGGGTTTGTCACGGGGCCGGCGGCTTGCTCTTCAAGGCTTGCGGCTCTACCGTCCCAAAACTGTACTTTGTTAAATGCCGCATTCCATACCGTAGGCGCACTTCGACCACCTGTTTGACCATTGACACCCATCGAATTTGGACGATTATCTTCTCCGCCCAAAGAGGTGTTATGACAAGACGCGCATGAAACAGTACCAGTAGATGATAAGCGTGGATCATGGTAAAGCAATTGCCCCAATTCTACCTTGGCGGCTGTAGTGGCATTATCTGCAGGTGCCGGCGCCTCGGTAGGTAAAGCCTCCCAAGCAGAAGCTACTGAAATTGAACTTACTAATGCTAACGCTGTTACCAGCGACCGTATTTTAAACATACCTTCCTCCAAGCTATTGTTATAAAAGCAGTGACAATCATTTGATATACACTGCGGGTAGTTTGTGATTTCTGCTGAAACCTATTTTATGCAATGTTTAAGCTTTACAGATTATTTCACTTAAAAACTTATACATTCAAATAACCCAGCAAAATTGTATGACAAGCGGCTAATAAGGTAAAACGTAAATCAACAAATTCACTGACTTTTATAAGATTACTACTCGTCGCTCAGCGCTGAAAACAGTGCAATAGCTTCTTCAAGCTTACTGTATTTAAATTCAAAACAATCACATTGCTCAATCATTTCTGCCAATTTTTCAAATCCATGCACACCCAACACACTGTAATTAAATGCATTTTCAGCCGTATTCAACATTGCTCGGCCTTTACTCAAAGATGTTAATTCAGTCGCTGAACTTGGGATGAATTTAGGAAAAATTAACTTTGACGGAACTGCAGGTTGGTTTGAAAATCGAATGCTTTGCTCCGGTGCCAGCATATGACTAATTGAGCCTTTCGCGGTACCGTTAACAATTTGACCAAACTCAGCGCCAGGATCAAATTGTTGAATAACATCAATTGATTGATTTTTTAAACTTACTGGCCGAGGCACCGGATAAATTTTCCCGTCCGCTATAGACAACAACGTCATTTCATCCGAAAGCAGCCGCCAACCAGAACAGACTAACGCGGCGCACAAAGTGCTTTTACCGCTGCCGGGTGTGCCTGGAAAAATAAACGCCAAGCCATTACGTTCAACAACTGCGGCATGAATAATGAGGTAGTGATTTGAATGATTAGCGATGCACCAGTTTAAACCCCATTCAAAAAAGGCAGCGGCTTGTGCGTAAGGGAGGGGCTTAAACGGAATGTACCCGTCAAAATAGAAATTAACTTGCGGCCTAAAGTAACGACGTAATTTAGAAGGTACAGACAAATCAACGTGAAAGTCGATAAAATCATCTTTATCGACTAACTGATAAGCACCGTAAAGACTGTGCAAATGATTGGCAACACCAATAATTGCCGTGGTTAAGCTGACGTTAAAAGCACCTACCTTAAAACATAGGCCATGACGGGCGCGGCGTTGCAGTTGATCTAAAGATAAGGTAGCTAAGTTATTCACACTGGTTGTTTGGCAATCTCAAGTAAATCCAATGCAGTAAAGCGAGCGATAAAATCATCCAGGTAAGTATTAAGTTCATCTGCATTTAACTCTTCAAACCACAAGCCAAGGTTTTGCAACAATTGGTCTCTGCTCATGGCTTGCTTTAGTAGCAATTCGATTAATTCACCACTAACGCCGTCTAAAAGATGAGTATCACCAGAGAGTTGATTGTATAAAACATATTCATCCTGCCATCGAATTAAGCTAACCGCAACTTTAATAGCAACTAAATATTTTGGCTCCACTTAAAATAAAACTCCGTTTAAATTTCTAAGTTCACCATGTTTTTTGGAGTAAAGCGGGCGTATAGTTTGGAACAGGAAAGGTAGGATCCTTTGCGGCTAATTTTCTTATATCACTTTCAGAAAAAGGATATTTTGTCCCATAGTATTTTGCATTCAATAGTGCGGTAATTAGGTAAGCCTCATCCGAAGTGGCATTTTTACTAAGAATTTCCCTAAGCGTTTTACTGCCCAAGTCACCATAAACATCGCTAGTAAAAATAGAGTTATAAGTAGCCCCACCCGTAAATCCGTATAAAGTGCTTATTACTGTACTGCCTTTTTGCAACTCAGTTGCACTTACTTTGAAATTTTCATCAGGCGTGGTTGTAATTGTAACTGCAGGGGCAAGCTTTATTTTTCCAGCAAAATTATTACTAGAAGAATTTTGAATATTCTTAACGGTGGCTACGTATTTGTATTGTTCACCATAACTGTAAGAACTGCCAGCCCACAGATAAGATCCCACAAGTGTCGGGGTAATGCTAAAAGTAATAGTGCAGTTACCATTTTTTGTCTTGGTCGTAGTTTTATTATTGATCTTAGTCACTTCCTCCCAGCTTGCAGCAACGGTTTTAATAGACTGCGTAACAGGGAGAGCGGGAGTTGTATTAGATTTTTTTACACAAGAAGTACCATCACGTGTTTGAGTATTTGGTTGTGCAACATTAACGGGATTATTGCTAACGCTCATACCCAACCATGTAGCGGAGCTGCTGCCTAGAACACAACTGCCCGTTCCGACATGTGATTGATTGCCAGATGCTATTTCAGATCCACACATAGCACCAAAAACTGAACGACTGGACAAAGTTAACACTACGGGAGTTGCAATCCCTGCCCCTTTGATAAAACGCCGTCTATTTTCCAAATCTTCCTGTGGTTTTACATTAACCTGAATTTCTTGCTCTTGACTGTTCATAATCTCTCACCTGCTAGCTGAATGTATTGACCTAAAATCCGCTGAATTTAATCCGCATAATCCTTAATTTTGACCAACTCTAACAAATATTCTTATCTTTGTATATTCAAGATACATAATCTGTCTACTCTCGATTTTTGTTTGATATTTCAATTTGTTATCTGCATTCCGAATAGCCGGTATTTTCATATTACTGTCATTATTTACTCATTGCAGATTTGCGCTGCAGCGTAGCTTCGATCTCAACTTATATAGATACTGATTTAAATAATGTACAAAAATTTTTTGTTGATAATTCTGCAACATCAGCAGCTGATATACCCCGCAACTCGGCAACATGCTCAGCAACATAACGAACATACGTTGGATAATTAGGCCGCCCACGGAACGGAACAGGTGCTAAATACGGTGAATCGGTTTCTATAAGGAATCGGTCGGAGGGAACTTTTTTAGCTACTTCTTTAATTTCTTTAGCGCTATTGAATGTCACAATGCCGGAAAAAGAAATGTAAAAATCCAAATCCATCGCCTGCTTGGCGAATTCCCAATCTTCAGTGAAACAGTGAATAATCCCGCCTACCTCACCTGCGCCCTCTTCTTTTAAGATTCTTAGCGTATCCAGCTTAGCTTCGCGAGTATGAATAATTAACGGCTTCTTTAATGCTTTTGCGGCATTGATATGATTTCTGAAACGCTGTTGCTGCCAACTCAAATCGCCTTCACTTCGAAAATAATCAAGCCCTGTCTCACCAATAGCAATGACCTTACCTTGGCTACCCAAGGCTATAAGCTCATCAACGCTGGGATCTTTACCGTCTTGTTCATTCGGATGCACTCCTACGCTAACGGATATTTGCGCATAAGGTGAGACCAGTTCCAGCATTGCTGGATAGGCTTCCAAATCAATTGCTATACATAAAAGGTATTCAATATGCTGATTTTTCACTTCATTCATAAAGCAGGAAAAATCATTGTTGTATGGCGCAAGATCTAAACGATCGAGATGGCAGTGGGAATCTATAAGCATGGTTAATAATTCAAGTAATGAAGTTACATCGTATGGGTCGCGCGATCATTTTCTAATGCTCCGGCCAAATAGGTTTCAATTTTATTCCGTGCCAGCCCACCGTCTTGGTCGCTAAATTGCACGCCTATACCAGCAGCTCGATAGCCTTCTGAGCCAGCAGGCGTTTTCCAGATTATTTTCCCGGCTATAGGTAAGCGCTCTGTTTCTTCCATCAAATTAAGCAACATGAAGACCTCTTGGCCCATTTCATAATTGCGATTGGTCGGTATAAATAAGCCGCCGTTAATTACGAAGGGCATGTAAGCGGCATACAACGCGCTTTTATCTTTAATGGAAAGTGACAATATGCCTTGCCTGGGGGGTGCTTCAGCCATGGTGTGTTCCTCGATTAAGTTCTTGCCATTGAATCAGAATGTCTTCAAACATCAACTGCTTGTTGATTTGGGTATCAAGCAGTTGACGATTGAGCAGTAATAAATCATACAACTTATAAAGTTTTTTTAAGTTTAGTTGCTGAGTCAGTTCCTGCAAGGGCTTGATAAGGTCGGGGTTATAAAGATCAGTTGCTTTGTCGTAAGCGCATTTAATTAAATCAACTACCCAAGAGGTTATCCAAAACAGCAATGGTCCTTCAGGTAGCTTTTGCCACTCCTCGGCAATTATGACTGGATGGGTTTGTTGCTTTGCAACCGCCAGCCAACTCTTAAAGCAATCATTACGTAGTTTAACATGACCGTTTTTTGCAAAATCCTGGGCTTGTAATGGTGCCCCTTGAGCCAGACTGAATAACACTTCTTGATCATCGTTTATAGCCTGTTGCTGTAACCAGCTAATAACAATTGCTTTATCGGGTTTATTGATGCTTATTTTCTGGCATCGACTGACTATCGTTGCCGGTAATTTTCCGGGTCTGTCGCTAATTAAGATAATGACAGTGCGCTCGGTCGGTTCTTCCAGGCATTTTAGGAAGGCATTAGCCGAATTATTAGTTAAGCTGTCAGCCGGACTGATAATAACTACACGATAGCTTTCAAATTGCGGCTTTAGGCTCAATTGAGTAATTAAGCTACGAATTTGCTCTACCGCAATAGTTTTTTTGCTTTCCGCAGGTTTAATTAAAATATAGTCAGGGTGAGTATCGGCTTTAAGTAATAAACAACTTTGGCACTCACCGCAGCTAAAACCCGTTTGTTGAGGATTACTGCAAAGCAGTGCATAGGCAAACTGCTTTGCTAACTCAAGCGTGCCAAGCCCCGGATTACCACTAATCAATAACGCTTGGGGAATGCGCCGTTGTAAGACATAGCCATGCAGCCTTTCCCAATCATGTTGGAGCCAGGGATGCAATGTATTCAGCATTGATTTCTAACCAAAAAGCGCATGGCATCAATAATTTCGCGTTGCACGTCCGTCAAAGGCTGATTAGCTCGTATCAACTTTATGCGCTGTGGATTTAATTCAGCCTGCAATAAATAGGCGCGGCGAACATGTTCAAAAAAACTGATGGTTTCAGCTTCAAAACGATCAAAAGCACCGCGTTTTTTGGCTCTACGCATGCCGACGTCAACAGGCGCATCAAGCAATAGTGTTAAATCAGGCCGCAAAGAGCCTTGCACCAAATTCTCCAAATGTTCGATAGTGCTTATTCGCATATTGCGCCCCCCGCCCTGATAGGCGTAAGTCGCATCGGTAAAGCGATCACACAGCACCCATTTTCCTTGGGATAAAGCCGGCTCAATAACATGTTTAATGTGCTGCGATCTTGCGGCAAACACCAACAACAATTCAGCCTGCTCGGAGATTACTTCACTGTACGGGTCCAGCAATAATAAACGAATTTTTTCGGCAAGTGCCGTGCCACCAGGTTCTCGAGTGACAACCACTGGGATATTATGATGGATTAAATAATCTTTTATAAAGGTTAGATTAGTGGTCTTACCAACGCCTTCGCCACCTTCCAAGGTAATAAACTTACCTCTAATCATTTTTTCTTCCTTTGAAAATTATCTACCGCGGCATTGTGCTCTTTTATTGATGCTGAAAACACGTGAGTACCATCACCCTTGGCAACGAAATAGAGACTGTCCCCATTATCAGGGTGTAAAGCAGCGTGAATGGCATCGCGGCCAGGCATGGCTATCGGCGTCGGGGGTAAGCCACTGATTACATAAGTATTGTAGGGAGTTGGCGCAATCAAATCTTTGCTTCTAATGTCGCCTTGGTAACTATCACCCATGCCGTAAATTACCGTTGGGTCAGTTTGCAGCATTATGCCTTGCTGAAGTCTGCGTACAAATACACCGGAAATTTGTGGGCGCTCGGATTTTTCCCCCGTTTCTTTTTCGACAATCGATGCCAGAATTAACGCCTCATAAGAGGTTTTAAGCGGTAATCCCTCTGCTCTGGCTTGCCATTCCTGCTGTAGAACCTGCTGCATTTTGTCATAAGCTCTTTTCAATAAAGAAACATCGGACATATGCTTTTCAAAAAAATAAGTATCAGGAAACAACAACCCTTCCAAGGACACTATAGAGCTGGGATTGGAAATCTCCGGGTGTTTTGAATCGCCATTCAATTGAGTGATTAATGTTTCAAAGGTGGTGTTATTTAAAGTGTGTTCAAGATAGGGATTTTTATCTATTTCCTGACGAATTTCCTTATAACTCCAGCCTTCTGGAAAGGTAATAGCGTATTGCTTGACTTTCCCATGAACAAATAAATCAAGTATTTCGGGGATATTTAACCCCGGCGATAACTCATATTCCCCGGTTTTAATTTTTGTCATCGCATTGTCTTTAAGAGCAATGACCCTAAACCAGAAAGGCTTAATAGTAAGCTTTTGGGCAACCAGCTTATCGGTGATCTGATTAAAAGAATCACCTTTTTCAATGGTTATAGTTGATGTTTTATAAACGACAGGTAAGTGCAAAGCATTTTGATAATCCATCCATAGCCAACCACCCGAGAAGCTCAAAATCAACAATAAAAAACCGATAATTCTATTGCTCATTTCGGACACTCTTATCTTCAAAATGTTCCAGCCAATGTTGAAATTGCCGAGTTAAGGGACCTACCGAAAATTGCTGATGTTCAATTTGCCGAACTGGCCAAATGCCTATAACCGAATTACAAACAAACAGCTCATCGGCAGATAACAAATCATCTTGGCTCACACGCCCCTCAAAAATTTTTATTCCATGCAAAATAGCTTGTTCTAAAACGATGCCTCTTGTAATACCGGCGACGCCCGTTTTATCAAGACTTGCCGTATAAAGCGACTCATTTTTAACAAAAAAGAGATTAGTCATAGTGCCTTCAACCACAGAACCATCGATATCGAGCATGATACCTTCTTGAATCGCGGGATCATTCCATTCAGCTCTCGCCAGCACTTGTTCAAGACGATTAAGATGTTTGATACCAGCTAATGCTGGATTTAATCCCAAACGAGTAGAACAAAAACGCACGTGAATGCCTTGTTGTTGGTAGGTATCAGGATAATCTGGAAAAGGATGTAAGCTGACTATGCGGGTTGGGTTAACCACGTCAGGCTGACGATAGCCGCGCCCGCCTACCCCGCGAGTAACGATGATTTTGATAACTGCCAGATCGGCGTGATTAGCAAGACCTACTACCTCGTTCTCGAGCAGCTTCGTATCAGGAGGACGAATTAAAAGCCTTGAGCAATCAGCGCTGAGTCGTTGCAAATGTCGATCAAGAAATTGAGGTTTGCCTGATTTAACGGCGATAGTTTCAAATAAGCCATCGCCGTATTGCAAGCCACGATCAAAAACTTCAATTTGTTCCTTGCTTTCTCCATTGATCAAAACCATGGGCAAGGAACATTAAATATGTCGTCGAAGGACAAAAATAATTATTGGTAACGTTTAAAAATCAACGTGCCATTAGTGCCGCCAAAACCAAAAGAATTGGACATTGCAACATCGATTTTCATATTTCTTGCAGTGTTCGGCACATAATCAAGATCGCACTCAGGATCTTGGTTTTCAAGATTGATTGTAGGTGGTGCAATTTGATTTTTAATGCTTAACGCGGTCAAGACAGCTTCAATACCGCCAGCCGCCCCCAGCATATGACCGATCATCGATTTAGTAGAGCTGACCGCAACATTATAAATATGCTCACCTAGCGCAGCTTTCATCGCATGGGTCTCGCCAATATCACCGGCTGGCGTAGACGTACCGTGAGCATTGATATAATCAACAGCATCAGCGTTCAAACCGGCGTCACGCAAAGCATTTCTCATGCATCGAGCGGCACCTTCGCCACCTTCAGAAGGGGTAGTAATGTGATAAGCGTCACCGCTCATACCAAATCCGATCAGTTCAGCATAAATCTTCGCACCACGCGCCTTGGCATGTTCCAATTCTTCAAGAACTACCACACCTGCGCCATCGCTTAGCACGAAACCGTCACGGTCTTTATCCCACGGACGACTCGCAGTTTGCGGGCTGTCATTACGTCGAGAAAGTGCCTTCGCAGAAGCAAAGCCGCCCATTGCTGTAGGTGATGTTGTACAGCGCTCAGCACCACCGGCAACCATGACATCCGCATCGCCATAAGCAATTAAACGAGCCGCATCACCAATATTGTGAGTACCTGTTGCGCAAGCAGTAACAATCGCATAGTTGGGGCCTTTCAATCCATATTTGATAGAAAGATTCCCGGAAATCATATTAATAATGTTACCTGGAACAAAAAATGGCGAAATTCGACGCGGACCGCCTTTTTCATAGGTTGCATAGCACTCTTCTATACCCGTAATACCACCGATACCTGAACCGATAGCCACTCCGATACGCTCGGCATTAGCTTCTGTTACCTCAATACCTGAATCTTCAAACGCCTGACAGCCGGCAGCAAGACCATAGTGGACAAAACCGTCCATGCGTTTAGCATCTTTCTCGGCAATATATTGAGTTATGTCAAAATTTCTTATTACACCGCCAAAAGTGGTAGCAAACGGAGAAATATCAAAAGAGTCAATGTAACTAATACCGCTTTTACCATTGACAATACCTTCCCAGGTTTCGGAAACAGTATTTGCTAGAGGCGTAACAGCGCCCAATCCAGTTATAACAACTCGACGTTTACTCAATGTAGGTTACCGTAAGAAAAATGAAGGAGGGAATAAAGGGGATGTTGCTGGGTAGTGGATGAGTGCTTCATCCACTACTTAACTGAAAATTTAAACGTTTTTGGTTACGTAATCGATAGCTTGTTGAACTGTCGTAATTTTTTCAGCTTCATCGTCTGGAATTTCGCATTCAAATTCTTCTTCAAGAGCCATAACGAGTTCAACTGTATCCAGAGAATCAGCACCAAGATCATCGACAAATGAAGCATCATTAGCGATCTCTTCCTTTACACCCAATTGCTCTGCAACAATCTTTTTTACTCGTTCTTCAATGTTACTCATAATTATTATCCTCAAACATCGCGATCTTATTAGCTTTAAGCTTTATTAATCGCAATTGTATTGTTATTGATTTTATTAGAAATCCCGTCGCCGGCAATTCCAGACGGCGGGGCAATTATACTTGATATTAAGACAGTGTCACAAGATTAAGGCATAAACATGCCACCATTGACATGCAGAGTTTCGCCAGTGATATAGCCGGCACCTTCCGAAGCCAAAAACGACACCGCATGCGCAATTTCTTGAGCATCACCCAGTCGAGACAAAGGAATTGATGCCAACAAATTATTTTTAATATCGTCAGACAGTTCTTTGGTCATATCCGTATCAATAAAGCCTGGAGCGACAGTATTGACCGTGATATTGCGCGAACCAACCTCTTTGGCCAATGATTTGGCAAAACCAACCATCCCGGCTTTTGCCGCCGCGTAATTTGCTTGACCTGCATTACCCGTAGCTCCGACCACCGAAGATATATTAATAATTCGACCGGCTTTTGCTTTCATCATGCCGCGTAACACAGCTTTAGACATCCTAAAAACCGACGTCAAATTAGTGTTGATAATGTCATCCCATTCATCATCTTTCATTCTCATCAACAGGTTGTCTCGAGTAATACCCGCATTATTTACCAACACAGTTGGAACACCAAAGTCTTCATTGATGCTTTTGAGCACATCTTCAATTGACTTGGGATCGGCGACATTTAACGTTAAGCCACGACCACTTTCCCCCAAAAAAGCAGAAATTGCCTCTGCACCACCAGCCGTGGTTGCAGTACCGATCACAAAAAAACCATCGATGACTAATCTTTCCGCGATGGCCCTGCCTATTCCACGACTAGCCCCGGTTACTAAAGCGATTTGTTTATCCATTAAGATTCTCCAACACCTCATTCAATGAAGCTGTATCGTAAATTGAAAAATGCCTGGCTTCTTTAACAATGCGTTTATTTAAACCCACCAATACCTTTCCGGGCCCGCATTCAACAAAAGTAGTAACGCCTTGATCATGCATAAAACGAATACTATCAGACCAACGCACCGGTTGAGAAAGCTGCTCTTTTAATGCATTACGAATAACTTCAGGAGCAGTGTGAGCGGCAATATCAACATTGTGAATAAGCGTCAATTTGGGCATTTCAATCGCAGTATTCTGCAATAAATGATCGAGCTTATCTGCAGCAGAGTGCATTAGGGCACAATGAGAAGGTACGCTAACAGGCAATAACACCGCTCGTTTGGCACCCGCTTCTTTGGCTGCGACAATTGCCCGATCAACAGCTGCGGCATGCCCGGCAATCACTACCTGCCCCGGCGAATTGAAATTTGCCGCAGAAACTTCCTCATTAAGCTCTTTTCGACTAGCTTCAATGCAGGCTGCGACAACTTGGTGATCTTCGAGCCCTAAAATTGCCGCCATTGCCCCGACGCCTGCGGGCACCGCTTCCTGCATCAATCGGCCTCTTTCAGCGACTAATTGAATAGCATCTTCAAAAGCAATCGCTTCGGCACAAACCAATGCAGTATATTCGCCAAGACTATGTCCAGCAGCCCAAGCAGGACGAATCGAACTTTGCTTGCACCATACTTCCCACACCGCAACACCTGCCGCCAACATCGCAGGCTGGGTATTGTGTGTTTGATTTAACTGATCTTCCGGGCCATCAGCAACGATTGACCACAAATCTTTTCCCAATACATCAGAAGCGCGCTCAAAAGTTTGTCGCACTTCCGGATAAGAGACTGCCAAATCCGCAAGCATACCCAGCGACTGAGAACCCTGTCCGGGAAAAACAAAGGCTAAATTATAAGATTGGTTATTCATTATTTTTCAACCAAATTAATATCTAATTAACGCAGAACCCCATGTGAATCCCGCCCCAAAAGCCTCGAGCAATACCACCTGTCCACGTTGAATGCGCCCATCCCGAACAGCTTCATTGAATGCCAATAAAACAGAAGCGGAAGACGTATTACCTTGTTCTTCCAATGTCAAAACCACATGATCCATAGACATTTTTAATTTTTTGGCCGTGGCGACAATGATTCGCATATTAGCTTGGTGGGGCACCAGCCAATCGATATCGGACTGCTCCAAATTATTAGCGGCCAACGTCTCATCAACAATACGCCCCAAAGTATTTACAGCCACTTTAAATACCTCGTTGCCGCGCATACTTATGTAAGGGGCTTCATTTCTATTGGCTTCACTTGCAGCATTGGGATTTGGGCAATACAACAAATCTTCATACTCACCGTCAGAATGAATATGGGTAGATAAAATGCCTGTATCTTCAGATGCTGCCAGCAAGATGGCACCAGCTCCATCGCCAAACAATATGCAGGTACTACGATCTGTCCAGTCAACCAGCCGTGAGCAGATTTCAGAACCGACAACGAGAACTTTTTTGACTGCGCCGGTTTTAATGTACTGATCAGCAATGCTTAGAGCAAAAATAGAGCCCGAACACGCAGCCTGCACATCGAAAGCCACACAGTTTCTAATACCTAATCTTTCCTGTAACAAACAACCAGTACTGGGATAGACCCGATCAGGGCTGCCCGTCGCGACAATAATCAAATCAATGTCTTGCGGCTCACAACCTGCCGCCTCGATAGCTTGTCTTGCGGCTATTTCAGCCATACTGGACGCCGTCTCGTCCGCCCCCGCTATACGGCGGCTTTTTATGCCGGTACGTTCGTAAATCCAACTATCAGATGTATCAACCGTTTGCGATATTTGCTCGTTAGTGCGAACTTCAGCAGGCAAATAACCACCGGTACCAATCACTCTTGAGTATCGAGTCATGTACTTTCCTTTTGAGTTAATGTTGCCTCAACTTGTTCGCTTATCTTCCTAATAACATCTTTTTGCACTTCGACCTCAGCAAGTTGAATCGCCGTTTTAAACGCTAACACGTCAGCACCACCATGACTTTTAATCACCAAGCCACGCAATCCAAGAAAACTAGCACCGTTATATAACCTAGGATCAATGTGTTGCTTGAACGACTTAAGTACCGGATAAGCAATTATCGCCACCAGCTTGGTCAAAATGTTTTGGTTAAACGCTTCTTTCAAAGCGTTAGCAATCATCTTGGCCGCGCCTTCAATTGATTTAAGTGCAACATTGCCAACAAAACCATCAGTAACAATTAAATCAACTTTGACGTTACCGGCGTTCAACGAGTTTCCTTCAACATAACCGATATAATTTAGCGACGAGTTTTCCAGTAATTTCGCAGCCGACTTGACTTGCTCATTACCTTTAACATCCTCTTCACCAATATTAAGCAGGCCAACAGTTGGATTTTCGATATTTTCCACAGCTCTGACCAATTCCGCACCCATGACTGCAAATTGAAAAAGGTGCTCGGCGGTACAATCTACATTTGCCCCCAAATCCAACACATGCGTATGCCCATGTATTGACGGCAACGTAGAGATGATCGCGGGGCGATCTATACCGGGAATCATTTTTAAAACAAAGCGGGCAGTTGCCATTAGCGCACCAGTATTACCGGCACTTACACAAGCATCAGCCTTGCCATCCTTCACAAGATTGATGGCGACGCGCATAGAAGAATCTTTTTTATTTTTTAACGCTTTAGCAGGAGATTCATCCATAGCAACGCACTCTGATGCGTGCTGAATAATTAATCTTTCTTTGAAATCAAGCGGGCTTTTTGCCAACTGTTGTTTAACAACAGTCTCGTCACCTACTAAAATCAGCTTAAGGTTTGGATTGTTTTTTAGACAATCTAATGATGCGGGAATGGTAACCTCAGGACCGTGATCCCCGCCCATTACATCAATCGAAATTGTTAGGCTCACGCTGACTAATGACTCCTGGGTTGATAAAAATAAGCCGAACCAGAATTGGTTCGGCATATATCACTAGCTAAAAAACGATAGAACTTACTCTTCTTCTTTAACCGCAACAATTTGACGACCTTTAAAAAAGCCATCGGGAGTGACATGGTGACGTAAATGAGTTTCACCAGTTAACGGATCCTGAGACAAAGTAGGACCGGTTAAGGCATCGTGTGAACGACGTTGACCACGTCTTGAACGTGATACTTTACTTTTTTGTACTGCCATTATAAATCTCCAGATTTTTTAAGTTTTGCTAAGATGGAAAAAGGATTTTTGCTGGGCGACTGCAAGTTATTTTCCGGTACATCAGGTTCTTCAAAGCCCGGTTTTTGGATAAAACAATTGTGCTGATGCTTAGGAAAAGTAGGTATTACAAGCAACAACTCATCTTCAATAATGTCTTTTAAAACTAACTTTCCTTCCTCAATCATCAAAGGCTCATAGCCTTCAGGCAATCTATCCGCCTGCTCAATCGAAGTAACAATGCCTAATTTGACTCCGATATCTACAGGCCATTCAACTGCCTGCAAACAATTTTGACATTGAAGCTGCAGCACAGCTTTTAATTGACCCTCAATTTTAGGCACCCTGCCTTCCCTAGCAAAAAAAAGGCTTACGGAAACCGCCCCTGCATCGTTGAGCAAAAATTCACCCAAGCGATCGAGGCCTTTTAAAGGCAAAAGTCCCGTTAGTTCTCCTCGCTTATCAGCAAGTTGTAACGGATCAATGTAGATAGGTAATCGGTCTGACATAACCGGGCAATAATATATGGAAATGACAAATGCGTCAAACAACACACCCGCTTTTACAGATAGATAACGGTTATAAATCCACGCCAATACGCATTCAGCGCAGCTTACAAATACCTAGTTTTAAACAAAAATGTCAACATAATTTTTTTTAGATAAAACACAACATATTGTGTTAAAATTTTTACAAATCACTACATATCGACAAAGCAACAAATCAAATGAGTGCTGCAACTCACTGATTTGCGGCCGATTTTTCTTTTTCATCAATACTAATTTAGCCGAGGCGCAATCTTATGACAGCACAAC
>JAQTQN010000042.1 GCA_028712225.1 Methylobacter sp.
TATTTGAGTACCAGTTTTTTATCTTTTAACTCGTCCAGAAGATCGACAACCGTTGGGTATTTTGCGTAGTAGCGGGCAATTTCGGCAAGATCGCTACCAATGTGGGCAGGATCGTCAGTCTCTGGTTTATATGTCGCCGTCAAAAAGCTTTTTATTTTAACTTCCGCTTGCGTATCAATTATCAGGGTCGGCGTTTTTTTAGCGTAAGCAGCCAGCACTTCATTTGCCTTGGGTGGCCGAGCATTCCTTAACTGGACCAGTTT
Organism: Methylobacter sp.; assembly: GCA_028712225.1. Taxonomy (GTDB): domain Bacteria; phylum Pseudomonadota; class Gammaproteobacteria; order Methylococcales; family Methylomonadaceae; genus JABFRC01. The sequence continues at coordinate 264 of JAQTQN010000042.1, forward strand.
TTTGCCGCTTTGACTGGTTGCAACGTTGACGAGCATGGTTTGAGTGGTAATAGCTGGGCTGGAACTTGCCGGACTTGCAGAGTTATCTGCACGCACCAGGCTTGAAGAAGCCAATATGCCTAAATAAAAAGTCAGGACCAGACAAATATTGTTTCTACGGTTATTAAGATCATGAGCAGATTGTTGACTTCGACCATCTTCCTTTAAATAAATCTGAAAGCGATCGGCGATGGCCTGCAGTTCGGTAAAAGCCTGTCCTGATTTTCGTCTTAAATCGTTATGACAAACCAGTGCCGCCCTGCCATCAATAACGCAGGGATGCAGGTAGTTATAGTTGGGGTGGTTGAGGTACCAACGGTTTAATGCATTAAGCAGTTCCGGTAAGTTGTCGACTGGCGTATCAGCCGTCCGATAAGTTTGTTGAATAGTCAAAAATACGTTCATGGCTGCACGCTTCCTGTGATTGCGGTACTGCTAACTTGAATTGAACGATTAAGATTGTCGGTGGTGCTGAGCGGAGCCGAAGCCATGTGGAATTATTGGCTTCGACTGCACTTAACTAACGGCTTAGCTGCTGCCCCGGGGGGTTACTTAAGCATCAATCCTTTCGGACAAGAATAAGGCGGTTTGCCTTGGCATACCCCCCAATATTTTCCAAAGTCACCTTCGTTGCTGGGTTTCCAGTTTTCTTCGAAAGCTTCAAATACCACACCTGACCATTTTTGTTTAGCCAGTTTCTTAAAGGTTTGGTTAACCACTAAGAGTTGGTTTTTTTTGCTGGCAACACCGCATTGCTGTTTGGTGTGGATATTTTTTTCAGTTTTGCCTTTGGGGCCGCTGGGCCAGCCGAATTCGGTGACGATGACTTCTTTTTTACGATAGGTTTTGCGTAAGTCTTTTAATCTGGCGATATGAAAATTAGCCGCTTGGCTGGCAGGAGTGCAGGGATAAAGGTCTGCATGTTTGTTTTCCCACCAAGGGAAAATGTTAGCGCCAATCCAATCGACTTTTTTAGCAAAGCTGGTCGGTTTGCATGGCGACTTCCTGTCACACCATTCCCACCAAGTATCGATAGTGGTGATCGGTTGGGCAACGTCGGCTTTATGCAAATCATCAATACAGCGAGTGATTTCGCCGTCAAACTCATAGCCATGACGAGTTCTTACTTCGGAGCCGCAGCTTAATTTGATGATGGTATTCGGGAAGGCTTTAGCGACGTCTATGCCGCTGGCAATGGATTTAGTGTTCATAGCAACATCCTTATCCAACCAGATGATGGCGATGACTTTGAGGTGTCTGGCTTCAGCGGCGGCAAACGTATATTCCAGACCGCCCGTAACGCCATAAGTCATGATGCAGCGAAACGGTGTTTCCTTAACCAATTTATCCAATAATTGATCAATTAATTCTCTGGAGGGAGAGGGGCCGCTATCGGGTGAAAGATTGCCAACATAAGGACTGAACGCCGCGCATTGCAATGGGCCTTGGTTTTTAACGGGCGCGGCAGTGACATTAGTTTTATTATTAAGCTCTGGCGGAAGTGGCTCGGCGGCTAAGGTGCTTTGCCAGTGCAGCGATAATAGGCAAATCAGGATTGATAACGCGTGTTTCATACGGCTCCGTAACGGATTTTAAGAAGATGAAGTGGGGGTTTAGTTTTGAACGTATCGCTAATATCGTTGACGACTAAGTATAGAATAGAGATGGTATCAAAATTAGTGTAATTAATGTTGCAAAGACAATACCAAATCCAAGAGAAATTTCCATCGGAATCAGCAGCTTTGCTTGCCGTGAGGGTTACAAAAATCATTGGCATTCGGTCGCCGAAGGTAGTTGGGTGTGGTCAATATGACCAGCCGTGACTTATGCGCCGCGGGCATCATGGCGAAGCCCGGCCAAGATCGATCTCAACAACCTCCCTCAACTGGATTTCTTTGCCGTTATTGGCCCGGATTGATAAGCGCAGCATGGCTTTGATGTCAGCCAGGGATAATTTCAGCACATGCTCGGCGTAAGCTTTAAGATCTTCTTGAAAAGCATGCCGCCAAGCTTCCAGATACAAGATTGTCTTGTCCTTGAAGTGATAATTTAGCGAAGCGATAGGAGTTCCGCCTGCTCACAAATTTCGGCAAACAGCCTGCAGGCGCTCACGTGTTTTTGTCGGTGGCGATTTGATTATTGCTTGTTGTTTTTTAAGTACTTGTTTCAAATAAATATTTTAAATATACATTAGGATTTTTACGGTAACAATAGGTTGCAGCTTAATAAGCTAACGGGTATAAATAGTTGCAGATTTTTGACGTAAATCACACTATATAAAGTGTGATGTATTCCCTGATAACTGAGTTTTGAATTGTTGGAGTGTGTGGCTTTGAAAGGCTTGGGTTCTTTATTAAAAATACCAATTACGGCATGGCAGCGATTTTGGTATGCAATCTTGTCGATACATTTACCGATTGCCTATCAGTTGGCTGAAATTTTTACCGTTATTATTGCAATTGGTATGTTGTCCTTGGGAGTAGTGATAGGCAATGACTTAAGAAATATGCTTGAGCGGCAAATGATGACGTCCAGCCGAACAGTCGTCAGTTTATTTGCCCAAATTGCAGAAGAACCTTTGCTGGCTGACGACAATTTAACTTTGACAGGAATAGTCAATTATCTTGTTGAGCAGAATGATCAGCTCGCTTCTGCTGCCATTTATAACGTAGATTTATTGCCACTCGTTAGTAAAGGCTCCTTGCCCGAACAGTCGAAAATTGAGGCTATTGCAGCCAATAACGCAAATTTTTCTTATGAATTGCCTATAGAAATTCATAGCGGGGACAAAGTTTTGGCAGGGTTTTTTAACCCCATGACGGTAAATGACACGATCATTGGATATGCATTTATCGGGCATGACAGAACTAAGCTGGAAGCGGAAAAGGAGCAAACACTGGAAACCGTTGCTGTAGCAACGATGATACTCATCTCAATGGGCTTTATAGCTTCAATTTTTTTGGGTAAACGGTTGTCACGCCCAATACAGCAACTAGTTGCTGTGAGTAAGTCAATTGCTGATGGTAATTATGAATTTCGTTTTGAGAAGCTTCCCAACGACGAGTTAGGGCAACTGATGCGGGCGATGAATGATATGTCCGAGAAATTGCTGGAAAAGGAGCGTGTTGAGCAAACGTTTTCTCGTTATGTTGCTCCTAAAGTCGCGAAAGAATTATTAGGAAATAGTGATTTAGCCGACCTAGGTGGTCGTCAAGTAAATGCTAGTGTGCTATTTGCGGACATCGTTGGTTTCACGACATTATCTGAAAACATGCCGGCCGACAAAATCAGCGAATTACTAAATGAGTACTTTGGTTACATTGCTGAGATTGTTCATATGTACCATGGACATGTCGACAAATATATTGGCGATTGTGTTATGGCGGTATTTGGTGCGCCCGGTCAGGATGACCTGCATGCCCAGCATGCGGTGGAATGTGCCGTGCTGATCCAAGATATGGTGGCAGTGCTTAACGAAAAGCGTAAGGAGCTTGGTTTGATTGAGCTTATGTTTCATATCGGAGTAAACAGTGGCGGCATGGTGGCCGGAAATATTGGTTCGGCTGAACGCATGGACTATACGGTGATGGGACGTGCGGTTAATATAGCCTCTCGCTTATCCGGCGCAGCTTTACCGGGTGGGGTTCTGATCAGCGATACAACGTATGAAGCCATTCAAAAAAATGGTCATATTCAATGCCAACCGGCTGGTGTTGTGACCTTACGCGGCTCAGCTCAACCCCTGGCAACGTTCGTTGTCGAAAACATTATCGGCTTGCGTCGCCATCTCGTTAAATCCAGACTTTACGAAATACTCAAATACTCGGAAGAAGCAGTATGAAGTTTACCCCCAAGGGATTATCCGTCGTTGTGCTGACGCAGCTTATTGGTTGCGCCACTGTGCTAGCGCCTTCTGGCAGCATCAATGAACAAGTTGATTATTTTCTAAGCAGGCAAGAATATACCAACGCTTTAGCTTTAGTGGCTGACTTACAGGAACATCCGAATCCGGAAGTATCGAATCCTCAGCAATTACAAAACAAAGTTATCGACCAAGCCCGATATTATGAGCAGCAGATCATCACCGCAGCCAATAATGCAGTCGCTAAAGATGATTGGAGGTCTGCGTTAGATTTGTACAACGAAGCATTAACACACTTCCCTAATAGCGAAAAACTTCAACAAGGACAGAAGGAACTCTTGCAACGGCAGGAAATCAGTTTAGCTAAATTGCGACTGGATTTACTGATTGCTGATGGTGAGTCGATGCACAAGCAATTGCTGATTAGCGAAAGAGTTGCTGCCACCGATCCCAAAGATTGGTTTGCCCGGCATGCGTTAGAAAATAAGATAGAGGAGGCTGACAAGATTGCGAACGATTTGGCCGAATACGGCCGTCATGCGTTAGCGAATGGAGACTTAGAGCTGGCTAAGCGTACGCTGCCGTTGGCGGTAAAGCTTTCTTCTACACCTGACATCAAGATCGCCAATGCGAGGTTACAGGAATTGTTAGCAGAGGAAGAGGAACGAACCCGGGCCGAGCAACAACGTATTGATTTGGAGAAACAGATAAAAGATGAAGAACAGCAAAAACTAGCTCAAAAGCAGGTCAAGAAAAAGCAAAAACAACAAGTGGCTATAGCTGTAGCCCAAAAACAAGCGTTGGGTGGACAGTTATTGGTTGACTTCAAAAATGCTTGTGAACAAAGTAACTTTGAAGTGGCCTTGAAGCTGCGAAAAGACCTGACAAGATTTAACCTTAATACCCCTGAGTTTCAGTCGTTGAGCAAAAAGCTTGATAATAGCATCGCTATTCATGTGCAGAGCTTAATTGAAGAAGGCACCCAAGCATACAGTCGTCAGCAATACGACCAGGCTATGAAAAAGTGGGAAGAAGCGCGTGTCTTGGATCCGGAAAACGAACAGTTGGAGGCTCATATTGAGCGGGCTAGCCGGGTGTTGGAAAAGTTAAAAAGCTTAAAGCAAACAAAAGACGACAATTAGTTTTTGGCGTTGACTATAAACAAAAAGGGCGGACATCTTTGGGATGCCCGCCCTTTTTTATTACCGCAAAGTCGACGCTTTAACGCTTAATCAACGCAAGGGCACGATTAATAATTATCTGACGGTTAACAATCAGCACATAGCCTAATAGCCCCAGAAAAATTCCATAAAACAACTTTGCCAGCGCCGAGCCTTCTTCTTGCTTTAAAGCATCGGCAGCCGTTCTTTGGGGAACGATGTTTTGGACAGCAGTTTTGGCAGGCTCATAGGCTGCTTTGGGATCAGGTAGTCCTAAACTATTCCATGCATCATAATCTTGCCAAGCTGGGTAATTTCGTTGCCAGAATTCCTTGGTAAAATATGGAGCCAGACTCATGCCATGGGCTGTTGGAATGCCTCTTTCGTCAAGGAATCCTTTGTAAACCACTAAGCTAATATCACCGCCTTCACCAACGCCATTGGTGGTAAAAGCTTTTTCCACATGGTCGTGGAACATCCAAATGCCTTGACCAAAGCTATTTAAGCCATCATCCACGCCGCTTAATTCCAGATCAATACGTTGGGCGGGGACCATGCCATGAACATCGCGCTGAATGTAAGATCCCGGACCATTATCGACGCCGTCATAATGAGTAATGGTGGGTTTGTGTCCATGGATATGTAATGCCAAGGATTCTGTATGGCCATTCAGTACGCGCAATTTAACTTTTTGATTTTCCTCCATTTCAATCAATGATTCGCGCAACGTGTACGGGAAAGAGCGACCATTGAGCATGAAATAGTCGTCAGTCGCGTCAGTGGTGTCGTATTCCATGTTCATGTGTTTGGCAATAAGACGCGGATCATTCGCTGATCTTGCCACCTGTTCATGCAATTCCTTATCGGCTGTTTCGTAATGCAGGTCATATTCTCTGGCATATTTTTCCAACACCGCCACTGAAGGATGGCGAACCTGACCAGCTCCGACATTAAGGGTTTGCGGCCAATTGTTTGGACGGTTTTCCTCAACCACAAAAATGCCCTGCAAGCCCATTGGAATATGGGTATGCGGTTGTACATGGCAATGGTAATACATGGTGCCTGGTTGGCGGGGTTTGATAACGTAGGTTTTGCTATCGCCCGGCATCGTGTCCATGTTGCTGGTTTGTCCTACGCCATCATTACCGCCACCACTATGATCCATGAATGGGTGATCAATGCCGTGTAAGTGGATGGAATGCGGCAAGTAATGGGTGTTTTCCAATACTATCCAAACCACGTCATCTTGCTCCACACGAATAACAGGTGAGGGCACACGCAGTAACGGATTAGCAATCGATTCGTAAAGACTGCGCGTAGACATGTCGCGAGTTTTTGGTGCATAAACCCAGAAAGTCGGTTGGATGCCGGGGGCAATGTCAAACGTGGTGATCGGGTCTTTTACATCGGGGGAGCGGCCGTTAAGCTCAACGACTTCAAGTTTAATAATGATTTTATCCGGGTCGCCGTCACCATCCATGTCATCTGACATGGTGACAGCATCGGCAGCCAGTTGCGTTTGCATCAGTGTTGCCATGGAGATGCCATTGGTGCCTTTGACGAAGGCGGCAATATCAGCAGGATTGTCAGGATCGCACAAGTGTGAGGCTTGAATCTTTACACCATCAATTTCCTGTTCTTTCCGCCAATCGGCTGGCGTAAAGTCTGAGCATACCTCTTCTACCGCTCCGAGTGGAACTTTGGTTGATGGGGGTAAATCAGTCGCGGCCTGACTCCAAGAATTCATAAGGAGCAACGAGGTGCTCCATACAAAGGTGTTCAAGTGTTTACGCATACAATGACCTCTGAAGTGCTACGCTAAAAACAAACTGCCAAAAAAATAGACAGCTGTTTAATAATTGGACCATTTTAACCGATTGCAATGAATTATTCATTTTTAAGACTGACGCATTTGTATAGATAACTATGCCAAGAAAGCCAAGATTTTATAGAAGTGCAATGTTATGCGCTCAAAAAATCAAGAAATCGATTAGCCAGCCCATTCGCATTGGGCGAAATTGCCCATAAATAGCGGAATTCAGGTAATTTATTTACACCCGAACTCTATTAAGTCAGCATTTCTATACGCCGTCATAGAGATATTCATATGATTATCAGTTAAAGCTAATATACCCAGATTTATATTATGGTCAATTGGTGCTACAGGTCGTTGGATGGTTTTAGGTTTTAGGTTTGCGGGTTGGTCACTTGAAATCAAAAAATAAGTTCGATAGCTATTCGGTAGTGGCTTGCAGAAACCAGTTGTTAGAAATGCTGTCATGAAGATCGCCCAATTTATTTTGCAGGTCGTCGAGAATTTCTCGTAACTGTGCTTGGGTTGTTTGTCGTATATCAATGGCTTGCACGTAAGCTTTAAGTTTAACAAGTGCTTCTGGTAACGAATCGTTGTTCGGGAGTGCGTTGATACAATCGGCAATTTCAGCAATACAGCAACCGACTGCGCGGGGCAGGGTGGTGTTTAACAATAAGAAATTAAGCACATCATCGCCATTCACACTGCTTCTGACATGTTGGCGATACATTAACTGGGCGTTGAGCGACTTTAATATATTCACCCACAAAATAGTTTCATATTGGCGCATTTCATCGCTACGCGAATCGGCCAGCAGTAAGGATGCTAAATCCAGAATGCGACTGGTCATGTCGGCGCGCTCGATATTTCTGCCCAGCCGGATAAATCGATAAGGATGATTGTGGCTCATGTAGCCTGATAGCAAGCCGGTAAAACGCTGGCAACCCTTTAGAATTTCATTGAGAAGCTCAATGCGGCTGGTACGGTTGTAAACAGAATCGAGATTGTTTTTGGTAAACAAATACATTTCATTGACTTGTTCCCAAGCTTCATCGGGCAACAAGTCTCTTGAGGTGCGAATGTTTTCTCTCGCGGCGCTTAACGATGAAAACAAAGAGCCGTAATAACTTTCGTCGACCAAAAGAAAGCGGGTGACGTTACGCTCATTGGCCACTTTGTATTTGTCATAGAATTGTTTTTCTGATGAATTGATACGTACCAGCTGTAGCCAGCCCATTTCCACGCCATTGGGTAAATCCATCAATAAGTTCATGTGTACACTGACCAATCTGGCGATATTTTCAGTGCGTTCCAGATAACGTGCTAGCCAATATAGGCGTTCTGCTGAACGGGATAACATTAGTTGTGCTCCATGTTGATGATCCAGGTGTCTTTACTGCCGCCGCCTTGCGAGGAGTTTACGACGAGCGATCCCTTCCTTAGCGCTACCCGAGTTAATCCTCCAGCGGTTACAAAAGTGTTTTCTCCTTGCAAAATAAAAGGCCGCAGGTCGATGTGCCTGGGTTCGAGTTTGCCTTTGCACAACGTTGGGGCGGTTGAAATCGCCAAGGTGGGCTGGGCTATATAATTTCGAGGGTTGGTCTGGATAATTTGTCTAAATGCGGCAATTTCTTTAGCAGTGGCATGGGGCCCGACTAACATTCCATAGCCCCCTGATTCATTAGCCGGTTTGACGACTAATTCCGGCAAATGTGCCAACACATATTCCAGATGCTCCGGGTTATCGCACAAATAAGTCTGTACGTTCGGTAATAGCGGTTCTTCGTTCAGGTAATAACGAATCATTTCCGGCACATAGGCGTAAACGACTTTGTCGTCAGCAACGCCGGCGCCCGGCGCATTGGCTAGCGATACGTTCCCGGCTTTCCAGGCGCGCATTAAGCCAGGTACGCCAAGTGCAGAGTCTTTGCGGAATACTTCCGGGTCTAAAAAGTCATCATCAATGCGTCGGTAAATTACATCGACCTTTTCCAGGCCTTCGATGGTGCGCATGTACACGCAATCATCGTCATTAACCACCAAATCACCACCTTCAACCAACTGCGCGCCCATTTGTTGAGCCAAATACGCATGTTCAAAATAGGCGGAGTTATAAATGCCGGGGGTTAACACCACGATTTGCGGCTTGCTGATATGCTCCGGGGCAATCGAGGCCAGCATGGCTTGCAATTGGCTCGGGTAGTCGTCGATAGGCAAAATATCGATGTCTTGCAAAAGTTCAGGGAAAACACGCTTGGTAATCACACGGTTTTCCAACATGTATGACACACCGGAGGGTACACGTAAGTTATCTTCCAGCACGTACATGACACCGTCTTTGTCACGCACCAAATCGGTGCCGCAAATGTTTGCCCAGACATTGTGGCGGGGTTTCATGCCAACGCACTCTTTACGAAAGTTTTTTGAGCTATTAATAATTTCAGCGGGCATCAGGCCCGCCTTAATAAATTCTTGATCACCATAGACATCAGCTATAAAGCAGTTAAGTGCGGTCAGGCGTTGCTTTAAGCCTTTTTCAATGCCCCGCCATTCTTTGGCACTCAGTATGCGGGGGATAATATCGAACGGCCAGGCCCTATCTATATTGCCCTCATCGCTATAGACCGTAAAACTGATGCCCATTTCCAAAATAGCCAGTTCGGCGGCTATTTTGCGTTTATCAATATCACTTTTATTGAGCGAGTTTAAATATTGACATAGGCGGTGGCTGATTTGCCGCGGCTGGAACTCCGAGCTCATGAGTTCATCGTAAGCCGTGTCGGTTTTGTAATTTTCCCAGATTGATTTCATGGCATTCATAAGGCTAGTTGTCTTTAACAAAGAGAAAGCATGATTGGTGCCATTTTTTCTATACCTTGAATTTTTTGCTTAATTTAGAGTTGTACTTAGCTAACGCTTATAAATGGCAACAGCGCACCGCGTCGATAGTTACAGGAAATGGCTAAAAATGATTAACTAAAAGCATATTTTCTGCCCTGTTTTGGGATTGTGGCGCTTCAATTTGGTGCGGCTTTAATCGTTAAACCGATCGATTAGATATTGCCAAGGACAGTTCTACGGGGTGTACCCTTGATTATTAGGGGATGAGTTACTTGGTATGGCACTTGCTTTGCTTGTTTTTAAAGATTAAAACTTGTAGAGAGCTCACTATGCCAAACACCAGTTACTCCTTATCGTTCCCTATACAGGGGGACAAACAAAACTCATCATTCTTTAATGAATACCTGGTCAAGTTGCTGGAAGAACGCGATAGCCTGGGGTTGAGCAGCATGATTCAAGAAATCGACGCGATGATGTTGACGGTCGATCCAGGCAGATCCATTGAATACATCGGAGAATTATGTCTGATGTCCCCCTACGAATATCTCGTCACACTGGAAAGCGAGTCGCATTGGACGCACATTTTGCGTATCGATATGAATTCCCCTGATTTACTGATTCGTGAAGTGAAGAACGAGGAAATCAAGGGGATTTTTCGCAGCCTCAATGAAGTCTTTCCGATCGGCTCAAGCAAGCCGCACAGTCGCTACATGGGCGAAGTATTGCGGGTGACTAATCTGCATGAAGTCGTCAATTTGCAGCAAAACAGGGGCTTTCGGTTTTTCTCTCCCGACGATGTCCGTCGATTAGAATTACCAGGTAACATCGCGTTTATTAAGCCATCACCTTATACCCACAACATTGTTGGTTATCTTGAAAGAGAGCCTGGAGAGCTGCGCATTTATGCGCTGGGCGTCAGTAGTATTCGGGATGATGCGCAACAAGCGTGTCAGATGGCCAAAGAGCGACAAAAGGCGTTGGGAATAAATGAACTGATTCTTCCGGTGGATCATTTAGCGACCCGTATCTACAGCCAAAATAGAGAAGTGGCAATTTTAGAATGGCTATCGTTATCCAGCTATTACTACTGGGGATCATTCGATATTGTCGATCAAAATTCATCGACCAATGTCACCAAAAGCATCCATTACACGGATGAATTACGCAGTCCCGCCAAGGTGTTCACCGCCAACAACACGCCTTATTTCGTTAATCATTTCAAAATCTTCCCGTCACCCACCGAAAATTTTGTACGCAATTACGGGCCCAGATTGCACCACTTGGCGCTTGCCGTTAAGGATGGTGATCAGAACGGCATTGAAAATATTGAGTTTGTCGTTGATGCCATTCGCGACCAAGGCAAAAGCTTTTTGCTGGATGTAGTGGGTTCAAAAGCTGAAGGTTTAAAACAGATCTTTTCCAGTGCTTCCGAGCATTCCTCATTGATTATTGAATATGTGCAGCGCTTTGGCGGCTTTCAAGGCTTTTTTACTAAAGACAATGTGGCCGAATTGACGCATGCAGCCGGGGTGGAAGAAGAATTAATACGGATGCAGGCCGAAGCACAGAAAGCCATTGGGGTTTAGTGGCTTTTGTCGTTAGAAATCTTAGTAACACTTAACGCTTTGGCGAGGAAAAAATCATGACCATTCGGGTAGCACTCCGTCACAAAACTGTCTACAACTTTGATAGATCAGTTTCCCTGTCGCCACACGTCTTTAGATTGCGGCCGGCCGTGCATAGTCGCACGCCGATTAAAGGCTACAGCTTGCGCATTGAGCCTGCAGATCATTTCATTAATTGGCAGCAAGACCCATTCGGCAACATTTTGGCACGGGTCGTATTCCCGGAAAAATGCCGCAAACTCAGTGTTGAAGTGGAAGTCATCGCTGACATGACGGTCATCAATCCCTTTGACTTTTTTGTTGAAGAATATGCCGAACAATATCCGTTTAAATACGATGAGCTGTTGTTGAAAGAATTGCAGCCGTACTTGGAAATTACTGAAGACGGCCCGTTATTGAAACAATGGATCGCCGATTTCGACATCAGCAAGCGCACCATCAATGACTTTCTGGTTGATGTTAACCGCAAAGTGTTTCAAACGATTAGCTACAACATCCGCATGGAAGTGGGTATCCAGAGTTGTGAGGAATCACTGACCAAGTTGAGCGGCTCATGCCGTGATTCGGCTTGGTTATTGGTGCTGATACTCCGTCATTTGGGCTTGGCGGCGCGGTTCGTGTCCGGCTATTTGGTGCAATTGACGGCTGACGTCAAATCCTTGGACGGACCATCCGGGCCGGAACAGGACTTCACCGATTTACATGCCTGGACTGAAGTCTACATCCCCGGTGCCGGATGGATTGGGCTTGACCCGACTTCCGGTTTACTTGCAGGAGAAGGCCATATTCCGCTGGCATGTACACCCGATCCAGCCAGCGCCGCACCGGTGACCGGCGGCACTGACAAATGCGAAGTGGACTTTGAATTCAGCAATACCGTTGACCGTCTGCATGAAGATCCGCGCGTCACCAAGCCTTATACCGATGAGCAGTGGTATCACATCGATGCGCTGGGTCAGCTGGTTGACCGGCAATTGCTGGCCGATGATGTGCGTTTAACCATGGGCGGCGAACCCACCTTTGTTTCCGTGGATGACATGGAAGGCGCGGAATGGAATGTCGATGCCGATGGCAAACACAAACGTGAGCGCGCTAATGAGTTAACTAAGCGGCTGCGTGATGTGTTCGCAAAAGGCGCCATGTTGCATTACGGACAAGGTAAGTGGTATCCGGGTGAACCGCTGCCGCGTTGGCAATATGGCATATTCTGGCGTAAGGACGGCGATCCGGTATGGCGTAACCCCACGTTATTGGCGGATATTACCAAGGATTACGGGCACACCGTTGAGCAGGCTGAGCAGTTTATCAAGCAATTCACCTTACGCTTAGGCGTGCAACCGCGCTATATCAAAACCGGTTATGAAGACAGTTTTTACTACCTCTGGCAGGAAGGCACGCTGCCGGAAAATATCGACCCGTTAAAAAGCAATCTAAAAGACTCCATCGAACGCCAAACCTTGGCGCAATTGCTGGATTCTGATTTAGGTAAACCTGCCGGTTACACTTTGCCTATTAAGTGGGATTGGACCAATCAACAATGGCAAAGCGGGCCTTGGGATTTTCGTCGCGGACAAATGTTTTTGATTCCCGGCAATTCGCCGATGGGTATGCGCATGCCACTGGCAAGTTTACCTTGGGTTGCCCCGGACAAACGCGATAGCCAGGAAGAACAAAGCTTGTTTGAAGCGTTGCCTGAGCTCGGCGATTATTACGGCGAAGTCATGCGTCGCTACAGTCACATCGAGAAAAAACTGAAAACCCATCCCGAGCTTGCCGAGCAAGAGGCGGGGGATGATCAAACCATCCACGTCAATGTGCCGCATACAGCGGTGTGCATCGAAGCCCGCGAAGGACGCATCCATATCTTTCTACCGCCGTTGACCTTGCTGGAACATTATCTTGAGCTGGTTGCCGCGGTTGAAGCGACTGCAGACAATTTGTCGATACCTGTGGTGCTGGAAGGTTATGAGCCGCCACGCGATTACCGTATCGAACGTTTGATGGTAACGCCTGATCCCGGCGTCATTGAAGTCAACATTCATCCTTCTAAAAGCTGGCAAGAGTTGGTGGATAAAACCACCATCCTTTATGAACAAGCGCATCAAGTCAGGCTGGGCACGGAAAAATTTATGCTCGATGGTCGCCATACCGGCACCGGCGGCGGCAACCATATCACCATGGGTGCGGAAACGCCGACGGACAGCCCGTTATTACGTCGCCCGGACTTATTACGCAGTCTGGTGACGTACTGGCAGCATCATCCGGGTTTGTCGTATTTATTTTCCGGCATGTTCATCGGCCCGACCAGTCAAGCGCCGCGTGTTGACGAGGGCAGGGACGAAAAGCTTTATGAATTGGAAATCGCCTTCCAACAAATGCCGGAAGGTGAAGTGCCTGCGCCTTGGTTGGTCGATCGACTGTTGCGGCATTTGCTGACCGACATTACCGGCAACACGCATCGTTCCGAGTTCTGTATTGATAAACTGTATTCTCCCGACAGCTCGACCGGGCGCTTGGGCATTTTGGAACTGCGTGCGTTTGAAATGCCGCCGCATGCCCGCATGTCATTAGTACAAACCGTATTATTGCGCTCGCTGATAGCCTGGTTTTGGCGTGAGCCTTATAAACATGACTTGGTTCGCTGGGGCACCGAATTGCATGACCGCTTTATGCTGCCGCATTATGTGCATGAAGATATGAAGCAAGTCACCAAAGACTTGCAGCGTGCCGGTTATGGCTTTGAACTGGAATGGCTGGAACCGTTTTTTGAATTCCGCTTTCCCCGTTACGGCAACACCATGGTGGACGGCATCGACCTGGAAATGCGTTTTGCGATTGAGCCTTGGCATGTTTTGGGTGAAGAAGTCAGCAGTACCGGCACCGCGCGTTATGTCGATTCCTCGGTCGAGCGGGTACAGATAAAAGTCACCGGCTTTACCGAGGGGCGCTATGTGTTGACCTGTAATGGCAGGCGCTTGTCAATGCGTAATACCGGCCGACAAGGCGAATATGTGGTCGGGGTGCGTTATCGCGCCTGGCAACCACCTTCCGCGTTACATCCGACTATCAGCCCGCACGTGCCTTTAGTTGTTGATGTGATTGATACCTGGAATGGTCATTCGGTAGGAGGCTGTACTTATTATGTTGCCCATCCTGGTGGCCGTAGTTATGACGCATTTCCGGTAAATAGTTATGAAGCCGAAGCCAGACGCGTTACCCGCTTTTGGGATTTTGGCCACACGCCCGGCGCTATCGTGCGACCGCCACTGGCAGTGCCGCAGGTGGCCTCGTCTGACCAGGAGACACTGGCAAAGTTTACGGTTAATGAAATGGTGCCAAGACCGATGGCTCCGCCCATAGAGGAGCTGAGTCACGAATATCCGTTTACAATGGATTTACGGCACCGAAATAGATAAAAAATGTAAATCGTAGGATGGGTAGAGGCTTTGCCGAAACCCATCAAATAAATATCGAGCGATGGGTTTGGAGATTGAATTAAATGACCGATAAATTAAAACAATTACCCTCTGGAGTATTGACGCTGGAGGGCAAAAATTACGAACTACCTACATTGATCGGCGTTGAAGGCGAAAAAGCCATCGACATTTCCAAGTTGCGTAGTCAAAGTGGTTACGTAACGTTGGACGAAGGCTACGGCAACACCGCCAGTTGCGAAAGCTCCATCACTTACATTGACGGCGAAAAAGGCATTCTGCGTTATCGCGGTTACCCGATTGAGGAGCTGGCGGAAAACTCACGATTTGTAGAAGTAGCCTATTTGCTGCTGAATGGCGAGCTGCCTAACAGCCAACAATTGTTGGACTTTTCCACCAACCTTAATGAGTCTTCGATTATCCACGAAGACATGCATCATTTTTTTAACGGCTTTCCGCGCGGCTCCCACCCTATGGGAATTTTGGCGACCATGGTGGCGTCGTTATCGACGTTTTATCCGCTGCCTGATCGCCTCGATAGCGCCACTGAACAGCAGGTGGTTATTAATCTGATTTCCCAAGTACGTACTATCGCGGCGTTTTCTTACAAGAAATCGATTGGCGAGCCGCTGGTTTATCCGTCTTACAAGCTCAAGTTTGTCCGTAACTTTCTGAACATGATGTTTTCATCGCCAGTGCGTGATTATGAATTGGATGAAGACATCGTCAGAGCTATCGATATGTTCCTGATTCTGCATGCCGACCATGAGCAAAACTGCAGTACTTCGTCTGTGCGTACCTCCGGCTCAAGTATGGCGAATGTCTATGCAGTAGCGTCTTCAGGTATTTCCGCACTGTGGGGGCCGCGTCATGGCGGCGCCAATCAGCATGTGATTCAGATGCTTGAGCAGATAC
>JAQTQN010000243.1 GCA_028712225.1 Methylobacter sp.
CCAAAGTCCATATTATCAATATACTCACTATCCCTAACTCACGAGTTTTTTTGCTATAAAACGACGCTACAACACAGGCAGCAGTCCATGCCAATAAAAAACCAGTTCCATAAACACCTATCAGAGGCACGTAACCGGCTAATGGACTATCCAGCTGTGAATAACCGCATAGCAGCCAGGGAAAGCCATTAAGCAGCAATGATCCTCTTATGAACTCTACCAGCACCCAGACTCCAGACATAATGAGCAGACGAAGTGGAATGGTGCTAGTAAGAGCCAATTGGACTGATATGTATCCCGCCAATGCCGGAAAGAAAGCCCAAAATACAACAAACGCACTCGTCAACGTGATGGCTTCAATCGCGCCAGCACTGCTCATATCGTGAATACTGAAATAAACCCACGATACACCCGATGCAAAGACTCCCAATCCAAATAAAAAGCCTCTAAGCAATGCGTGAGCGGAACTAATGTTTTGCCAGGAAGCAAACAAAAAAGCCAGAGCCACAATGGCGGCATACCAATAATCGAAAGGTGAAAAAGATAGTGTCAGTAACACTCCGGCAATAGGAGCGCCTAATTCCCAGTAATGACAGTGAGAAAATTTTATGTACTTATGCATGAAAAAGATGCCAATAATTACGCTGGATATTTTGCACCAAAATGAATCCACCTAAACCATCCGACAGGCAAAAAAAAACCCTGGTCGTCACCGACCAGGGTCATTCTTCGTAATCTAAAAAATCAGATTAGTTATTAGGTAAAGCAAATACAGTTAAAGTTCCACCTAATTTGGTGAATGAACTTAAGCTTCTGTATGCACCAACCGCACCCAGACCTTCTGAGTTTGAGCCAGCTTCACCACTATCAAGACCAGCAGCGATACCGATACCCGCCCAACCGCCAATACCTGACAATACGCCAACATATTGTTTGCCATTGTAAGACCAAGTATTAACGTTACCGATGATGCCTGAAGGTGTTTTGAATTTATACAATTCTTTACCGGATTTAGCGTCTACCGCTTTCAAGTAACCTTCTAAAGTGCCGTAGAATACAACGCCACCAGCTGTTGCAACTGAACCAGACCATACAGAGAACTGCTCTTTGTTAGACCAAGCAATTTTGCCGGTTTTTGCATCGAATGCAGTAAATTGACCCAAGTTAGTTGAGTTGTCTGGCTTGCCGGTAAGAACGTCAGCACCAGCAGGGCCCATAGTTAATGTAGCACCAACATAGGGTTGACCAGCTGTGTAAGATACTTCGAATGGTTCGTAGTCCATACACAGGTGGTTGCCTGAGATGTAGAACAAGCCTGTTTGTGGAGAGTAAGACACAGGTTGTTGGTTCTTTGAACCTAATGCAGCCGGGCAAATACCTACTGAGTTAACATCTTCACCGTTTTGTTCAGTACTGTATTTAGATACAACTTCTGGACGACCAGTTTTCATATCAACGTGAGTTGCCCAGTTAACTGATTTATCGAATTTTTCAGCAACCAACAATTCGCCTGTTTCACGATCTAATGTGTAACCGAAGCCGTTACGGTCGAAATGAACAATGGTCTTATGCATTTTGCCTTTAACTTCTTCATCAACCAATACAGTTTCATTGATGCCGTCAAAATCCCATTCGTCATGCGGAGTCATTTGGTAAACCCATTTAACTTCCCCGGTGTCAGCATCGCGAGCCCACAATGACATAGACCATTTATTGTCGCCAGGACGTTGAACTGGGTTCCAAGTAGACGGGTTACCTGATCCGTAATAAACCAAGTTTAATTTTGGATCGTAAGAATACCAGCCCCAAGTGGTGCCACCGCCAATCTTCCATTGGTCGCCTTTCCAAGTGCTTGTGCTTGAATCTTTACCAACTTTTTCAACTTTACCGTCTTTCCAAGTAGTTGTTTTATCTGGATTGATGATAGTGTCTTTATCCGGGCCGATGCTGTAGCCTTTCCAAGCCAACTCGCCAGTGTTGATGTCATAAGCAGCTAAAAAGCCGCGCACACCGAACTCACCGCCAGAAATACCAGTTAATACTTTGTCTTTAACAACGATTGGCGCGTTAGTGTTGGTCATACCCAATTTAGGGTCGCCATTTTGTACGCTCCAGATACGTTTGCCGGTTTTAGCGTCTAACGCAGTCAAGACAGTATCAGATTGTTGCAAGAAAATTTTGCCATCGCCGTAAGCCAAACCGCGGTTTACTGTATCGCAGCACATTACCGGGATAGTGACATCCGCATCTTGAGTTGGAGTGAATTCCCAAATCACAGATTGAGTTTTTTGGTCGATTGCGTAAACGGTATTAGGGAATGGTGTGTGGATGTAAAGTACATCGTTAACAACCAACGGGCCGCCTTCGTGGCCGCGCAAAACACCAGTAGAAAAAGACCAAGCAGGTTGCAAAGTTTTTACGTTGTTGGTGTTGATTTGATCCAACTTGCTGTAACGAGTACCGGCATAGTCACCGCCCCACGTTGCCCAGTTAGCAGGATCTTGAGTCAGTTTTTCTAAAGCATCGTTAGCAGTTGAAATCGCCGGCGCAGCTAAAAGAGCTGCCACACTTGTGGCAAGCAGCCAGCTTTTTAAAGGCTTCTTCATATATTTTTCTCCTGGTACCCTGTTACTAGACAGAATAGTGTTATGTTTCTTTAGGACTAATATTAGTTTTTAGCGTGAATTCCCCATCCGGATAATCAGGAAATTTTCACTCTAAGCGCCTAAATTTAATGATTTTGCCCCAAATGTCAACTTTTATAGCTAATGAAGCCAACTGTTATGCAACCAGCCGTACAGCTATTTATCCCTTCACGCATTCCACTCATTTGGCGGATGTAACTTTAATCTTCTTCAGTTTCCTGCAACTATCCTTATCATCTTCTTCACAACGAGTGAATTCATGGGTATTTTTATCAATGCAAATCCGTACCTCGTTTAACGTAGAGTTACTCTAAATTCTCGGTGCTATTTACATTGCGGCTCATCCTTACTACTGGAATGCGAACGGCAAAACTCCGGCGACCACATCATACTGAACGCATAATATTTCAATTAACCCGCCGTATTAAGCAGGCAAGCTTTCTCATCTTCTGAAGACCAGTCAGACGAAGCCTAAAGCTAAGTTTAATAATAGAATCGTTTTCATTGATGCCTCTCATGGCTTACCGAAATAGCCGCCTGCTAATAAATGAGCGGCCTATGCGATACCGAAGGTCTTGCTAATAAACAGCTTCAATTAGCACTATTAGCAAATCAACAATGGCTTTCCTAGCACTCCCCAACTGACTTCAGCCCCGAATGAACAAACACATAACCGGGGGGGTACGAGCTAATCGTCACCGAAACACGCTTTTCTTTGCGTAACAAATCAACCAGTCCTGGCAACGTGCTGCGCTTAAAGTAAGCGCTAGCACTATCCAGGCTAAGGGTTAACCGTGGCGCCGGAACAGGGACATTGTCTTCAATAAAATCAATCTCGGCGATTAGGTTGCCGCCACTTCCCCATAACTGCAATCGGCCGGGGCCATCGCTACGGGGCTCAAATGTGTAATTATTGATTTCATGGACTTTGCATGACATATCGAATGCCTATAAAAAATTATTGATATAAATTTGGCGTGGCAGCCGTAATTACCACTTACGTTAGCTTACTAACCAACAGTCGCCATTATTGATTACATGGCGATTTTTCTAAACGCAAAAAAGGATGGCGACAAACTCGCCATCCTCAGGTTAATGCCAAAACGGTTTTGGATTAAGCCAACAGGCCTTCAGTTTCAGACATTGCACGGCGACGGCTAACACCGAATGCGGCTAAGCC
>JAQTQN010000244.1 GCA_028712225.1 Methylobacter sp.
CCTCGCCAACCGCCAGGTGGGTAAATACCAGGGAGACAAAGAGCAGCAGCAAAGAAAATCGGCCGCGCTGGAACAAGGCTTGGCCGACAAACAGCAACAAATCGACACTGACCTGCAACCCTTGCAATGGATAGCGTCCGTTAATGAAAGCCTGTCGCTGACTTCGTTACAGCAAGCGGTCGATGCTATCGCCGATTCAACCGTGTTATCCAATGGCCAGTTACAGGAAAAGCACAGCAAGAAACTGATCGAAGCCACGGCCGCCTTCGGTTTGATCCACGAAAACATCGCCGACTACAACCAGCATGCTCGCAGTCACGAGCAACTTAACTTGCAATACGACAGCGAGTCCCGCAGCAGTGATTTTGCAAGCCATTACCGGCAACTGATCCAGCTGTTCGCGCGGCTTAAGGAGCAATTGCGGGAACAGCGGGAGATCGGTTTCGTTAAAAACCTGGATAAATTACGCACCGCCGAAGCGTCGTTCAAGGACGTGTTTACCAAGGAGTTTTGTTTTGGAATCCGCAATGCCGTCGATCAGGGCGTGCAGACCTTGAAGATTTTAAATACCGAACTGAACCGGCTTAAATTCGGCACCGACCGCTTCCAGCTGGATTGGTCGGTGTGGGTGCCGGAGTTTAAGGAATATTACGATTTCTTTTGTGCCGCCTACGATTTGTCGGAATCGCAAGAGTCCGGCGACTTGTTTGCGACCTCTGAACTAAGCCCGGAGCAATGCATAATTCGCGACCGACTGGTCAACTTCCTGCTTTCGGATGACCAGGAGCGGGCATTGAAAGAGCTGCAACGAGTGGCTGATTACCGCAATTACCGCCGTTACGAAATATGGAAGGATTCCGACAGCGGTTCCCGCGTGGCCTTGTCGGAATGGGGCACCGGTTCCGGCGGCCAGCTGGAAACCCCGGCTTATATCGTTCGCGCCGCGGTAGTGACCAATCGTTTGAAGCATTTTGATAAAGGCATGAACCTGAAATTGCTGGTTAACGACGAATCGTTCGCCAAAATGGACGAACGCCGCGCCCATGACGTGATCCGCTTTATTCGCGACAGTCTCGGCATGCAGTTGATTTGCGCGATGCCGA
Organism: Methylobacter sp.; assembly: GCA_028712225.1. GTDB lineage: Bacteria > Pseudomonadota > Gammaproteobacteria > Methylococcales > Methylomonadaceae > JABFRC01. The sequence continues at coordinate 1,104 of JAQTQN010000244.1, forward strand.
CCAAACACGCCGGGGCGATCAAAACCGAGTTCACCAAGGAATGGAGCTTTACCCGCACCGAAGCCGAAGGCAACGGCGAGGTTGATTTCATTTCCGAAGCGGACGAGAGAAACTTGCACCCGGATAAGCTCCGTGAATTATGGGAATTTCGTCGTCTGCAAATTCGGCAACAAACCAGGCTGGAGTTTGAAGCCAAGGAACAACTGGAAAAATGACCGCGCCGCATTGGCTGCAGCAGCCGGAGATATTAAAGCTACTTAATCTGCTGATCGATAAGCTTGATAATGCACAACTGCAGGGCAGGGGAGCAATACGCTCGTTGAAATTAGACAGTCGCACTTTTCCGGCGTTGTTCAATGCCGTATTTGAAACCGATAAGGAAAATTATTGGTTACAACTTCAAACACTGCAGGACATGGGCTGGCTCCGCATCAAAACCGACAAAGCTCAAGCGGGTAAAGCGGGATACGAACTCAATCCACGACTGGAAATTACCGACGAAGCGGCGCTTCGCAAAGCTACCGCACGACCAGAGCCAATTAAGTCGGCCCAGCAACTGTGGCGTGATGCGGTATCCGTTCTTCTCAATGTTAACGATGACACTATCGCCAATCAAAAACTGGAAATCCCCGGCAAAACAGCAGAGGAAATTGTCGGGCGTCTCAATTTGTTGCCGACATTGGCCGATGAACCGCTGTTACTGCGCGAAGTTTCCGCGCGGTTGTTCTGGGGACATTCCAAGGTATTGGATAACCGGCAACCACTGATTGCGGCGATCCTGAATGTTGAGGAATGCCCGTTTCCGGAAGCGCCAATCCAGTTGCAGGTGTTTTTGCCACCGGGAGATTTTGACGGCGTGCTGTTTATCGAAAACCTGGTTAGCTTTGAACAAGCCACGCGCGATACTTCCGGTCGCTTTGCCGAGTTGGCGTTGGTGTTTGCATCGGGTTTTAAAGGTACGGCCAAACGTTTGCGTTCGAAAACCGGGGCTTCGGTATATTTTGCCGGTCACGGTAATCTGGCTTGCGCATCGAGCAAACGCTTCCTGTCCTGGCTATTTTCCGATAGCGAGAGTGTGTCGGTCTGGTTTTGGGGCGATTTGGATTACTCGGGTATGCAGATTCTAAAATCATTGCGCAATTCCTTTAACAGACTTGAAGCCTGGCAGCCCGGTTATCAACCGATGCTGGCGGCGTTATTGGCAGGAAATGGTCATGCGCCCGAAGTTGCGGGTAAAACGAATCAAAAACCGGTCGACAGCACCGGCTCAAGCTATGCAGATCAACAGCTTCTCCCCGCGCTATTTAAGACCTGCAAGTTTTTGGACCAGGAATTTTAGTTGCTGCTTTTTATAAGCGCTCCTCGCAGAGCTGGGGTGATGTGCAGGATTAAATCTTTATCGGCATTTAAACACCATCAAGGTGATGTCATCGTCAAATGCCGTGCGCTCACAAAATTGCTGTAGTGCTAAAAGCAGCGCTTCAATGATTTCTTGTGGCGTCTGTTGAGCAGTTTTTCGCAGTACTGTCTTAACGCGTTCCAGGCCAAAAAACTCTTGATTAGTATTTTCAGCTTCAATTAAGCCATCGGTGTAAAAAAGAATCATATCGCCTTGGGCAATCGTTAGGGTTTTTTCTTCAAAAAATACCTCTTTTCTAATGCCTAAAATTAAACCTTCAGTATCCAATTCCTTACATTGGCCATCAACTTGATTAAGCAGCAAAGGTGTTGGGTGTCCGGCATTGGCAAAGGTTATTTGCTGTTGGTTTATATCAAATTGCAAATAGAACAGGGTGATGAAATAGTCTGAGTTGTTAAGATCGTCAAACAGAAAGCTGTTTAATACGCTTAGGGTTTCTGCAGGTGTTGCCGAGTGGTTATTTTGTGCTCGAATTGCACTGCGGGTTTCCACCATAAACAGCGCCGGACCGATTGCATGCCCGGACACGTCGGCAATAACAATATCCAGCCGGGTTTCATTGCGAAAAAAATAATCATAGTAATCACCGCCGACTTTATTGGCGGGCAAACAAAAACCGGTTATTTCAAATTTATTCGATTTGATAGCAGCGGAAGGCGATAGAGTGGCCTGGATTTGTTGGGCAATCTTAATTTCGTTTTGTGCAATCGCTAAGTTGACCTGGGCCTGGCGTATTTGCTGCTCTGCGGCTTTACGACCGGAAATATCATGAATAAAACCGCTAAAAATATAAACGTTGCCCAGTTTTAACGGCGAAACACTCAGTTCGACCGGAAATTCCGTGCCGTCGCGGCGCATAGCGACTTGTTCAGTCTGTCGATTTAATATGGGGCCGTCGCCGGTTTGTAAAAAATCGTATAACCCTTGGCGATGGGCTTTATGGAAACGTTTAGGGATAATCAATTCATCAAGGCGCTGACCAACCGCCTCCGCATGTAACCAGCCGAACATTTTTTCAGCGCGGTGATTCCAGTCGGTAATGATGCCGTATGAATCCATAATAACGATCGCATTGATGGAGCTTTCGATAATCAGCCGGGTGCGTTTTTCAGAGTCGATCAACGCATCCTGAAATTGCACCCTGGCAGTAATATCGCGGTCAACACCGCGCCATTTGATGAGCTCGCCCTCAGCATTAATAATCGGTAAACCGGTGGATTCGGTGAGCACTTGTTGCCCGTTTTTATGTTGATAATGATTGATCAAGGCATAAAAAGGTTGGTGACTGGCGGC
>JAQTQN010000043.1:0-8858 GCA_028712225.1 Methylobacter sp.
ATATGGCAATGGCATGCACCGCTAATTTGCTGCCTTCTTCGTAGCCTGGTAACTGAGCTTGAGTTGCCGAAAACTGTGTTTGCGCTTGGGCAATCTCCAAATGCGACGCCAATCCGGCTTGCTGCCGAACTTGCGTCAAACTCAGCGTATCTTGCTGATTGCGCAGATTCTCTTGAGTAACGGCCAGCAATTGTTGATTCGCTCGCAGCTGCAGGTAATTGATCGCCACTTCGCCCAGCAATGACACCAGCACCGCATGGCTGTTCTCAACCGCCACCTCGATATTGGCATCAGCGGCTTCAACTGAGCGGCGAATACCGCCGAACAAATCGATTTCCCATTGCGCATCCAAGCCGGATTGGAAAATGTTAATGATCTGATCGCCAACACCAAATGCGCCACTGCCCACCGACGAAGCACCGCTACCGCCCGTTGAGCTGATGCTGTTGAGACGTCGACTGGCCGTGCTGTGCGTCGATAACGTTGGTAAACCGGCAGCAACCGCAACGACACGCTGGCTACGGGCATCACGAATACGCGCCAGCGCTGACTGATAATCGAGGTTGGCGGTAATGGCTCGATTGATTAAATCATTCAGGATTGGATCGTTAAAACTTTTCCACCACTCGTTATATTGTCTGGCAGCCGCCGGTTTGCTGCTTTGCGCTTCATGCCATTTTTCGGGGACCGGCAGACTTGGCTTTTGATAATCCGGCCCCACCGTGCAACCGAGTAAGAAGAGTCCGGGGACTAACAGCCCAAAGCGAACAACCGGCTTCATTGCGCTGGGCCGGAATGATTAGCGATGTTGTCCGGCACTTCAATAAACACATCCATTTGCTGTCCGACATAAGCGGGCAGTTTGGCGCGATCAAAGCTGTACAAGGCTTGCAACACGCGGGTATCGACCCGCTCAGTGCTGTCGCCGGTCAATGAGCGTTTCGGTACCACGTAAGGTTCAACCCAAGCCAGTGTTAAATCGGCGCTGAACTGGCGGTTGCCGCGTAAATAGCCGATGGCCTTGCCTTCTTTAGAAAAGCGCCAAGCATCATTTTCATCAATATCGACGCGGACGTGTAATTGGTCCAAGTTACCCAACAGCAGCAACGGCCTGCTTAAGATACCGGCAGCGGCAAATTCACCGGGGCGAACGTTGACCTGCAGCACTTCGCCGCTGACCGGGGCTTTGATCACCAAGCGATCCAAGGTGGTTTCTACCGCATTAACGCCGGCTTCGGCCTGCAATACCTGAGCCCGCGCACTCTGCAATCGACTCTGGGCAATCAGGGTGGCATTGCGGCGGCGATCCAGCTCTTCGGTACTGATGGCGCGGGGATCGGAAATATTATCAGCCAGATGCATCAAGGTTTTCGCATTGGTCAATTCAGCGTCTGCCTCACCCACCGCCGCCTTAGCTTTAGCCCAATCGGCACGCCGCGATGCTAAATCGGCTAACGTTTCCCTGTCATCCAAACGGAACAAAGGCGCTCCGGCCTTGACCTTATCACCCACCGCTACCGCCACGGATTTCACAATGCCGTTCAACGGCGTACCGATGGCGATATTCTGACTTTTCGCTTCCACAATACCGGCACCGGCAATAAAAGACTGAAACGGTGATCGTGACGGTTCCACCACTGCGGGTGCTACCGGCGTTGGTTGATTGCCGTTGATTACCGTAGCAACCGCGGCAGCGATACCAATTATCGCCAAAACAGGTAGCGTATATTTAGGTAACATTATCGTCTTCCTTAGTGAATTCAGAGTGCCTGGCCATAGCATTGACATTTTCAATCCGGCCGTCATCCATCCTCGCTATACGGTCGGCATAATCGAAAATACGCGCATCGTGAGTAACGATTATCAAGGCCCTGTCACTAGCAACCGCTACCGACTTGAGCAGTTCAATGACATGGATCCCGGTTTGATGATCAAGCGCACTGGTGGGTTCATCGCAAACAATCAGCCTGGGGTTGTGTACCAAGGATCGGGCAATAGCCACCCGTTGCTGCTGACCGCCGGAAAGTTGGCTTGGTAAGGATTCGGCACGTTCCGCCAAACCGACTTTGCCCAGTAATTCAGCCGCTTTGCGGACTGCCAACTGGCGCTTCAACCCATTAATGATTAACGGCACCGCGACATTTTCGGCCGCGGTAAGTGTCGGCAGCAGGTTATACGCCTGAAATACAAAACCAATATTTTGCGCACGAAACAGCAGTTTGTCTTTGCTGCTTAATTGCAGCCAATCAACGCCAAAAACATCGCATTGACCTGAATCTTGATCAAGGATACCGGCGATAACCGAAATCAGCGTGGTTTTTCCGCACCCGGATGGACCGACCAGCATCATCAGTTCGCCCATATGAATATCCAGATCGATACCCTGTAAGGCGGCAATTTTCTGGTCGCCGGTGTCGTAAGTTTTAACCAGTTGTCGACATTTAACCGCTAATTCTGGTGTTGTCATAACTAGCCTTTAAACACTACAGCAGGTTCCAGCTTGATGACTTTACGAATACTGATCAAGGCCGCAAAGATAACAATCAAGGTGACGCCGGTGGCACTGAACACTAACAATTGCCAAGGAAATTTAAAGGCCAGGATGGTATTGCGCATCGCGTAACCGAACAGCGCCGTCAGCCCAACGCCCATTCCATAACCGATACTGCCGACCAATACCGCCTGCAGCAGAATCATCCGTAACAACACCCAATTGCTGGTACCCATGGCTTTTAACACGCCGAATTGGCGCAGGTTTTCCAGGGTAAAGTTGTAAAAAGTCTGCCCGGCAATCGCCGCGCCGACGATAAATCCCAACAACACAGAAATCCCGAAATTGATCGGAATACCGGTGTTTTTAAGAAAATAATTAACCGTCAGGGTTTTGAATTCATCCTGCGTGTATGCCGCAAGCCCGGTAGTGTCACGAATACGCTGCACCAGCCGGGCAATATCTTCGCCCGGTTTGGCTTTAACCAACACAAACGACAGTAATTTTCGTTCTCTTGGCGCATACAGCATGGCCCTGGAGTAAGTCGTGTAGATAATCGGCTGCGATTGAAATGTCCGGGTATTTTTAGCAATACCGACAACGACTGCGCGGCGGTCATTAAGCTCCAGAGTATCACCAACATCCAGCGGCACCGGTTTCCCCCCGTTTACGGTCGGCTTCTTTGCCAGTTTATCTCTAGCGCCGTCAATATCGACAATCACACCATCGCTGCGTCGTAAATCCTCAAGTTTGCCTTTAAGCATGACCGGTGGCCCGCCTATCAGCGTGGTATCGTCCAGCCCAGTCACATTACAGGTTTGAAAAGTGCCATCATAAAGCCGGGCTTTGATCATACCTTTATATAGGGGCATTGCCCAATCGACACCTTCTACGCCGCGAACCCGGTACAGCTCAGTGTCCTGCAAGGGTTTGATGTCGTCTACGAATTGCACCTTCGGATCCATCACCCAAATATCCGGCAAGCCCACATCCGAAATAAAACTGAACGAGCGCGCCATCAGCCCCACGAAAATGGCGGGTTGCTGGGTCATGATTAATGATGCGAACGTCAATCCCATGACGATCCCCAAGTATTTTCCACGATCACCCATCAACATTTTTAATGCGATATAATTCATCAAGTTATCCTGGCTAACTGTAATTTGTTAAACTTAGAAGCCGTTTTGGTAGTTGTTTATATTTATCATACATAAGCCGCAGCACCTGGAAAAACTCTCGCTTTCACTATCAAATTTTCAGCAATCACTCAGCCTTATTACCTTTAAATCTGACCAATTCAGTTACGCAAATACAAGATTATCTTGTAACTATTCAGTCTTTAACCTGCTTGAGGCTATGCGTTTATTGTGTAGGGTGGATAAGCAACGCGCATCCACCGCATTTGCCGGATGCGCTAGCGCTTATCCAGCCTACGCATGACGGCTCGATCAAGGGACTGAATAGTTACATTATCTTTATCTATGGAATGGATGAAAAAGCCAAATCTGCCCGTATCAATTTACTCTACAACCAAGCCAACTTTCTGGAATTACCGGGCGTCCACCGCTTTGACGCAAATTAGCCTAAACTCATCAGGTAAATTCTGGAAATATAACCACCAGTACAGCATTAACCAAACAGAACCTCTCTCATCTGATACCAATATCTAATTCATGACCCGCGAAACACTCAGCCGATTGTCCCAAAAAATCACTCATTTGTTACCGATTGTTGTTTTTGTCTGCGCGCTTTTCATTGTTCATAACCAACTGAAAGACCAAGACTTAGCCAATATCATGTCAACACTGCAAACAACCCCGTTGTGGGTCGTGTTTGCTGCGCTTGCATTAACAGCGATTAATTACCTGATTTTGGCGGGTTATGACTGGTTGGCATTATATTTCACCGGTCATACCAAAATTCCGTTGACGAAAATGATCTCGGCGGCATTGTTAAGTTACGCCATCAGTAATAATACCGGCCATGCCTGGGCGGCAGGCGGCTCCATACGCTACCGTTTTTATTCTAAATGGGGCGTACCGGGCTGGGATATTTTAAAAATCTCCTTATTTTTAGCGATTACTTATCTGCTCGGTGCAGTGACTTTAGGCTTAATAGGTAGCTTGTTGTTGCCGCACTATTCAGCGAATGCCGTCCAAGAACCGCAAGCCATTTATTGGATCAGCGTCATTTGTGCCGTCACCTTGCTAGTCTATTGGGGCGCGGTGTGCTTATGGCGCAAACCCTTAATGATTAAAGGTTTCGAATTATATTTGCCATCGCCGGGCATGACCTTCTGGCAAACACTGGTATCCAGCATCGACATTATTCTGTCTTCAATCGTCCTGTGGGTGTTGTTACTCGGCAAGGTGGATATTGGTTTTAGCGGCTTTGTGATGGTGTTTGTGGTGGCGCAGGTCGCAGGTGTTATCAGTCAAGTTCCCGGAGGTATCGGCGTCTTCGAGGGCGCGTTTCTGTTGTTAATGTCCGATATTCAAGGCACGGATCAACAATTAATCCTCATTGGCGCATTGATGTTGTTTCGCGCCATTTACTTTTTCATGCCGTTGCTGTTCGCAGGGGCTGGATTGCTGGGCTACGAGCTGTACAGTCGCCGGAAGATATTAGTTAAAAGTGACAATGCAGTGAACCGAGTACTATCGGCTATCGTACCGCGCCTGACTTCTCTGTTACTGCTGTTAGCGGGCGGAGCGTTACTGATTTCCAGCGCTATTCCAGTTAACACCCAAATATTGCACTGGACGCGCGCTTACCTGCCCTTGCCTATCCTGGAATTGTCGCATCTGGCTAGTATCCTGATTGGCTTGCTCCTGTTGTTTTTAGCCAGAGGCATCCGCCTCAAAATTGATGCGGCCTGGTACAGCAGCGTGTTATTGCTCAGTGCGGGCATTATTGCCTCACTACTAAATGGTTTTAATTGGCATGTCGCCTTGGTGTTATTCGCCACGTTGGCGCTAATATTGCCTACCCATGGACACTTTCATCGCCGGTCGTCGCTGCTGCGGCTGTCTTTTTCAAAATCCTGGCTGGCAACCATTGCAATGCTACTCGTCGGTACCATTTGGCTGGGCTTTTTTGCCTACCGTGATGTTACTTACACGCATGCATTGTGGTGGCAATTTTCGTATGAAGATAATGCGCCAAGATTTTTACGCGCATTATTAGTGATTGCTGCGGTCGGGGCATTCTACGGGCTATGGCGTTTGTTAAGTGTTGCCCCGCAGCAGTTTCTATACAAACCCACCGCCTCAGAACTTGTCGAAGCTCAACGGTTGCTGGTTCAGAGCCATCATACTCAGGGATTTTTGGCACTACTGGGCGATAAATACCTGCTTTGGAATGAAGAGCGCACTGCATTCATCATGTTTGCAGTGATGCCAAAATTCTGGATCGCGGCGGGTGACCCTATCGGTGACGAGGCGACCTTTAAAAACCTGCTTAGGCAATTTCAAGAACAAGCCGATCGTCATGGCGCTAAAGCCGTGTTCTACAAAGTCAGCGCGGAATTGTTGCCCTTCTATCTTGATTTGGGTTTATCGCTATACAAACTTGGCGAAGAAGCCCGCGTAGCACTGGCATCCTTCAGTTTACGCGGCAAGCAGCATGATGCTCAGCGTAGCCGCCGCAACAAGTTCACTAAAAAGGGTTATACCTTTGAAATACTGTCAGGATCAGCTGTCGAGGCCGCGTTGCCGCGATTACGGCGAATTTCCGATGCTTGGTTGTCGAGCAAACACACCCAAGAAAAAGGCTTCTCGCTGGGTTTTTTCGATGAAGATTATTTACGCCATACCGATGTTGCGGTAATCAAGGATGAAACCGGACAAATCACCGCTTTTGCTAATCTCTGGCACACCGCTAATCGGGAAGAATTGTCCATCGACATGATGCGTTACGATCCATACACGCAAAAAGGCATCATGGATTTTCTGTTTGCCGAACTGATGCTGTGGGGACAAGCTGAAAACTACCAATGGTTTTCACTAGGCTTGGCGCCCTTGGCGGGATTGGAATGTCATCCTTCGGCGCCGCTCTGGCACAAAGTGGGTGCGACTCTGTTTGATATGGGCGATCACCTTTACAATTTTAAAGGCCTGTACGAATACAAATCCAAATACACGCCGCAATGGCAGCCTCGCTACCTGGCTGCGCCAGCCGGTTTGTCGATGCCGTTTATCTTGTTATTAATTACTTGCCTGATTTCCGGGGGCTGGCAAGGCATTTTCAGCAAATTACCACCGCTCAGAAAACCATCATTCGGTAACCTGAGGCTAAAAAGCTCAAGCAACAACCCCATCAAAGCACCGGCTGGTTTACTTTAAATTTGAAGAATTATTGGCAATAACAGGTCTACGCTCATGCGAACTTTTTCGAAAGATCATGAGCGCAACTGAAGGTGTTGATTATAAAAATGCCTACTGCCGCAGCAATGGGTTTTGCTGATAATAACGCTGTAATTGCTGATAAACATCAGCATAGTGGGTATGCAATATTTCTGGCGCGCAGAAAAAATATTCACTAATCACCGCAAAAAACTCAGCCGGGCTAGTTGCTGCATAGGCGTTAATACCGGTGTGATGGTGATGTTCAAGACGTTGAACCAGATGTTGATACGCAGCATTCAGAGCATCACTCCACTGTGATATGGACATTGCCGGGTGCAAGGGCGGAAAGCCATTGGTGCTGCCGTTTAATGCATCCAGTTTATGGGCAATTTCATGAATCACTACATTCCTACCCGCATGGCTTTCTAACCTGTCCTGCTCGACATCCGCCCATGACACGATAAGCGGTCCACGAGCCCACGATTCACCGGCTAAAATCTGCTCCTGCTGATGCACAATTCCGGCTGCATCCACAGAATCCCTGCTGACTCGAAATGCTTCCGGATAAACAATGACCTCGTTCCACCCCGACAAGCAGTTAAATCCAAGCCTGAGTACAGGAAGACAAGCTTGAGCGGCAATGCTTACGCAAATAGCATCGGTAAGCTGAAATCCTTGTGCGGCAACGAAGTTTTTTTCATATAAAAATAAGGTGCTGAGTTCGCGCAAGTGGGCTTTTTCAACTGGGCTCAGCGCCTGTAAAAGGCTTAAATTATCCTCTACAGATTGCCAGAGCGCATGAGTAATGGCATGACGATGCAGGATGTATCGAACGCGTAACCGTTTGAAAAAATTCACGGTTTGATGAAATCAATCATCATTAAATATTAATTTCATTTTTCCTGCTGCCTGCGAATGGCATCTGCAAGTATCGAATGCCGCGCAGCATTATCTGCTGCCGACCACGATTTAATCTCTTCAAGGCTTCGAAAACAGCCTAAACAAACATCGCGTTCATCCAAACAGCAAGTGCCGATACAAGGCGATTTCACCAATTCGATTTGTAAACTCATTAATTTGTTCCGTAAAGTGGTTTGATTTAAGCCATAAAAGCCCATCCGCCCTGAGCTTTGTCGAAGGATGAGCTTTTCGCAAATTTAGTAAAACGCTACCGGCAAACTTTGTACCTTAACTTTTGCCCCCCACAATTGCGCAATAATCGGCCCGGTTTTATCAACTGCCGCACTGGTCCAAAAATGCTGCCTGCCGCCATCAACCTTAGGCGATAGCAGATTGCCGCCTGTTAATCGTCTATGTAATTCTCGGGCAACAGCAGGTGCGGGGTCGATGATGGTCACTTTCGGCCCGGCAATTTCTTGTATCAAAGGCACTAAAAACGGATAGTGGGTGCAGCCGAGCACAATAGTGTCGGCGTGCCGATTCAATAATGGCTGCAAATATTGTGTTAACAGCACCTTGGTTTTTTCACCTGCCAAATTCCCTGCTTCAATTTGCTCTACCAAGCCGGGACAAGGCTGTACCAAAATTTCAGCGTGCTCACCAAAGCGGGAGGTCAATTTAGCAAAGTTATCACTGGACAGTGTACCTCGCGTGGCCAATACGCCAACCACACCGGTTTGGGTGGACAGTGCGGCTGGTTTAACCGCAGGCTCCATGGCGATTATGGGTACTGAGAACCGGGCGCGTAATATCGCCGCGGCGGCGCTGGTAGCGGTATTGCAGGCTAAAACGATGGCTTTAGACTGTTGTTCAAGCAGAAATTCGGTAATCGCCAGCGCTCTGGCCTGAATGAATTCCTGGGATTTTTCGCCATAGGGCGCATGCGCAGAATCGGCAACGTACAGTAAATCTTCCCCCGGCAATTCGTTGCGAATATCCCGCAACACTGACAAACCGCCTACGCCTGAATCGAACACTCCAATAGGGTTTGTAACGGCCATGTCGAATCTGGTATTGCCGAAAATGGTTGTCTATTACAAAGCAAACAGCTCGCGCATTTT
>JAQTQN010000043.1:8958-13367 GCA_028712225.1 Methylobacter sp.
TCTTCCAAGTTAGCATTTGTCATACCCAACTTACGCCGAGTCACTTCTTCGACCTTTTTAGCCAGGATAGTTTTTAAGATGTCAGGGGTATTTGTCATGATTTTTTGTGATTTAGAAAGTGTTGGGATAACTGATCAAGGCGTCAAATTTGGCCCGCGCAGCGCCGCTGGCAAGCACTTCGTGGGCTTTGTCGATACCGGCAAGCAAGGAATCGGTAATGTTTGCGGCATAAATGGCAGCGCCGGCATTCAACGCGACAATGTCTCTTGCCGGGCCCGGTTGATTATCGAGCACGGCTTTAACCATAGCCAAACTGGATGCCGCATCGGTCACCGCCAAGTCTTGCAGACTGGCGCGTTTAAAACCGACCGCTTCCGGGGTAATTGTATAAGTACTGACGATGCCATCTTTAAGTTCAGCGACACTGGTTTGTGCCGCAATACTGATTTCATCGAGGCCGTCATCAGAACTCACCACCAGCACATGTCGGCTGCCGAGTTTTTTGAGCACTTGCGCCAGCGGCTCCACCCATTCCTTAGCAAATACGCCAAGCAATTGATTAGGTGCCCCGGCAGGATTAGACAGCGGACCTAATAAATTAAACAGCGTTCTCACCGCCATTTCTTTACGCGGGCCGATGGCGTATTTCATCGCACCATGAAGCTTGGGAGCAAATAAAAAGCCTACGCCAATATCATTAACACAGCGGGCGACCTGTTCGTCCGTTAAATCCAGATTGACGCCCGCGGCTTCCAGCACATCGGCACTACCGCAACTGCTCGATACTGAACGGTTGCCGTGCTTGGCCACCTGGCCGCCAGCGGCTGCCACTACAAAAGCGGAAGTCGTGGAAATATTGAAGGTATTTGCGCCATCGCCGCCAGTACCGCAAGTGTCGACAACATGGTCGCCGACCACATTAACTTTGCTGGCCAATTCGCGCATCACTTCAGCGGCAGCGGCGATTTCATCAATGGTTTCGCCCTTGCAGCGCAACGCGATCAAAAACCCGGCAATCTGCGCATCGGTTGCCTGACCGGTCATAATAATCTGCATCACCTCGCGCATTTCAGCAGCTGCGAGGTCGTGTCTATCTAGCAGTTTTTGCAGGGTGGCTTGGATTTGCATGGCTTCGTCAGTTTATAAATGATGGGGAACTAGTTCGCATCGACCGTCTAACAGATAAAAAATCCAAACCGGTTACGCTGCAGTGCATGATAACAAACCGCAGGCAAAACGCGTAAATCTACCGCTGTTTAACGACTCTCTAGCCACGTCAGCCCCCTCGATCCGGCTGCAACGTCCGGTAAGGCCTGAAGCACTAGAACGGTTCGGAGTGGGTGTGTTCATCCCGCCCTTGCCTGCCATCAAAAACTTACGTCCAGCTGACGACGGTATTGCGTCGCAAACGTCCGCTTTCACGCCCGCCAAGCTAAATACTTCGGCAGCCATCAGGCCTGCGGAGCCTGCATCAGTAATAACAACGGTTTTGTTTGACAAAATCATATAGATAGCTCTTTAATCATTAAGGTTGGCAAGTTGTCTCAATACCGAACACAGGAGCGACAACCTCACTTTTGAAAGTTTGTTTGCCAATAACTGATTCCGTAAATCGATGGCGATTTAGAGATCATAAATAGTTATGAATATGCTTTGCGTTGAAAATAAATTTCATCATGATTTCCAAAAATTTGCAGCAATTCGGCTTAACCTGACTCAGGGTCTTGATGAAATCATGCCGCTATAGTGGAATTATCTTCGTTTCAGTTTAACTTGGTCCGGACTCACTGAGGCGGCGAATATCACACCGTTAATAATGTTAGATTTTTTTAAAATAAGGTTTGAAAAATGAAAAAAATATTGGTTACCGGCGGTGCTGGTTTTCTCGGTTCGCACTTGTGCGAACGATTGCTGGATGATGGTCATGATGTTTTGTGCGTCGATAATTTTTTTACCGGGTCGAAACAGAATATTGCTCATTTACTGAGTAATCCCCGTTTTGAGCTTATGCGTCATGACGTGACTTTCCCACTCTATGTCGAGGTTGATCAAATTTATAACTTGGCCTGTCCAGCCAGCCCGATACACTATCAGTTCGACCCCGTACAGACAACGAAGACAGCTGTGCATGGCGCCATCAATATGCTGGGCTTGGCAAAACGCCTTAAGGCCAGAATCTTGCAGGCTTCAACCTCCGAAGTGTATGGCGACCCGGAAGTCCATCCGCAACCGGAACCCTATTGGGGCAAGGTAAATCCTATTGGTATTCGCAGTTGTTATGATGAAGGAAAAAGATGCGCCGAAACCCTTTTTTTTGATTATTGGCGGCAGCATCAACTTGAAATAAAAGTCATGCGGATTTTTAATACTTACGGCCCGAGAATGCATCCCAATGATGGTCGTGTCGTGAGCAACTTTATCGTTCAAGCTCTAAAAGGCGACTCAATAACCATTTACGGTGACGGCTCACAAACCCGCAGTTTTTGCTATGTCAATGACTTAATAGACGGCATGATCAAATTAATGGACAGCCCTGCAGATTTTACCGGGCCGGTTAATATAGGCAATCCATGCGAGTTTACGATGCTTGAACTCGCTGAATGTGTTTTGAGTTTAATTGGCGGCAAATCGAAGATTGCTTTTATGCCACTACCGGCAGACGATCCAAAGCAACGTCAACCCGATATATCGCTTGCAAAACAAGTCTTAAACTGGGAGCCGAAAGTTCCTCTTCAGGAAGGATTACGCTCGACAATCGCCTACTTTGAAAGTGTTTTGTAATCCATCGTAAAATCACCCCAAAAAATAATCGAGTAATACCTCGATTATTTTCAATCTACCGTGTCTCGTTGAGTCCAGTTATCGAGCTTATCGAATATAGCTTGGTCAACATTAATATTGAATTTACGCGCAAAAGGGTGCTTTGATTGAATAATAGACTCGAAATCTTCAGTCGTGATTGTGCTCGGACTGGCACTAGCACTGCCTATCCATTTGATATGGCGATGCGCGTCATTATCGATTTTGAACTCCGGATTGTTTAACAGGATAGTATGCACCATAGACTCGCTAGGTAGCGTGGTTCGTTTATAGTAATTCCTGAAACTTTGATTGTGGTTGAGAAAGCGGTGTATTTCGTTCAGGGATTTTTTATTTAAGTTAAACCAGTCCCAACCTCCGTAGCAGACCATCCGGTCATTGAAAGGAGCCAGGCCGTTTTGTATACCTACGGCAGTCTTCAGATTTCGGTAGCCTGGCCTAATTTTGATCCATGACTGGCTTTTATTGATTATGCTTACCAAACTCGCCAGAGACTCTTTGATCCGTTGTGGAACCCGATAGTAATACGTAAATTCCGGCAATTGATAGTAGCTATAACGATAACGTTTTTCTCCCTCGCCTTTAGGCCAGCCCGGGTGGGTAAATGCTTCAAAAAAACGAAATGCCCCGTCAAATCCGGATTTGGACAGACTTAGCTCAAATTCAGCAAGAGGCTGTATCGGATAATCCATTCCCGATAGGGTGATCAGCCATTCCGTATCTAGGTTATCCAAAATCCATCGACTAGATAAGATAAAAGCATCGACAAATGAAATATCGCCCCATTTAACAGCTATGGGGGTCGGAATTACATGAACATTGCCGATACCGTCAAACTCCGCGCTACTCAGGGGGCCGCTGGACGCATCATGGTGAAACACGATTGCACTCTGAGGGCTTAATCGCCTGATAGCTTTGGCAAGCCTGATCAGCTGATGCGTATCGCCATGCGAAAAAACCAGATAAACGAAGCCTTTCATAATCTCACCCTAGCATGGACGGCGTTGAATTCATCGCTCTAAAAAATTCCTCAACAAGTCATGCCCGTGTTCGGTCAAGATCGATTCGGGATGGAATTGCACGCCTTCGATGTCCAAAGTACGGTGCCTAACGCCCATGATTTCATCAATATTACCCGCGTCATCCTGAGTCCAGGCAGTCACTTCCAGGCAATCGGGCAAGCTGGATTGTTCAATGACCAACGAGTGATAACGGGTGGCAGTAAACGGATTGCTAAGGCCTTTGAATACGCCTTTGTCATGGTGATAAACCAGTGAGGTCTTACCATGCATGATACTTTTGGCATGGATGACATTACCGCCGAAGGCATAGCCGATGCTTTGGTGGCCCAAACAGACACCCAAAATGGGCGTACGTCCGGCGAATTTTAAAATGGTATCAACCGACACTCCGGCTTCTTTAGGGGTACACGGGCCAGGCGATATAACGATTTTATCCGGCGCCAGTTTTTCTATGTCATCTACAGTCACTTGGTCATTACGGACCACGGTAACATCTGCGCCCAGCTCGCCGAAATACTGCACAAGGTTGTAGGTAAACGAGTCATAGTTATCGACCATAACCACTTT
>JAQTQN010000043.1:13467-15866 GCA_028712225.1 Methylobacter sp.
ATGCCGCGTTTGACTGGTTCCAATTCGTTAATAATTTCCATCGCGCGAATCTTCGGCGCACCGCTGACGGTGCCTGCAGGAAAAGTTGCCGCGAGTACATCAAAGGCATTTTTGCCTTGTTGCAACTGGCCGGTGACATTGGAAACAATGTGCATGACGTGCGAATAACGCTCGACAATCATTTTATCTGTTAATTGGACAGTACCGATTTCGGAAACACGACCGGCATCGTTACGACCTAAATCGATCAGCATTAAATGCTCAGCCAGTTCCTTGGGATCGGCCAGTAAATCCTGCTCGAGAGCAATATCCTGCTCAGGCGTTGCGCCACGGCGACGGGTACCGGCAATCGGGCGAACAGTAACGGTGTTGTCTTCCAGCCTGACCAGGATTTCCGGTGATGAGCCGACAATGTGGAAGTCTTCCAGATTCAGGTAAAACATGTATGGCGATGGGTTTAAACAGCGTAAGGCACGGTATAAATTGAGCGGCGACGCGCTGTAAGGAATCGACATGCGTTGCGACAACACCACCTGCATGATGTCGCCATCGGTAATGTATTCTTTAGCCTTAACTACCGCAGCTTCAAAACCTTCTTGGGTAAAACCGGAGATAAAATCAGATTCTTCTACTTTTTTGGGGCTGGTATGTTTGTCTGACTTGGCTTGGATCTCGCGTAGTTTCGTGGACAGATCGTTTAGTCTTGCAACAGCCCGCTCATAAGCCTTGGCTTCTTCAGGATTTGCATGCGTCAACAGCAACATTTTGCCGGATAGATTATCAAATACCAGCACTTCTTCCGACACCATCAACAGAATATCAGGGCAACCCAGCGGGTCGTCTTTGCCTGCCGTGCGAAGCTTTGGTTCGATATAACCGATAGTCTCATAGCCGAAATAACCGACTAATCCGCCATTAAAGCGCGGCAATTGATCAATATCGGGAACTCTATAACGTGCTTTGAATTCTTCGATCCAGATGAGCGGGTTTTCGTGCGTCACTGTTTCCAGGATTTCGCCGTTTTTTTCCAGGCTGATCTGATTACCTGTGATTTTAACGATATTCTGACAGGGCAAGCCAATCATGGAATAGCGTCCCCATTGCTCACCACCATGAACGGATTCAAATAGGTAGGAATAAGGGCCGTCGGCTAATTTTAAATAGGCACTTAAGGGTGTATCTAAATCCGCTAAAACTTCCCGACTAACAGGGATACGGTTGTAACCTTGCTGGGCGTAATGATTGAATTGTTCCGGGGTCATGGTATCAATTAAATAGTTGTATATCTTCAATCATGGACTTGCTGGTTGGGGTTAATGAATCCCAACCAGCGGAATATGATTAAACTGCTTTGGCCAATTCAGCACGCATTTCGTCGATGACTTTTTTATAATCCGGCTGACTAAAAATGGCTGATCCTGCGACAAATGTATCAGCACCAGCTTCTTTGATGGCACGGATGTTATCGGTTTTTACGCCGCCGTCGATTTCCAAACGAATATCGAAACCGCTGTCGTCAATAATCTTTCTGACTTGACGGAGTTTATCTAAAGCAGAAGGTATAAACGATTGACCGCCAAAACCAGGATTTACCGACATCAATAAAATAATATCCAATTTATCCAGCACATAATCCAGATGATGCAACGGTGTGCCCGGGTTGAATACCAAACCAGCTTTACAACCGTTGTCTTTAATTAACTGCAGGGTGCGGTCAATATGCGTAGAACCTTCGGGATGGAAGGTAATAATGCTGGCACCCGCTTTGGCAAAATCAGGAATAAGGCGGTCAACAGGCTCTACCATCAAATGCACATCAATCGGAGCTGTTATGCCGTGTTTTCTTAATGCTTCACAGACTAAAGGCCCGATAGTCAGGTTCGGCACAAAATGGTTATCCATTACATCAAAATGCACAACGTCGGCACCGGCTTTCAAAACGTTGTCGACTTCTTCGCCCAGTTTCGCGAAGTTGGCGGATAAAATGGAAGGAGCAATCCAGTTTTCAATCATTTTCTTGTCCTCTGTAGTAAAAAGGCGGGCATTATATCTTTTTTTAACCCGCCGACTGTTGCGTTTACAATAGCCATTTATATCATCATGCAGGAAATAACTTAAATGAAACTGGTGACCTTCACCCACAATAACGAAACCCGCGTTGGTGCGGTTATTGGCAATCATATCGTTGACAGCAAAGGCAACGGGTTAATCCCTGCCGACATGATTGAATTTTTAAGCGCAGGCGCAGAAGCTCTGACGGCCATGCAACAACAAATAGATAGCGGTGAACATCGCATTGCCTTACAGGATGCCAAGCTACAAGCGCCGGTGCCGCGACCCGGAAAATTCTTGGGGGTTGGCTTAAATTACGCCGATCACATCACCGAAACCGGCCTTGA
>JAQTQN010000044.1:0-11479 GCA_028712225.1 Methylobacter sp.
GCATCGTAAATCACGCTGTAATAATGCAGATCGACATCTCTTTCTTCGATTAATCGACGAGAAGTAGCATCAGCACGCACGTTAAAGCCGATTAAGATAGCTCCAGCCGCTAAAGCGAGATTGACATCCCCTTCGTTAATGCCGCCGACACCGCCAAAAATGACTTTTACTTCAACTTCGTCATTTGACAACGCCGTCAAAGAACCTCGCAATGCTTCCAAACTACCCTGAACATCAGTCTTGATCACCAAATTAACGCTGGCAAGTTCACCCGTAGTCATTTTGGAGAAGACTTCATCGAGCTTAGTAGCTTGTTGCGCAGCTTGCTTGGTAAGTTTTTTACGATCTTCACGATGTTTGGCTAAATCTTTTGCGACGCGTTCGTTTTGCACCACTAAGAAGTCATCGCCAGCGTTAGGTGTACCGGACAGGCCTAATATTTCAACCGGCACACAAGGACCCGCTTCTTTGATTGGCTTGCCATTTTCGTTGAACATCGCCCTGATACGGCCAAATTCATGACCGCACAAGACCATTTGACCATTTTCCAGGGTGCCTTTTTGAACCAATACGGTTGCAACTGCCCCCCGGCCTTTATCTAAGCGTGATTCAATAACAACGCCTGAGGCTGGACCATCAACAGGGGCTTTGAGTTCAAGAATTTCTGTCTGAACAATAAGCGCCTCAATCAGGTCATCAATACCTTCACCGGTTTTTGCTGAAATTTTCAGGAACTGGACTTCACCACCCCATTCTTCCGGCAATACATTAATGTTGGCCAATTCCTGCATAACTTTCTCAGGATTTGCGTCGGGCTTATCAATTTTGTTCATCGCCACAATAATTGGCACATTTGCCGCCCTGGCATGCTCAACAGCCTCTCTGGTTTGCGGCATCACACCGTCATCAGCCGCGACGACAACGATAACCACGTCAGTTACATCAGCTCCACGCGCTCTCATCGCAGTAAAGGCGGCATGGCCGGGTGTATCTAAAAATGTAACCGAACCGTGATCAGTAACTACTTGATAAGCACCAATATGCTGAGTAATGCCACCAGCTTCGCCTGCTGCAACCCGTGTTTTACGAATATAATCCAGCAGTGAAGTTTTACCGTGATCGACGTGCCCCATGATGGTGACAATAGGTGCTCTAGGTAATTCTTTATGCTCTTCTTCGCCCATCACTTCGGCCAGCATTTCCCGCTCGAGATCATCCTCACTTTGAATGACAGCTTTATGCCCCATTTCTTCAACAAGAATGACAGCCGTATCTTGGTCAATGCTTTGATTAATTGTCGCCATGATTCCAAGCTTCATTAAATGCTTGATCACTAACGCCGCTTTAACACTCATTTTCTGAGCAAGATCAGAAACAATAATTGATTCAGGAATAGCAACGTCTTTAACAGCAGGTGCAACAGGCATTTCAAATTGATGCTTGCCATCAGATACGGTAGCAGCACGTTCTACTTTTTTGCCTTTTTTCTTGCCTTTCTTATTATCTTTTCCAGCAACACGTGCTGAATCTTCCTGTTTTTTTCTATGTAACGTTTGTTCTTTAGCTGCGGCCAGTTGTCTTACTTTATCGGCGTTTCGCTTGATGGACTCTTCCAAGCGCAGCTCTTTTTCCAGCTGTTTCTTTTTAAGTTCCTCAGCTTCTTTAGTCTTGATAGGCTTGTCTTGCTTAACTTTCTTGTCATCAGCATCGACTTTAACAACACCAAACTTGTCCTCAACATCAGGCTCAATATCAATTTCTGAGGCAGTTACAACTACCTCGGTTTTTTCTTCTTGCGGTGCTGCCACTTCTTCAGACTTAGCGGCGGCTTCAGCTATGATTTCAGGCAGTGCCAATGATTCTATAGCCGGAAGATTCTCTTCCGCTTGTTTGACAAGCTCTTCGTCAACAATAGGATTAACAGCGCTTATTATCTTGGACTCATCCGCTTCAGCTTCACGCTTGATATAAGTTTTCTGTTTACGCACTTCAATACTGATCGTTTTAGTACCACTTCCTGGTGCGCTGGACTGCTTTAATTCAGTAACGGATCTACGCTTTAGAGTGACACGTCGGGGTGAGTTTTCAGCAGATTCATCATCTTTGCCATGGCGCTTGCGTAAATGCGCAAGCAGCTGCATTTTTTCATCTTCATTAATAACATCATCAGGGGCGGTTGCAGATAGCCCGGCCTCTTTAAGCTGCTCTAATAACTTTTCCAGAGGAATTTTCACTATCTCTGCTAATTGTTGTACTGTTTTATTGCTCATCTGTAACCCCTTTCCTACTCGCTTTTTGCCTCAGCAAACCAAGGCTCGCGGGCCTTCATAATCAATTTAGCCGCACGCTCTTCATCCACATTGGATAAACTCAACAAATCATCTACCGATTGCTCGGCCAAATCATCCATTGTGATAATTCCCCGTCCAGCCATCTCATAAGCCAAGTCTCTGTCCATCCCCGCCATTTCTAGCAAGTCTCGTGCAGGCTCAGCAGTTTCAATTTTTTCTTCGGCGGCAATAGCGCTAATCAATAAAGCATCTTTGGCACGAGTTCTTAACTCGTCAACCAAATCAGCATCAAAACCTTCAATTTCCAACATTTCACTGACTGGTACATAGGCGATTTCCTCAACCGTATTGAAGCCTTCTTCGGCTAGAATTGATGCAATATCTTCATCAATATCAAGCTGAGCCATGAACATTTGAATAATTTTTTCAGCTTCAGCCTCACTGCTTTCTTCTGCTTTAGACGCATCTAAAACATTTAACTCCCAACCAGTCAACTGACTAGCAAGCCGAACATTCTGACCGCCACGGCCTATTGCCTGTGACAAATTATCTGAGCTTACGGCTAAATCCATGCTGTGTTTGTCTTCATCAATGACTATGGACTCAATTTCTGCAGGTGACATGGCATTAATCACAAACTGGGCTTCGCTTGGATTCCAGAGAATAATATCAACGCGCTCGCCAGCCAATTCATTGGAAACCGTCTGAACTCTTGAGCCTCTCATGCCAACACAAGCGCCAACCGGGTCAAGTCTTGGATCATTGGCTTTTACCGCCAGCTTCGCCCTGGAACCTGGATCTCTTGCTGCGCCCATGATTGAAATCAAACCTTCGCCAACCTCGGGCACTTCCAATCTAAAAAGAGCAACCAATAGCTGGGCATCAGTCCGACTTACAAACAATTGGGGGCCGCGCGGCTCTAATCGAACATCTTTTAAATAACCCCTAATTCTGTCGCCGATGCGAACAGCTTCACGAGGAATCATATCTTCCTTAGCAATATAAGCTTCGACATGCCCGCCCAAGTCAAGGTAAATGCTACCTTTTTCTATACGTTTGACAATGCCGGTAATCAGCTCGCCCACGCGACTTTTATAGGCGTCGACGATTTTCTTACGCTCAGCTTCGCGCACCTTGTGAATAATCACTTGCTTAGCAGTTTGCGCAGCAATACGTCCAAAATCTACGGATTCAATTTCTTCTTCAACGACATCCCCTACTTGAACATTAGGGTTATCCAATCTTGCGACTTCAAGCAAAATCTGCGTTTCGGGAAATTCAACATCACCGTCAATTTTATCATTTGCATCAACTACATCCCAACAACGGTAAGTAGTGTAATCGCCAGTTTTTCTATCAATTGTTACACGAGTTTTTATTTGATTGGCATGACGCTTAATTGTGGCTGCTTCCAATGCTGACTCTATCGCTTGAAAAACCGCCTCTTTATCGATGTCCTTCTCGTTGGAAAAAACTTCTGCTACCAACAAAATTTCTTTATTTGCCACTGCGCCCTCCTTTTTCAATTAAATACTCAGGGACCAAGCGAGCTTTACTCATCGCCGCAAAAGCCACCTCAAAAATCTGTTCACCGTCTTGCAAGGTAATAACGTCGCCATCAACTTGCTTGATCACACCAGTAATCTTTCTTCGGCCATCAATAGTTTTGAATAGATTAACTAACACCGTATTGCCGATAAAGCGTTCAAATTGACTCACTTTGAAGAATGGCCTGTCCTCGCCTGGCGAAGACACCTCTAACTGATAATTACCGGGAATAGGATCCTCCACATCCAATACACCGCTAATCTGATGACTAACTTTTGTACAATCTTCAACGAGAATTCCCTTCTCGCTATCTATATATATTCTTAATAATCCGTGCTTTGGGTGAGGGTTATAATCAATGCCAACACATTCGTAACCCAACCCCTCAACAATCGGCTCAATTAACGCACTTAAATGCTCGGGAGCCTGTTTCATTGCGACCTCATTAAATTTTGCACATAAAAAAAGAGCCAACGGCTCTTCCATTAACTTATTTTTTGGACACCATCCGGAAGTCCAGAAAATAAAAAACCCCATAAAGGGGTTTCTAAATGTGGTAGCGGGGGCAGGATTTGAACCTACGACCTTCGGGTTATGAGCCCGACGAGCTACCAAGCTGCTCCACCCCGCGATTGATTTGATGTATTATAAAGACATTACTGAGTTTAGCAACCTATTTCTTTACAAAACTCAGTAATATAAAGAATACCCGCCTGTCTGAAATCTTTTTATAGTTATATATCAGTGATAGCGCGGCAATATTAATAGCTGATTCCAATACCGATTGAAAGGGTTATAACTGGAATTTACTTGTGCATTTGGCACAAATACCATGAATTTCAACCGCTTTGCTATGAATTAAAAATCCCGCCCGCTCAGCTTCTTGCGCAAGCGTTTTCATCACTTCGACAGCAGATCGCTCTTCAACTTCCTGACATTGCTTACAAATTAACAACAATTGCTCATGCTGTTTTTCTGAACATCGACATCCGACAAACGCATTTAAACTTTCAACACGATGAACCAGGCCTTGTTCAATCAAAAAATCCAGGGCTCGGTAAATTGTTGCGGGCTTTGCTGCTTGCTGAAGCGGCCTAATGCGATCTAGTAACTCATACGCCTTAACAGCTTTATGACTATCCCAGATCAACTCCAATACCTGATGACGAATGGGAGTAAGTTGCACACCGCGAAGTATACATAACTGCTCGGCAGTGCCTAAAGCCTTACTGACACATTGTTGATGATCATGTTCCAGACGCAAAGGAGGTTGTTTTGACATTAAAAATGTTCTTTATCAGTAATAGCTAAAGTAATCTTGGCACTAACAATTACTACCAATCTTTACTTAGAAGAAAAGCCAAAGATGATCACATTAAAAGCAGGTCATCTTTGGCTGATGCAGCTTAATTATTTGTCAGGCGCAGATAACTCCAACATATGTTTAGAGTTATCAATTACTGGCGGCAATCCAGAGTTATCGATAACTGGCGTTGAAGTACTATTTTGTGTTTTAACGTTTTGATTGGAGACCACAGGCTTTTTAGCAGGACTTGAAGATGACGGCTCATCAAGATCCTCTAACTGCACTTCGTCTTCTTCAGCCATATTGCCGTCATGCACCAGACTTTCGCGACGCTGCTGATAAGAATTCTTAATAAAGCCATAGCGGTCTAGCGAAGCTTCATCAACAATTTTTTCGGTAGTTAATAATCCTGCGCGCGTATCGGTAACATCAACTGCTTTTGCGCCGACATTAATTGCACTCACGGCTGCGCCAGCGCCAGCAAAAGCAAAGGTGTAAGTAAGGGGATTTAATAACGCATCGCCAATGCTGCCAACGGCTTCACGAGGAGAACTAGGCCCCATAAATGGCAACACCAAATAAGGACCAGAAGGTACACCCCAAAAACCCAAAGTCTGACCAAAGTCCTCATTGTGTTTAGGCAAATCAATCATCTTCGCCACATCAAAAATACCGGCAACGCCGACTGTGGTATTGATCAGAAAACGACTGGCGTCCATCCCACCTTGAGTCAGTTTAAATTGTAAGAAGTCATTAACTGTCACACCGATGTCATTAAGATTGCTAAAAAAGTTAGTAATCCCTTGATCAACCGGATCCGGAGTCACTTTTAAATAGCCTTTTGCCACAGGTTTCAGCACCGCATCATCGACTTTATCGTTAAACGATTGAGTGCCTTTATTCCACCCTTGCCAGGGATCCTCATTTTTCACCTCTTCGCCGGTAGTGGCACAACCGGATAAAGCGGCTGAAATCGCTAGGCTGCTGATTAAAAGACGGTGTTTAAAATGGGTGATATACATGGTCATGATTGATCAATCTCGGTTTTAGATAACTTTGTACGGGCGTACTTGATTTTTGTGAATATTATAGCGTTATAAATCAACTGAGTTCATAAAGTTCACTGGCTTTTTAGATAACTTGTTGCACCTAAATTTTGCATTTGCCGAAGAATCCAATGTTGTCGCCTCAGTAAATAGCTTGATGGTCGCCTGGCTTGCAGAACAATGGGGTTGGGCAACGTTCCTGCCAGTAACGCCGCTTGCGGGCGACTTAATTGTTTGGCTGAGTTACCAAAATAATTTTGGCCGGCAGCTTCAACGCCAAACAAATGATCACCAAATTCGGCGATATTCAAATATACCTCCAAGATCCGGTCTTTACTCCACAACACTTCAATCAAAACTGTAAACCAGACTTCCAGCCCTTTACGAATAAAACTTTTAGACGGAATCAGGAATAAATTTTTAGCCACTTGCTGCGACAAGGTACTGGCACCTCTGAGCTTACCGCCATCCATATAAACATCAATTGACGATTGAATGGCATGCAAATCAAACCCTGAATGCTGAAAAAAACGCTGGTCTTCGGCTGCGATTACAGCCAACCCGATATTCGGGGAGATGGCTTTGGCACTAACCCAATGGTATTCAATGTGTTTAAAAGTGCCTTTATCGGCCAAATCTTCAATATGCCGATAGAACATGAACATCGATGTTGGTGGCGGCACCCAGCGGAATAGTAAACACAAGCCCACTGATGACAACACAAAACCATAGGCGGCATATAACGCGACACGCTTCAGCCTGTCCATTACTGCCAAACGATGCCGAGAAAATCTGCGCAAAGCCAAAATCAGACTCGAATATCTAATTTATTTATTAGCCCGATGATCAATAATTTCATCGACGACGGAAGGATCCGCCAAGGTCGACGTATCACCCAAACTATCAATTTCGTTAGCCGCCACTTTACGTAAGATACGTCGCATAATTTTACCGGAGCGGGTTTTCGGTAATCCCGGCGCCCATTGGATGATGTCAGGATGCGCAATCGGGCCAATTTCTTTTCTGACCAGTTCAATCAATTCCTGCTGTAGCTGCTCGGAAGGTTCTACACCAACATTGAGCGTGACATAGGCATAGATACCCTGCCCCTTAATGTTGTGCGGATAACCGACCACGGCTGCTTCGGCAACATGTTCATGCAGCACTAAAGCGCTTTCAATTTCTGCAGTACCCATTCGGTGTCCGGAAACATTGAGCACATCATCAACACGCCCGGTAATCCAGTAATAGCCGTCTTTATCCCGACGCGCACCGTCACCGGCAAAATAATAGCCGGGATAATTTTTGAAATACGTGTCGATAAAGCGTGGATGATCACCATAAATAGTGCGTGCTTGACCAGGCCAAGAGCGGCCAATCACTAAAATACCTTCAGATTCGCCTTCTAAAACACGCCCCTCGTTATCAACAATCTCCGGCTTTATGCCAAAAAACGGCAATGTCGCCGAGCCGGGCTTTAAAGCAATGGCTCCTGGCAACGGCGTAATCAAAATACCGCCGGTTTCTGTTTGCCACCACGTATCAACAATTGGACAACGCGCTTCACCAACGACGTGGTAGTACCATTCCCATGCTTCCGGATTAATCGGTTCGCCAACGCTACCCAGCAATCGCAAACTGCTGCGATCGGTGCGAGTGACAAACTCATTACCTTGCGCCATCAACGCACGGATGGCCGTGGGTGCAGTGTAAAAAATAGTCACTTGATGCTTATCAATAACGCGCCAGAATCGATCCGCTTCAGGATAAGTAGGCACGCCTTCAAACATTAACGTAGTCGCGCCATTACACAACGGCCCGTAAATCATATACGAGTGACCGGTAATCCAGCCTATGTCGGCGGTACACCAGTAAATATCGCCATCGTGATAATCAAACACATATTTGTGGGTCATCGCGGCATACAGCAAATAGCCGCCGGTAGTGTGTACCACACCTTTGGGTTTACCAGTGGAACCTGAGGTATATAAGATGAATAACGGATCTTCCGCAGCCATCGACTCAGCGGGGCAATCACTTGATGCCGTTGCCATTGCGTCGTGATACCAGACATCGCGTGGCTCATGCCAAGCAACGGGATTACCGGTATTTTTTATCACGATAACTTTTTCCAACTGCGGGCAACCTGCCGCAGCCTGGTCGACATTGGCTTTTATGGGAAGAGTTCTGCCGCCACGATAACCCTCATCAGCACAAACTACGTAGCGACAGTCGGCATCGATAATCCGGTCTTTTAAGGCATCGGCAGAAAACCCGCCAAAAACGATGGAATGCACAGCACCGATACGGGTACATGCCAACATCACGGTAGCCGCTTCGGCAATCATCGGTAAATAGATACAAACGCGGTCGCCTTTTTTGACACCTAAATTCTTTAAGACATTAGCAAATCGGCAGACTTGCTCATGCAATTGCCGATAAGTTATTTTTTTATCCTGCGTAGGATTATCACCTTCCCAAATAATTGCGACCTGATCAGCGCGGGTTGCCAAATGCCTGTCTACACAATTAACACTAACGTTAAGTTCGCCGCCATCAAACCAGCGAATATGACCTTTACCAAAGTCACAATCCATGACCGTATGCCAAGGCTTGCTCCAGTCTAAAAACTGCTCGGCTTGTTCCGCCCAAAACGCTTCAGGGTCATCTATTGACTGCTTATACATAGTTTTATAGCTGTCGGCAGTAATGTGTGCGTTGGCGGCAACGCTAGGACTTACGGCATACACTTTATTATCTGACATGATTTATCCTGATTTTGGAAAGACGGCAACTAGCCTGCCACAACCAATTGCACAGTACCTTTTAAGGCCGCTGGGTTCCAATGCTGTTGTGCCCAATCGAGAAGTTCGCTGACTGGCGCATTTTGGCATTCAATAGGTGGGTGTTGTTTTAATAATCCCAGCAATTTAAAAATCAACTGACTGGGAGAGTGGGTATCTACCGCCTGAGCCAATGTTTGCTTGCTGAGCTTATGACCTTCGGCATCGACAATCACGGGCACATGCATGTAGCTGGGCGTAATGAATTTAAACACTTGCTGTAAATAGATTTGCCTGGGCGTGACATCAAGTAAATCGCAGCCTCGGACCACATGATTGACGCCTTGCAAGTAGTCATCAACGACTACCGCAAATTGGTAAGCGATGACCAGGTCTTTGCGCTTTAATATGAAATCGCCATGTTGCTCAGCCAGAGTGTGTGTAATAAGGCCTTGCAACTCATCGTCGAAGGCAATAATACGTTGATCGGTTTGGATGCGTATTGCATGTGGTGTACCAGGTAACACCTGTTGATTCAGACACAAGCCAGGATAAATATCAGATGGCAAAGCAGACAAAGTCTTACGGCTACAACTACAGGGGTAAAGTAACTGTTGGTGATTTAACTCGGCAAGAAATTCGTGATAGTCACTAAGGTGCTGACTTTGATAATAAACCGCTTGATCCCAAGTCAACCCAAATGTCTCCAGGGTTGTCTGTATGTTATCAGCGGAATTTTTGATGTTGCGAGTAGTGTCAAGATCATCAATGCGTAACAGCCATTGGCCCTGATGGGAGCGAGCATCAAGAAAGCTTGCCAGGGCAGTGTAAATTGAGCCTACATGCAACGGGCCGGTTGGAGACGGGGCAAACCGGCCTACATATAGTTGTGCGTCAGACACAACAAGAGAACTTAGCCCATTTGTTTTTCGCGAATCTCATCAAGGGTTTTGCAATCGATACATAATGTCGCTGTTGGTCTAGCTTCCAAGCGACGAATACCAATCTCTATGCCGCAAGACTCACAAAAACCATAGTCGCCTGCTTCAATAGATTTCAGTGCTTCATCAATTTTTTTGATGAGCTTACGTTCGCGATCACGCGTTCTTAATTCCAAACTGAATTCAGATTCTTGTGACGCTCTGTCATTAGGATCAGGAAAATTAGAGGCATCGTCCTGCATATGATGCACAGTGCGATCGACTTCATGCATTAATTCAGACTTCCAGTTTTTTAAAATGGTCTCAAAATGCTTCAATTGAGGCCCATTCATGTATTCTTCACCGTTTTTTTCTATATAAGGCGCAAAACTAAAAGGTGATGCAACGGCTTTAGAATTATCAGTCATCCATTAACTCCCAAGGCAAGGTTAAAAACCGCGCATTTTTAGCAGAATAGTAAATTGATAGCAAGGTTTATTGATATGATCGGAAGCTTTATAAATTCAAGGCCTGACATGTTAGAACACCAAGTAGCAAATCGAATCCACGAGATTTCACCGTTTTATGTAATGGAGTTACTGCAACGTGCCAAGCAATTAGAAGCACAAGGCAAAAATATTATTCATATGGAAATTGGCGAACCGGATTTTGCTACACCGCAACCCATTATTGACGCCGGTATCAAACACTTACAGACCGGCCAAGTGAAATATACCGCGGCCGCAGGCCTTCCGGAATTGCGTGAAAAAATTGCTGATTTTTATCAACAACGCTATGGCGTATCAGTTGCCAAGCATCGCATCTTCATCACCCCCGGTGCCTCAGGCGCGCTGTTATTAGCACTGGGTGTCAGTCTAAATCCAGGTGAAGAGCTACTGATGGCGGATCCTTGCTATCCCTGTAATAGCAACTTTGCCAGTCTATTTGCAGGCAAGGCAAAAACCATTCCCGTTGATGCTCAAACGCAGTATCAAATAACCGCCGACCTGATTCAGCAACATTGGACAAAAAATACCCGTGGAGCGTTGATCGCCTCACCTTCCAATCCAACCGGCACCCTGATTTCACCACTCGCTTTAAAACAGGCCGTTCACGCAGTGACTGAATTGGGTGGCTGTTTTTACTCTGATGAAATCTATCACGGCTTGGTTTATGGCACCCAAGCGAGTACCGCACTGGAGTTCAGCGATAACGTCTTTGTCATCAATAGTTTTTCGAAATATTTTGGCATGACCGGTTGGCGCGTGGGTTGGCTGGTGGTTCCTGATGCGTATGTTGAAGCAACCGAAAAGCTGGCACAGAACATATTTATTGCCACATCGACAGTCTCACAATATGCCGCACTGGCAGCGTTTGAGCCTGGCACGATAGATCTGCTTGAACTCAGGCGGCATGAATTCGAACAAAGGCGCGATTTTCTTTATCAACGATTATTGGCACTTGGTTTTGATTGCCCAGTTAAACCCGAAGGTGCATTTTACATCTATGCCAATTGCAGCAAATTTACCGACGACAGCTTCAAGTTTGCGCTGGATTTTCTGGAAACTGAAGGCGTAGCGATAAC
>JAQTQN010000044.1:11579-15809 GCA_028712225.1 Methylobacter sp.
ACTCATGAAAAATCCACCTAACAATCCGACAGCCGACTTAGCCGAGCCACAAAGCGAGCGTGAACTTGCTGCCGACAAACTCCGGTTTAACAGCCGACTGTTGTTCGGCACGCAAAATGAAATTGTTATCGAACACCAGGGGGATGACTACCGTCTCCGCATCACCAGCAACGGCAAACTGATTTTGACTAAATAGATTAACCCGATTCAGCGGTACAGCCAGCCACTCAGCCCTCCCGGGCCAGGAAGCCAGCCAACCTTTACTCAGCACGAGGTATGGCTATGTCAGTACATTCTTTTAAATTAATGGATTTTCCGGCAGCCGCAGCTCAAAATCCCACGACGATTCCAAGCAGCAAAATAGCCGCTGCCGGATTGCTTACCGTCGTTAATGCTAATAGCACAAACAGCTTAGCAATTGGCCAAAACAATCCCACTAAACGGCACACGTCGAATTTCCATAGCCCCATCAATCGCCGTGAAGCTTTGTTCGGTATTTCGCTAACTCTGGCACTGCATCTGCTATGGTTTTTCACGGCACCGGTCACCGAAAAGCAGGACGCTGTCACGCCGCCGCAACCCATCATGGTCGAATGGCTTAGCAATTCACAATCCCAGGCGGAACCGGTTAAGCCGCCGTCGCAACCAACCCCGAAAACAGTAAAACCAGCCGTCAAACCCAAGGTGCAACCTCGAAAAGTGGCGATTATCCCCCCAAAACCGGTCATCGCCACCTCCAGCACGGCAGCGGAAGCTACGATTACCAAACCATTAGAAACACCACCTGTTCCGGCCGCGACTGTTGCGGCTGCCAATCCGGCACCTGCCACGACATCAGCATCAAGCAGTGCCGACGATGCGCCGGTCACGCTGCCGCATCTCAATGCCGACTATTTGAACAACCCGGCACCGGACTATCCCCCCGCTTCTCGCGAACTCGGCGAACAAGGCCGTGTATTGCTTCGCGCCATGATCAATACCGACGGTACGGTCGCCCAAGTGGTACTGCGTAAAAGCAGCGGTTTTGATCGCCTGGATCAGGCTGCGCTGGATACCGTTAAAAATTGGCGCTTCGTGCCGGCCCAACGCGGCGAACAAAAAGTATCGGCCTCGGTTGTAGTACCCGTTGCATTTTCACTTGAAGGATAAACGTATGGATTTCAAACATTTTTTAGCGCAAAACGATACGGTCGGCTTGTTCCTGTTTGGCTTGCTGATCAGCATGTCGATGGCCAGCTGGTATTTTATTGTCATCAAGGCTTGGCAAGGCAGGCAGGCGCGCCTCCGTAGCGAGCACTTTTTAAACAGTTTCTGGGATGCCGCTTCGCTGGACGATGTCGCGCAATCGCTGAATCAACACCCTGCCAGCGAACCGTTTGCGCATTTGACTTACCATGCCATTACCGCCTCCCGGCACCACGCCGCACATGGCGCGCACCGCCTGCATGAAGCCGGTTCCGCGCCGGAATTTTTAACCCGCGCCATGCGACGTGTGATCGACGAGGAAACCGCGCAACTGGAATGGGGCCTGACTGCATTGGCCTCGATTGCCAGCACCGCACCGTTTGTCGGCCTGTTCGGCACGGTCTGGGGTGTTTACCACGCATTGATTGGTATCGGCCAGGGTAGCTCGGGTACGCTCGATCAAATTGCCGGTCCGGTCGGTGAAGCCTTGATTATGACCGGGCTGGGCTTGGCCGTCGCCATTCCAGCGGTACTGGCTTACAACGATTGTTCCCGCTCTAACCGGCTGGTGCTGGCCAAGCTGGATGCTTTTGCCCACGACTTGTTTGCCTTCCTCACCACCGGTGCCACAGTGCCGCTTAACTCCGGAGGTGTGTAATGGCATTCGGCGGTTTTGATCAAAGCAAAAACACCCACCCGGTTGCGGAAATCAACATGGTGCCGCTGATCGACGTGATGCTGGTATTGCTGATCATTTTCATGATCACCGCACCGATGATGACGCACACGGTAAAAATCGACCTACCGAAAACCGGCAGCCAGGCGCAGTCTGACAAAACCGAACATATTGCCTTGTCCATAAAGCTTGACGAGCAATTGTTCTGGAACGAAACACCGGTATCGCGCGACGAGTTGCAACAACGTCTGCAACAAATCGCCGAACAAACGCCGCAGCCGGAATTGCATATCAGGGCCGACCAGGCCGCGCCGTACCGGCTTGTCGCCGAAACCCTGGCCGATGCCGCCAAAGCAGGCGTTACCCGTATCGGTTTTGTTTCAGAGCCTGAAACTAACAAACCATAACAATCAACCAGCCACCCAGCGTTTCCCGCCAGGCAGCCAACAATTTTTACTCAAGCTAAATAGTGGGAAACGTATGTCTAACAATAATTCGAGCAGAAAATCCAAATGGCGATTGGGGGCTTTGTTGCCGCTGGGGGCGGCATTAAGCGGGATGGCGATGGCGGCCGAGCCGATTGAAGAACCCGCAGCGAATGAAGAGCAGGAAATCATCCTGAAAGACGTTAAGGTCAAAGCCAACCGTGAGAAACAAGCCAACCGCTTCAAAGCCGAGACGTCCAGCACCGGCAGTAAGACGGAAATGGCGCTTCGCGATATTCCGCAATCGGTCAGCGTGGTAAAAAAAGAATTGATCCAGTCGCAAAATGCCTTCAGCCTACGCGATGCATTGAAAAACGTTAGCGGCCTGACCATTGCCGCAGGCGAAGGCGGACGCACCGGCGATTCGATCACTTTACGCGGTTTTGCCGCCAGCTCTGATCAGTACCTGGATGGCGTCAAAGATAACGGCCAGTACAATCGCGATACCTTTTTTATCGAGAGAGCTGAAGTGCTCAAAGGCGCCTCGTCGATTCTGTTCGGACGTGGCGCCACCGGCGGCGTGATCAATCAAGTGGCAAAAAAACCAACCGGTAAAACCGGCATTAGCGGCGGCTTTACTTACGGTCTTTACGATTTCAAACGCACCTCGCTCGACGCGGAATCAGCCTATAAAGATTTGTCTGCACGACTCAATTTCATGTACCAGGATGCCGGTTCGTTCCGTGACTACAATTCAACCAATCGCTGGGGCATCGCCCCTTCGTTTGCACTGAAACTGACGCCGGATACCGACCTGTCTTTGAATCTGCTGCACCAAGAGGAAGAAGGCGTGTTCGACTATGGCGTGCCAATGTACAAAGGCAGGCCCGCCGATGTCCCGATTAACACATTTTACGGTTTTGCCGATAATCGCTTGATGGACACCGATGTCAACGTTGCCACCGTAGCGCTAACGCATCGGTTCAACTCGGACTTTTCGGTGAAAAACAGTGTCCGTGTCGGTGAATATGAGCGGAAATACCTGACACATTTATTCAGCGGTGCCGCTACCGGTAGCGGATTGAATGCCACCATTAACCGTACCCAAGCTTTGCGCCTTAATACCCAGGAAAACGTCTACAACCAGACCGATTTCGTGTTTAAAAAACCGCTGTTCGGCTTTAACAATACCTTGATGTTCGGCAGCGAGTTCGGTTGGGAAGACTACGATTTCAAGTCCAAGAATTCCTTCAGGGCCAATGGCACAAGCACCACTTTTCCGATTTCAATATTCAACCCGGTATCGGCACGCAGTACTGCAATTTTAGCCGACGATTTTAGCGGCGTTCTGGCTACCAACCGCGCGACTCACGCGCAAACCTATGCCGGTTATGTGCTTGATCAGTTCGAAATCTCCCCCGAGTGGAAACTGTTGGCCGGTACCCGTTACGATGTTTTTGAAGCCCAGCAGGAAGACCGCTTGGGTGTCGCCAACTTTGAAAGCAGTGTCGATCAATGGAGTCCGCGCGGCGGCATCGTCTGGCAACCCACCAAAGCACAGTCCTACTATTTCAGTTACGGTAAATCCTTCAATCCTTCCGCCGAAAGTTTGAGTTTGTCGGCCAACAACGTCAATTTGCCGCCGGAGCAAAACCACAATTACGAAATCGGCGCCAAGCTGGACTTTTTCGATAATCGTTTGTCAGCCACCGCCGCCTTGTTCAGGCTGGAAAAAACCAATGCCCGCACCACCTCACCGCTCGACCCGAATCTACAGATATTGTCTGGCGAGCAACGCACCGATGGCTTTGAGTTGGGACTGGCGGGCGAAATCTTACCGCGCTGGGATGTGTCGGTGACTTATGCCTACCTGGATTCAGAGGTAACCAAGTCTAATAACACCGCAGTCGGCTCTGTCAGCGGCCAAACCAAATCGTTTCAGGG
>JAQTQN010000045.1 GCA_028712225.1 Methylobacter sp.
ATCTTGATTTTTGCACGGCGACATCATTGCCGGCGGCTTCTATAGTATGAAGCTGCGCGGCCAGTGTGGGGTTTTCGCTTTTGGCGACGGCTATCCAGTCCTCAAGATTACCTTCCAGATGTTTGTATTCGATACTGTCACGTAGTTTATGAAGTGAGACTGGCGTGGCGTTGGTGAGTTCCTTGAGGCTTTCTATAGCAGTGGTCAGGCTGGTTTCGGCTTCAATTTCCGAGGCTTTTATTTGATCAAGCCGGGCTTCCAGGTCGTAGAGGTCGGTGATTTTGACCAATAGTTTTGCGTATTGTCTGTTGACTTGTTCAAGTTGTTTTTCAGTCGCCAGTTGTTCTGTTTGCAAAAAAGACAGTTGATCTTCGGCTTCCAGCACGCCAAAGTATTTTTCGACAACATGAAACATCAAGGTGTGCTGGGCTTCAGTCAATTCCGAGTTGTATTGATCTTCAATTTCTTGCGCTTTGCGCCAGTTCCAGAATTTGGCAAAATCTATCACGGATTGAGTTAAGGACAGGGTGTAGCGGGTGCCGTGATAGTTTGAGGTATTGGCTGCTGTTGATCCGGACTGTCGCTGGTTGTTGGCGGACCAATTGGCGCTAGCGCTTACTTGCGGCAGCATTTCTCCCAAGGCCTGGCCTTTTTGGGCGGCGCCTATTTCGGTTTTTATGCCGGCACTTTTTAAGGTCGGGTCAGCGTCTATCGCCTGTTGATAGATGGTCAGCAGGTCTTCTGCGCAAGCCAAACGGGGGTGTACCAAGAACAGGCATAGGACTACGGATGTTATTTTGTTCATGAATTAAATGTGTGGGACGGCGACTGTGTTGTGGACATGCCGGAGATTAATACAATGTAATCGAGTTTCTGGTAGTTGCCTGGTTAGATATTACTTATGCGTTCGCTAATTCTGTCAATCGGCAGCTGATAAATGTACCTTGGTTATAGGCGTTAGAATCAATACATAGCAAGCGTGAATATAGCATTCATGTCATCCTTGCATGAATTCTTTCCGCCCAATGGGATACGGAATCTGGGGTCAACCGACCTTTGCCTGCTAATTTGGATTTAGGATGCGACACACCTACAACCCCGTCTCCACCACACAATTTCTGCCGGTAACTTACTCGGCCACCGTAAAGAGGGCTTCAATAGTTTTATTTCTAACCTTTGCAGCTGATCCTCAAAATTGTGTTGCGACTTGAACCGCAATATATGCGTCGATAACAAATTACTAGCGTCAGAAGTATCCACTTCGAAACTGTCGGCAATTCAACTCGATGCGCTTATGCGGCGCGACCTGCGTTTATATTGCCAGTGCGCATCTGCTGATAATGAATATATCTCGCAGGTGCTGCCTTACACGAAGCGTATTACTGGCTTCTTTGTTTTCTAATGACTGCAGACATGGTAGTACCAGAGGGAATTGCGGCACGATACTTGGTATCATCACGATGATTCCCTCGTTGTTTTTACTGTGGGGTGATGCTGCCGCAAGCCGTATCATGCCCTTTCGGTTCTATGCCGCAAAAGAAATGAGAATGGATGTCGGGGTTTACGGTATGAATCTTTATTACTCTCTCGCAAATCGAAAGCATTTTTACCGAGAAATCATTCCACTGTGACCGATTTCGCCAAATTCCTAGGTTGATCGACATCCGTACCTTTTAATACCGCAACGTAGTAGGACAATAACTGTAAAGGTATGGTGTACACGACAGGGGCAATTTCATTTTCAACTTGCGGCACTTTGATAATCTGCACATTAGTATCATTGGATGATCCCAATGTTTCGTCCATAAAAACAATCAGCTGTCCGCCTCTGGCACTGACTTCCTGCATATTGGATTTCAATTTTTCCAATAAACTGTTATTTGGCGCCACAACGATTACCGGCATGTCCGCATCAATTAAAGCTAGGGGACCATGCTTTAGTTCACCGGCGGGATAAGCTTCGGCATGAATATATGAAATCTCCTTTAACTTTAACGCACCTTCCATAGCAATCGGGTATTGGGTGCCTCTGCCCAAAAATAATGCATGCTGTTTTTCGGCAAATTGTTCTGCCAGTACACTTATTTGCTCATCAAGTTGCAAAACTTTTTCAACTTTACCGGGTAAAGCAAACAACTCAGACGTAATTTTTTGCTCTTGCGATTCTGTTAATTGAAATCTTCTGCCCAAAGCGATGACCAACATCATCAATGTGACCAGTTGAGTAGTAAATGCTTTGGTTGAGGCCACACCGATTTCTGGGCCCGCGCGAGTTAACAAGGCTAAATCAGACTCTCTAATCAATGAGCTTTCCGGCACATTACATATCGCCAGTGAATACTTGCCACCCAGTTTTTTAGCTTCTTGCAATGCCGCCAAAGTATCAGCCGTTTCGCCCGATTGCGACAATGTGACTATCAGTGTATCAGGTGCCAATACCGGGTTTCTGTATCGAAATTCGCTGGCCACTTCAATGTTACAAGGCACACCAGCGAGTTGTTCAAACCAATATCGTGCAACCAATCCGGCATGATAACTGGTGCCGCAAGCCAGGATTTGCACTGATTTAACGTTGTCAAAGACTTCAGTCGCGTTATGTCCGAAAGCATTTTCAAGCAATCGGTTATTAATAAATCTACCTTCTAACGCCTGCGAAATAGCAAATGGCTGTTCGTAGATTTCTTTCAACATATAATGCCGATATGCGCCTTTATCTACTGAATCGGCTTTTAATTGGCTTTCCTTAATTGGTCGATTTACGTGGTTATCATTAATATCGTAAATAACCAGCCCATCTATTGTGATGGCGGCTATATCGCCATCTTCTAAAAAGATAAAACGCTGCGTTACGGGCAGTAAAGCAGCAATATCAGAAGCAATGAAATATTCACCTATTCCAACGCCAATCACTAGCGGACTACCTTTTCTACAGGCAATTAGCGTATTGGGGCTGTCGATACTCATTACCCCCAAGGCATAAGCACCTTCCAGTTTTTTTATGGTCTGCTTTACCGCATTTAATAGAGTGTCT
This sequence comes from Methylobacter sp., assembly GCA_028712225.1. Lineage (GTDB taxonomy): Bacteria > Pseudomonadota > Gammaproteobacteria > Methylococcales > Methylomonadaceae > JABFRC01. The sequence continues at coordinate 3,032 of JAQTQN010000045.1, forward strand.
GCTGAGTTCAGTGCATCGAAAATCTCATGAACAATGACTTCTGTATCTGTTTCAGAAGTAAAAATGTACCCATTTTGTAATTGGTCTGATCTCAGTGTGTCATGATTTTCAATAATCCCGTTGTGGACCACCGCTACTTTATTACGGCAAATGTGCGGATGAGCATTAGCTGTACTAGGCTTACCGTGTGTAGCCCAGCGAGTATGCGCAATCCCTATGTTGCCGGCAATAGGTTCAGCTTCCAGCATCATTTCAAGACCTTTTACTTTACCTAAAGCTCTTTTTCGGTGAATTTTTTGATCATCGATAACAGCCAAACCTGCTGAGTCATAGCCTCGATACTCAAGTCGTTTCAGGCCTTCTAACAAAATAGGCACAACGTTACGTTGCGCGATTCCACCTACAATTCCACACATATTATTTTTCCTGTTTAACCGGTCGTTGCCATCCTTCAATAGAAATCTGTTTTACCCTACTTAAGGTAAGTTGATTCTCAGGACTATCTTTTGTAATTGTCGACCCCGCGCCAATAGTCGCATTTTTACCTATGGTTACTGGGGCCACTAATTGACTATCAGAACCAATAAAAGCACCATCTCCAATAACAGTCCTAAACTTGTTTACGCCATCATAATTACACGTAATTGTGCCAGCACCGATATTAACTTTACTACCGACAGTAGTGTCACCAATATAGCTTAAATGATTTATTTTACTGCCATGCGCCACTGAGGATTTTTTGATTTCTACAAAATTCCCTATATGAACATGATCAGCTAATACTGTTTCTGGCCGTAGCCGGGCATAAGGACCAATCCTACTTCCTTCACCAATCTCAGCGTTTTCTATTACACAATTCGCAAAAATTTCAACATTATCGCCAATGACGGAGTTTATTATTAGTGCATTCGGACCTATTTTAACGTTATTACCAATACTATTATTGCCTTCAAAAATGACATTAACATCACAGACTATATCTTGACCCAGATTTTCAATTGTGCCCCTTAAATCGAAGCGGGCCGGATCAATTAAAGTGACTCCTTGTTCCATCAATAAATTAGCCTGCTCCAATTGATAGACCCGTTCAAGGTGACTAAGCTGCAACCGGTTATTGACCCCCAGTACCTCATCTATAGTCTCAGGCTGACTGGTAACAACATCCACTCCATCAGCTACGGCCATTTCAATAATATCAGTCAAATAGAACTCGCCTTGGGCATTATTGTTTGTAAGCTGCCCCAGCCATTTTCTTAATTGCCCGCCAAATACCGCCAGAATGCCGGTATTAACTTCAGATATTATTTTTTCATCGACTGATGCGTCTTTTTCCTCAACAATTTTTTTAACCTTGCCTGCTGTATCTCTGACTATCCGGCCATAACCACTTGGATTGTTAAGTTTTACTGTTAACAACGCTAAAGATTGTTGATCAACATTTGCCAATAATTTCTTAACAGACGATATTTTTAATAACGGCACATCTCCATAAAGGATAAGCACAATGTCATCATCAGCAAACTGCTCGCTAACTTGCTGTACAGCATGACCGGTACCTAATTGTTGCTTTTGCTCTATCCAACAAGCATCCAGGTGTTTCAGGGTTTCCATGACTTGATCTGCGCCATGCCCGTAAACAATTTTTATGCTATTGTTTTTCAGCGTGCTACTCATATCGTAGACATGTTGCAACAAAGGTTTATTGGCAATTTTATGGAGAATCTTAGGTAATTGAGAGCGCATACGGGTACCTTTTCCCGCTGCAAGAATAATCGTTGTTATATTCATTTTCACATCCATAGACAAAAAAAAACCTGACAGCGAATCAACACTATCAGGCTTTAAAATCTTAGGCCGAGGCCAAAGTACTACTATTCGCCGCGTTTTCTGAATCGGTCCAAAGTTCTCAGCTGCATTACAGCTTCAAGTAATTGTGCCTGAGCAGTCGCATAATCTATTTTACCAGTCTTATCAGCTAAAGCTTCTTCGGCTTTGGCCTTGGCTTCAAGTGCAGAGGCTTCATCAATGTCTTTGGCTCTTATAGCACTGTCAGCCAAAACTGTGACTATATGAGGCTGCACTTCAATAATCCCGCCTGATATATAAAAAGGGTAACTTTCTTTATCACTGACTTTGACTCGTACTTCTCCGGGTCTCAGTCTCGATATTAATGGGGCGTGACGCGGTGAAATACCAACTTCACCCAGCTCTGCTGGCGCAAACACCATCTCGGCTAATCCTGAAAATATTTCTTTTTCAGCGCTCACAATATCTACATGTACAGTCATGGTCATAATGTTACCTATGATTTTTGTAGCTTATTTCAATCCCTTTGCCTTCTCGAGAGCTTCATCAATGGTACCAACCATATAGAAAGCTTGCTCAGGAATAGCATCGTATTCACCGTCAATAATACCTTTGAAACCTGCAATAGTATCTTTCAATGAAACATATTTTCCAGGTGAACCGGTAAAAACTTCTGCAACAAAGAAAGGTTGCGATAAGAACCGTTGCATTTTACGAGCCCTAGATACAGTTAATTTATCTTCTTCAGATAACTCATCCATACCAAGAATTGCAATAATGTCTCTAAGCTCTTTATACCGCTGAAGGATACCTTGAACGTTACGAGCGACATCATAATGCTCTTGACCAATTACAAGAGGATCTAACTGGCGACTTGTAGAGTCTAAAGGATCAATTGCTGGGTAAATACCCAGTTCTGCAATTTGTCTTGACAACACCACGGTGGCATCTAAATGCGCAAAAGTAGTAGCGGGTGAAGGATCAGTCAGGTCATCTGCGGGAACATAAACAGCTTGAATTGATGTAATCGAACCTGTTTTTGTAGATGTAATACGTTCTTGTAGTACGCCCATTTCTTCAGCCAATGTAGGCTGATATCCCACGGCAGATGGCATACGACCTAATAAAGCCGAAACTTCGGTACCTGCGAGTGTATAGCGATAAATATTATCAACGAAGAATAATACGTCTCTACCTTCGTCACGAAAATACTCAGCCATGGTTAAACCTGTTAAAGCCACGCGTAATCTATTTCCAGGTGGCTCGTTCATTTGTCCATAAACTAACGATACTTTATCAATAACATTTGAATCGGTCATTTCGTGATAGAAGTCGTTACCTTCACGAGTACGCTCACCAACTCCGGCAAATACCGAGTAACCACTATGTTCAATAGCAATGTTACGAATCAATTCCATCATGTTGACAGTTTTGCCAACACCAGCACCGCCAAACAGTCCAACTTTTCCACCTTTAGTAAACGGGCAAACCAAGTCAATAACTTTAATACCAGTTTCCAGCAGTTCATTAGCGGCAGCTTGATCAGCATAACTTGGAGCTTCTCTATGTATTCCCCATTTAACTTTTTCACCAATAGGGCCTTTCTCGTCAATCGGCTGCCCCAAGACATTCATAATCCGTCCAAGAGTTTCTTGACCCACAGGAACAGATATAGGTGCATTGGTGTTATTAACAGTTAAGCCACGACTCAAGCCATCCGTACTGCCCATTGCTATTGTTCTAACTACTCCGTCACCTAACTGTTGCTGAACTTCCAGCACCAATCCATTACTTTCAACGTTTAAAGCGTCATAAACTTTGGGCAGTTCCTCACGTGAAAATTCCACGTCAACGACTGCACCGATAATTTGAACGATTTTACCCGAACTCATTGCGTTGTCCTCTAAAATTATGTTGATTGCTTGGGCTTAAACAGCGGCGGCACCGGCAACTATTTCTGAAATTTCTTGTGTAATAGCTGCTTGCCTGGCCTTGTTATATACAAGCTGCAGCTCACTAATTAAGTTACCCGCATTATCCGAAGCACTCTTCATTGCAACCATTCTGGCGGCCTGCTCACATGCGTTATTTTCAACCAAGCCTTGGTAAACAATAGATTCGATATAACGAACTAAAAGATAATCTAAAACCTCTTTAGCATCGGGCTCATAAATATAATCCCAATGTCTATTTAGTTTTTCTTCGGTTTCGCTATCGATAACTGGAAGCAGTTGCTGAATAGTTGGTCGTTGCGTCATCGTATTCACAAAGTCATTGTTTGCTATATACAACTGGTCAATCTGACCATTATTGTATGCATCCAACATGATTTTTATGATTCCGACAATATCCTGTAAATGAGGAGTATCGCCCAACTTGCTTACTTGCCCGACTAAATTGGTTTTCAGGCTGCTAAAAAAACTAAACGCCTTAGTACCGACAGTACAGACATCAACCTCTATTCCGTCTTTTTCCCATTGAACCAAGTTGCTTATTGTTTTTCTAAACAAATTTGAATTTAGGCCTCCACACAAACCACGATCAGAACTAATAATAATCAACCCGACTCTTTTAGTTTCTCGACTAATCAAAAACGGGTGTTTATATTCAGGGTTTGCATGAGCAAGATGCTTTATTATCTGCCCAATTTTCTTTGAATATGGGCGAGTGGCCTGCATTCTGTCTTTTGTCTTACGCATTTTACTGGCGGCAACCATTTCCATGGCCCGGGTGATCTTTTGAGTATTCTTGATACTACTGATCTTTGTGCGTATTTCTTTACCAACAGCCATGTGAGGACCCTATTACCAGCTATGTGTTTTAATGAAACTTTCAATTGCAGCTTTAATTCCGCCGCTAATCTCATTATTAAAATCACCAGTTGAATTGATCATTTCCATCAACGGAGAGTGTTCTGACTTCATATAGGATTGCAAGGCCGATTCAAAATCCAGCACCTTGTTTACTTCAACGTTATCGAGGTACCCTTCATTTGCTGCAAACAAAGACACTGCCATCTGCGCAACTGACATGGGGGAATATTGATTTTGCTTCATCAATTCTGTAACACGCTGCCCACGCTCAATTTGCTTACGTGTACTTTCGTCCAAATCTGATGCAAATTGTGCAAAAGCCGCTAATTCACGGTATTGAGCCAAATCAAGCCGAGTTCCGCCACCTAATTTCTTAATAATCTTCGTTTGCGCGGCGCCACCTACTCGAGAAACAGACAAACCGGCATTTACTGCTGGTCGAATGCCTGCATTGAATAAGTTACTTTCCAAGAAAATCTGACCATCAGTAATTGAAATCACGTTGGTAGGAACGAAAGCTGAAACGTCACCACCTTGTGTTTCAATAATAGGAAGAGCCGTTAATGAACCCGTCTTACCTTTAACTTTACCACCAGTTAGCTTTTCAACTTCGTCTGCATTGATTCGTGAAGCTCTTTCAAGTAGACGAGAATGCAAATAGAAGACATCACCAGGATAGGCTTCGCGACCGGGCGGTCTACGAAGTAACAAGGATACTTGGCGATATGCCCATGCTTGTTTTGTTAAATCATCATAGATAATTAACGCGTCTTCACCGCGATCTCTAAAGAACTCGCCCATTGAGCATCCAGTATAAGGTGCAATGAACTGAAGCGCGGCGGACTCTGAAGCTGAAGCTGCAACGATAATTGTATGCGCCAATGCACCATGTTCTTCTAACTTGCGTACAACATTTGCAATCGAAGAGCGTTTTTGACCTATAGCCACATAGATACATTTAATACCTGTACCTTTTTGATTAATGATCGCGTCAATTGCAATAGCTGTTTTGCCTGTTTGCCTGTCACCGATGATCAACTCACGTTGCCCACGGCCTACAGGAATCATCGCATCAATTGACTTTAATCCTAGTTGAACTGGTTGATCAACAGATTGACGAGCAATTACACCTGGCGCAATTTTTTCAATTGGAGAGGTTTCCGTTGTTTCGATTGGACCTTTGCCATCAATCGGGTTACCCAGGGCATCAACAACACGACCTAACAATGCTTCGCCCACAGGCACTTCTAAAATCTTGCCGGTGCATTTTACGGTGTCGCCTTCAGAAATATGCTGATAGGCGCCTAATACAACCGCGCCTACTGAATCTCTTTCTAGGTTAAGAGCCATGCCGAAAGTATTTCCTGGAAACTCCAGCATCTCTCCCTGCATTGCTTGTGAAAGACCATGCACTCTAACGATACCATCAGTTACACTGACGACAGTACCTTCTGTGTGCGCTTCAGCACTCAAGTCAAAGTTTTCGATCTTCTTTTTTATCAGATCACTTATTTCAGATGGGTTTAATTGCATGTGCTTTTTCTCACTCTCACTGTAGAGCCTTTTGCATGTGTTGAAGCTGGCCTTTAATTGAACCGTCAATCACACGGTCGCCTGCCCGTACTAAAACGCCACCAATTAATGAAGCGTCCACTGTTACCTTGATATTTACTTTCTTGCTCAAACTTTTTTCTAAAGCATTTATCAGATGCTGTTCAACAGCATCCGTAAATGGATAAGCCGTTTGAACATCAACATCTATATAACCTTCGTATTCTGCCTTATAAGTTTCAAAAATTTCTGCAACAGAATGCACCAGAACTAATCGCTTATTGTGAATGAGCAATTCGAGAAGGTTTTCGCCTTCCTTATCAAGTTGTCCATCGCTAATACTCAATATAAGCTTGGAAACCTGTTGGTTACTAAACTTTGGATTATTAACTATGCCAGAAATACTTTCATCACTAAGAACAGCCCCTATAAAGGCCAAAGTTTCCGACCATTTACTAATAGTATTGGTCTCTTTGGCTCTTTTAAACACGGCAGCCGCATAAGGTCTTGCCAATGTTGCCAGTTCGCTCATTCTCTTAACCTAATTGATTAGAAACTTTACTGATAATATCCTGATGCTTACCTTGATCAATCTCAGCACCTAGAATCTGCTCTGCGGCTTTCAACGCTAACGAGACAACTTCATGTCGCAATACTTCTTTAGCTTGCTGACGCTCTTGTTCAATTTGTGCTTTTGCAGCTACGATCAAACGCTCGCCTTCTTTTTTGGCTGTGTCTTTTGATTCTTCTACAATTTCATTTGCACGTTTTTGAGCAAGAGTAACAATTTCTGAAGATTGTTCCTTAGCTTCCTTCAAAACTTTTTTTGCTTTTTTCTCAGCCAAAAGTATTTCTTCATGGCCTTTTTCTGCAGCAGCCAATCCTTCAGCAATTTTCTTTTTACGTTCTTCCAAAGAGTCAAATAAAGGCGGCCATATGTACTTCATGGTAAACCATACCAGAAGTGCAAAGGTAATCATTTGCCCAATCAGAGTAGCATTGATACTCACGATGCGTTCCTCTTGTTGCTATTATAAAAATTAGACAGTTAAATTAAATCTTAACCCGCAGCGGCAGCCTGAACAGCAGACAAGAATGGGTTTGCAAAAGTAAAGAACAATGCCAAACCAACGCCGATCATTGTTACTGCATCAAGCAACCCGGCAACAACAAACATTTTCACTTGTAACATAGGCACTAATTCCGGCTGACGAGCCGCACCTTCAAGAAACTTTCCACCCAACAGACCAAAACCTATCGCTGTTCCTAATGCACCTAAACCCAAAACCAAGCCTACTGCAATAGCAGTCAAACCTTGCACATCAGCAATCAATCGTGCGATTTCCATAATACCCCCAATCGTATGTAGTTAAGTTATAAAAAATTGAACAAAATCAATGATCTTCGTGCGCCATACTTAAATAGACAACAGTCAAGACCATAAAAATGAATGCTTGAAGAGTAATAATTAAAATGTGAAATATAGCCCATGGAAAACTCAACACAGGCTGAATATACCAAGGCAACAAAGCTATCAAAATAAATATTAATTCACCAGCATACAAATTACCAAAAAGCCGCAATGCCAAAGAGATTGGCTTTGCTATTTCTTCAACAAGCTTTAATAAAAGATTAAATGGCAATAACCAAGGACCAAATGGCTGAAACATTAACTCTTTAGCAAAGCCCACAGGGCCTTTGATTTTTATGCTGTAAAAAATAATTAGAAAAAATACAGATATGGACATTGCAAAAGTTGCATTCAAATCAGTACTAGGTACAACCCGAAGATAATCTATACCCATTAACGATCCAATCAATGGCAATAAATCAACAGGGAACATATCCATGAAATTCCATAGAAAAACCCAGCAAAATATTGTAAGTGCCAAAGGAGCGATTAACTTACTATTCCCATGAAAGCTATCTTTAACTTGTGTATCAATAAATTCGATTAGCATTTCTGCAAAATTTTGCGCCAAGCCAGGCACCCCTGACGTTGCTTTTTCCGCGGCTGTCTTAAAAAACCAAACGAACAACCCACCCAATACGGCAGAAAAAAACAAGGTATCAAGATGTAAAGACCAAAAGCCTTCTCCAACTCTTAACGGTGTAAGATGATGAATTATATAGCCGGTTGCACCTTCGGCAGCATGAGCTTCACTAGCCATTTTTCCTCGCTTAATTACAATTAAATTTATTACCGCATTAGCAGCGCGAACCAAAAAACCGACAATGCCATTAGATAGCTAAGCATTAACGGTAATATTTTTAGACCTGGAACTTGAAAAATCATCACAAAAAGCGCCGCAGTCAAAATCAATTTACCTGCTTCCGCAGTATAAAATGATCTTACAATTTTTTTAACTTGCTGCCCTTCCTTGCTGCGCACTTTGAAAGCAAAGTAGAGGTTTGGGAAAAACGCCGCTGCTCCACCTAAAGCTGCTGAAACACCATTCTCAAAACCTGACAGCAATAACACTGACGCTGTTATCAGAAGTATTATTAATGCTTGGTAAGCTATGATTTTTTCAACAACCAAATATTCTTTATTTGCCATACGCCAAAGCCTGTGGATTATATATATCGCCCCCCATTAAATCAAGGATGAATAGCCCCAGATGGCAATGTTCAGGCTCATGAACTTAAGCTCTTAAGCTCTTAAGCAATCAATTATTTAATTTGCCCGATTATGCCATCCAACTCTTCCAAGGTTGAATACGCAATAATTAACTTTCCAGCCCCATTTTCCTTGTGTTCTATTAGAACTTTTGCACCCAGCTTTGCTGCCAAGTCTTCCTGCAAGCGCAGCGTATCTTTATCAAGAAATTTAATCCTTTTTTCTTTCGGCACTTCCTGTAATTCTTTTACCAAACGCTCTGTAGCCCTTACTGTCAAAGCTGACTTGACTATTTTGTGAGCAACCGCGACTTGGACAGATCCCTCTAATGTCAATATTGCCCTAGCATGCCCCATCTCAATTTGTTTGTTAATTAAGAATTTTTTCACCTCTGGATGCAAGTCCATTAGCCTTAATAGATTTGTCACTGTAACTCTGGATTTACCAACAGCTTCAGCAATTTGCTGATGCGTCATTGCAAACTCGTCAAGTAAACGCTTTAAAGCTTCAGCCTCCTCTAAAGGATTAAGATCTTCCCTTTGTATGTTTTCAATCAATGCGATTGCCATCGTGGTTCGATCATCTATCTCCTTGATGATCACCGGTATCTGTTGCAATCCAGCTAGTTGAGCAGCCCTCCACCGGCGCTCGCCAGCAACTATTTCATATTTCTCAAGGCTAATTTTGCGCACAACAATGGGCTGAATGACTCCTTGCGCCTTTATCGACTCTGCAAGCTCTTGCAATTTATCCGGATCAATATCCTTCCGTGGCTGGTACTTACCTCGCTGCATGTACTCAATCGGCAACGTTTGTAGCTGCTGATCCCTATCCTCAGATAAGCTAACAGAGCCCAACAATGCATCTAGCCCACGATTTAAACCACGTTTTTTTTCAGCCATTACCTAACTTTCTCTTTACAATCATTTCATTAACCAATATCGCAAAACTAAACTTTCACTGATCATTAATAATTGACTCAAACTCGTCAAACAATCGCAGTAATGTTTCAGCCTCTTCCAGAAGAACCAAGTTATCTCTTTTTACATCTTCAATTAGCATTCGCACTACCGAAGACAATGCCTCTACATCTGATCTTGCCGTCGACATATCAGGCAGTTCTTCTAGCTGCCTTACTCGTTTCCGACTATTTTCGGCAACGCTCTGATATTTAGCCACCAAGTCCGATGCGGCGGCAGTTGCCTTTATTGCTATGCCAGTATTCGACGCTCCTTGAGATTCAGCATATCGCTCACTTTCGCTCTCAGACCCAACTAAGAGCCCATGATCATCTTTACCCGCCCCATCTGCCAACAGAGCCTCAAGACCTCGCCCCAGCCCTCGCTTTTTCAAATTCATATTAATTATTTTTTTCTTTCCTAATCATCTCTCCAGCCAAAGCAATATAGGCCATCGCTCCTCTAGAGGATTTATCGTAGCCAATCACCGGCAAGCCATGACTAGGTGCTTCCGCCAAGCGTATGTTTCTAGGGATACAAGTTCTGAATACTTTATCGCCAAAATACCTGATTAATTGCTCAGAGACGTCTTTAGTCAGCCTGTTTCTATCATCAAACATAGTCCGCAGAATACCTTCTAGATGCAGCCCGGGGTTCACGCTATCTTGAATATTTTTCAACGTACTCATCAACGCCGACAACCCTTCCAGCGCATAGTATTCACACTGCATAGGAATCAACAAACTATTAGCAGCCACCATGGCATTCAAAGTAAGCATATTCAATGACGGTGGGCAATCTATCAGAATGTATTCGTACTGTGCCCTTATCGGCACCAAAGCGTCAGCAAGGCGAGATTCCTTTCGATCAACCTGCATCAATTGCACTTCTGCAGCCGTCAAATCAGAATTGCCTGGGATGATTGAAAAACCAATTTCCGGCAGATTTATCACAGCCTCAGAAACCGGCACATCTTCCATCAAGATGTCATAGCTGGAATATTTCAGGTCTTCTTTTTCCACACCACAGCCCATAGCCGCATTACCCTGCGGATCAAGATCAATAAGCAACACACGGCGCTTGGCCGCCGCCAGCGAAGCAGCCAGATTAACGCTAGTTGTGGTTTTCCCTACACCGCCTTTCTGGTTAGTTACGGCAATTATTTTTCCCACTATCTTTCAACCTCTTCAAACGCTTCAATTCTGACCAAACATCTGCTTGCATCTACGCCGGGCACATGCAAGGAAATTACTGATGCCTTTTCACCCAACTGCGCCAGCTCAATATCGGGCACTTGCCCCTTCATAGCCAACAACACCCCGGTTTTATTTACCAAGTGTTTAGTCATTGCAATTATTTCTTCTAAGCTGGCAAATGCCCTGGAAAGAACCATATCAAAAGCTTGCCCAGGAAAGTAAGTCTCTACCCGACTGTGGCAAACAATGACATTTTTAAGCTTTAGCTCTAACACCGCCTGCTGTACAAACCGCGTCTTCTTGGCATTACTGTCCAATAATGTAAATTCGTTTTCTGTGAGACAGATAGCTAACGGAATTCCCGGCAAACCGGCACCGGTTCCTATATCTATGACTCGCTTACCTTCAACATGTGGCAGCACAGCCAAGCTATCCAACAAATGCAGACGCACCATTTCCGTCTTATCACGAATGGCGGTCAAGTTATAAGCTTTATTCCACTTTTCAATCAAATCGATAAATTTAAGCAGCTGCTGCACTTTGTCTTCAGACAATACCAAGCCCAGCTCATCAAGCCCAGCCAATAAAATTTTGCGACATTCATCCATTAGGCAGTTTTCTTTTTTAAATAAACCAACAATAAGGAAATAGCTGCCGGCGTCATTCCAGGAATTCTTGATGCCTGCCCCAATGTCTCTGGTCGCTGGTTTTTAAGCTTTTCACTGACTTCATTAGACAGGCCGGGCACACCTTTATAATCAATAGCCTCAGGCAAACGCAGATGGTCATAACGTAAGGCTTTGTCTATCTCCGTTTGCTGTCTGACTATATAACCCGCATATTTGGCCTGAATCTCAACCTGTTCAGCGACCTGCTCATTGGTACTTAGATCTTCTTCAAGAAACGATAGTAAGCGTTGCACATCAACTTCGGGACGGCGTAATAACTCCATCAGACTAGCTTCTTTTAACAAAGGCTTGCCCCAATGCGCTTCAACTTGAATCGCTTGTTCACTATCTGCACGGACCCATTTTTTCTTCAATGTCTCCTGCAAGTCAGCAATGGCGGTGCGTTTATCCTCAAAAGCATGCCAGCGCTCGTCATTCACCAACCCCAGCTCACGCCCTTTTTCGGTTAAACGCAGGTCTGCATTATCCTCACGCAACAACAAGCGATATTCTGCCCGACTGGTAAACATACGATACGGCTCTTGAGTTCCACGGGTAATTAAGTCATCAATCATTACACCAATATAAGCTTCATCACGCGCAGGACACCAAGCCTCTAACTCTTGAACCTGTCGAGCCGCATTCAATCCAGCAATCAAACCTTGCGCAGCCGCTTCTTCATAACCGGTTGTACCATTGATTTGGCCTGCGAAAAATAATCCATCCATGTGTTTGGTTTCCAGCGACATTTTCAAATCCCGAGGGTCGAAAAAGTCATACTCGATGGCGTAACCCGGACGCACAATCTCGGCATTCTCAAAACCCAGCATGGAACGAACAAACTGATACTGCACATCAAACGGTAAACTGGTAGAAATGCCGTTGGGATAGATTTCATGGGTATTCAAACCTTCCGGCTCAACAAAAATCTGGTGTGAGTCGCGATCAGCAAACCTCACAACCTTATCTTCAATGGATGGGCAATATCGCGGACCTATGCCTTCGATAACGCCGGAATACAATGGCGACA
>JAQTQN010000245.1 GCA_028712225.1 Methylobacter sp.
AGCCTTCACTTTCCAATCCATCAATAACATTAAAATTGTTAAACCACTGCAGAATTTTCTTTGAAATTTCACCGTCATTTTGATCACATTTCCAAATAAAAAGGTGATTATCGGGGACTTTTAGGCCGACACCCTCTTTAAACTTTTGCTTATTAACGTAATGCAGATTCTGTTCGCTGTCTCGTTCAAACAAACGAGCTTCTTTGCCATTTTCATCGCTAAAAAGCCATTCCGCATACACAGTTGTGCTATCGGCTTCAAAACCATACCTATATTTAGTATTCTCCAAAAAAAATACGATTTCAAAATAGCTGGAGGCTTGTTCCGTTTCTGTGCTTAAACGAAAAGGCTCATGCGGTAATTTATCGGTCGACTGGGTAATTTTAAGTTTATTTAATACTAGGGCTCCCATAAAGCCCATTGCTTTTAAAACATTACTTTTACCACTGGCATTGGCACCATAAATCACCGTGCTATTAAGTAAGTGAGTGTTTCTTACTTGAAAGCTATGCTCACTCTCTTTGTTTGATGCGGTGTTCATACTAAAAGTAACCGTATCTTTGATAGAGCGAAAATTGTTGACGCTGAATTGTAATAACATGACAAAGCAATAATGAATAATAAATTTAATTTTTGTAAGCTTTATACAAAAACACAATCAAAGCAAGATTATTATTTACTTTGTCAATTAGCTTATCCAACTTTCCAAGCCCAAGAATGCTCCCCCTCTATTGCAAATTCTCTAAAAACTTCTTTACAAAAAACATCTGGCTCGCCAGTAGGTGCAGTATCCTCTGCTGATAACCCAGTTATTGGCAGGAAAATAATTGGTCTTCACTGATTTTAAGGCTAGCCTTGCCAGGCATGATTGATATGGAAGGCTATTCACAGAATATACGGATGCACCGCATCAAAGCCATGCACTTTGGCTTTGGTAGTAAATACTGGCGGCGTCCAGCCGAGATTGTCTTGTCCGGCCAAGAAACCGGCCAGCCAAAAAGACTGACTGCGGATTGGCAAGATAAACGCGTAAAGCTTGCCGTTGGGTAGTTCAGCCACGTCGCCCAAGGCATAAATATCTGGATCTGAAGTTTGCAAATAGTTGTTAACCTTAATACCACGATCAATCTCAAGCCCGGCCTGCGCAGCCAGTTCTGTGCGCGGCTTAAAACCGCAACAGACAACCACGGCATCAAATTCAGCGGCCACATCGGTGGTCACGCACAGTTTGTCATCTTCTTCGGCAAAGCCATGCACGTTCTGATTTAACAACACATTGACGCCGGAATCATCCAGGACATTAAGCAATAAATCCGAATCTTCGGCCACCAATTGCCGCTCCATCAACCGATCCATCGCATGAAACAACGTGACATCATCACCGGCCACCGCAAGATCCGAGGCAATTTCACAACCGATCAGACCGCCGCCGATAATAGCCCAGCTGGGATGTTGGTTATGATTTAAAAAAGTCTCTCTAAACTGTCGCAAGGCTTTCAAATCGGTCAGGCTGTTTAAGCAAAAAAACAACTCCCGATAGGGCAAAAAAGGCGGCGGAATAAACGCTGCCGAGCCTTGCGCGAGTATCAATTTATCATAGGACAATGATGTTTCCTGACAAGGCCCATCCAGGCTGACAGATTTTTCTTCGCGATTGATAGCGGTAACTTCAGTGCCTGCAATCACGTTGATATTACCGGCGCGCAATTGCTCGAAGGTTTTAAGGATAATGGACTGCTCAATATCACTGCGGGTAAAGCCCCTGGACAGCAGTGGTCGCGAATAGTAACCATCGTGCTCTCGAGTGACTAAGGTAATCTCGGCGTCGGGCAACAAGGTACGAGCCTTTTCGGCAAAGCTGACGCCAGCAATACCCGAGCCGATGATAACGATGTCCATGATGCGCTCCTGATAAGGTTGGTTGTCTATCAATCAACGATTAATTCATATTCGTCTTTAGGCACTCCGCACTCCGGGCAACGCCAATCATCGGGCACGTCCTTCCATAAGGTGCCTGGAGCTAAGCCGGAATCAACATCACCCAGTGCTTCATCATAAATATGTCCACAAACGCTACATTGATATTTTTGGTACTCAGGCATTATTGCTCTCCGTAAATGTTAATAGCCATTCGACTGTAACAGGTCTGTTTTAATTTTCAACCACAGAACAGCGCTGGAAATCAGCTTACTCACTGGTTGAAAGTACCGTCAGCATACGCAGAAACTCCATGAGTTGTTCATTAAATATATCGTTATGATCGGCGATGATTTCTTTGTTGACCTGAATATTCAAATACGGATTCAGCATCGTTGTTTTATCCAAGTGCGTTAACAGCGTTGGACCGTATTGAATGGATGCGCCGGGAGTTTGGTGTTGCCATTTACTGGTGATAGCCGCCAACTCACTGGCTTGCATGGTTTTATTAGGTTCCGTGAGCGCCAATGTATGAGTAATAAACGGTACATAATGCCCCACGGTCGAACGATCGGCCGCACCTTCATCGACTTCCCAAGTACGCTGGCATTCAGTACGCTGAAACGTATTGTGGGTTTCAAAAAATGTAGAAAACATACGCCCCGCCGGAAACGCCAATTTAGTCGCCCAATCAGCTCTTGATGTGAGTATCGCCAATCGTGGGCGTTGTGATGGAAAATAACCGCAACGCGCTTGCGCCAAATCATAGAGCGGAGCATATTGCAGAGCTTCAAAAGCGGGGTTAAGCAAAATAACCAAATCCCCAAACCCTTTGGCATTATCAGTAAAGTTTTTACTTTGATTGCTGTCAATAAAGCGATTAACCAAAATTTGCGTGGTTGCGTTTTGCACCACCGCACCACCAAAACTGTGACCGGTAATAATCAGGCGGGTCTTGAGTTCGCCGGGCGCTGCTTGGCTGTGTTGAACATTGCGAATTTCTTCCAGTTTTAACAACAATTCAGTGATACCCAAATACCCGACATCTTGCGCGGTGTTTTTTCGGTCCCAGAAGGTCAACATGTTAATGCCAGACACATCAATCGATTCCCCACGCCAGCCCACATAAACACCGATGACTTTGCGCGGTTTATCGCCATGGATCTGGCGCTCAATGACTGCCAACTTAGCCAGGTTTTTCTTAAAACCTTCAATATTAGAATCGCCAGGTGCGGCATTGTGGTGCCAACCATGCACAAACACGTTAAGCAATAATCGCTTATCCGCCGAGGCTGCATACAGTTGGTTTAACAATGCCACCATTTGCTGCCGGTCGCGCAACTGTCCTTGATCGTCAATCTCGACAAATCCCAGTAGGTATTCGTCATTGCTATCTTTGTTGTAGAGTTGGACAGAATGCTGGTCGCAACTGTCGGTAGCGGAGGCCGAACATGGCTGGTAATTATTTCGATAAATATCATCGTATGAACAGCCACCTAATGTCTGCAGCGCTGCAAGTAACAGCAGTTTTTGAGAAATGTTAAGGTAATTCATATGTCACCTCGTGTGATGATCCTAAGCAAAATGCTTTAGGTAACCTAAGTTGTTAACGCAAGCCTCTTTTACGCAAGTAATTTGGCGACTTTTTCAGCAATCGCAATCGCTTGTGCGGCGCGGTAAATAACTTTTGCGACGTTTTCCAACTTCTTTTTTTCTTTCTTAAGATCACCGACAATGCCTTCGAGCCCTGTTTTTGCCTCAGCCAACTCAGGCTTAGGCTGTGTTGCCCGGAAGTCGTCTA
>JAQTQN010000046.1 GCA_028712225.1 Methylobacter sp.
AAGCTAAATAAATAATGTTGTCCTAATAACTCGGCTTCTGAATAGCCGGATAATTCGCAGAAGTGCTGATTGACGTAGGTGATGTTGCCTTGAATATCAATTTTGGCGACGATGGCTTTTTCATCTACCAACAGCTTGTATTGCGCCAATAATTTATGGCTTTGTTCGACTTCTCGAGTGAGGTGTATTTGTTCAGTGATATCGGAAAGCTTATTCAGCAGGCGATCGACACTGATGGGCTTGGTGATGTAATGCTGAATTTCCAGTTCCAAGGCCCGGAACAAATATTCTACGTCGTTGTAAGCACTTAAAATCACAATGGGTTGGTCGGGATTGATAGCTCGAATATCGGCTGCCATTGATAAGCCGTTTACTTCGGGCATTTGTATATCGGTGACGACAATATCGGGTCGACGCTCTTTGAAAAGTTCCAGGCCTTCTCGGCCGTTTTTTGCTGAATAGAGTGCGCCGACATAGTGGGCCAGCATAAATTGCAGCTCTTCGCTGGTTTCCATGTCGTCTTCTACATAGAGAACACTAACTGAAGATAGATTTTGTAGTTTGTTATTTTTAAACATTATGTTTTTTAGTTAGCTAAGTATCCATGCCGGCAAAATTGGCGTTTGCCATTGTATTTTGCCCTGTACATTGCCTCATCGGCGAATTTTAATAATAAGCGAATTGGTGTTGTCTTCAGGGTAAATAGCTATGCCGATGCCGGCTGACACCTGTAGTTCAATACTATTTCCCTTTACTGTCATGGTCAGTGAATCGAGAATACGTTGGGCTGTTTCGGCGATCAATGCCTTAGATGAGCCGTTTAAAATGACCACAAATTCATCGCCGCCCAACCGCGTCACGGTATCTACTTCGCACACAGTGCATTAAGCGTCTAGCGACTTCAATAAGAACCTTATCGCCTTGACCATGTCCCAAGCCGTCATTTTTATTTTTGCGTTCAACTTAATTCGCTTAATAATTTGTGTAACGAAATCAATAGTCTGTATTTTTCAGCTGGGTTGAATATTGCCATCATTGGCTGGGTTGTGCATCAAAATTTATATGATGTTACCAATATCAGAAGACAATTTTAGAGGGAGAGGCTGCGATCTGGCCGTTGTTACATTTAATCGTTAATTATTAACAACAATTAGCGTACCAAACAACACGGTGAGGGCTTTAACAAACAGTCTCCGGCATGAGTACGGACAGTGGTTTTCAGGTAAATCAGAGGCCGATTTGATATTGGCTGATAATTTTAAAGAGCTGCCATAAATATATGACGAAGAAAACGTCTCTTCATTTTAAATAGTTGTGCCGGCCTTGTTAAGCCGATTGTGTCAATACTGTCAGGCTTAGGCGCCGCTAGTTTTTATGGATGCTGTATAGAGATTTTTCGAGATTTTGCGCTTACAAAAAATAAGCCCCTTTCGGGGCTTATTTTTAAAGCTTATCAATTAACCGCTGTTTCCTTTTGTTTTCCCAGCAAATAATCCAGCCACAGGTTAGAGAGTTTTTCCTGTACGGTATTTTGCCGGAGTCGTGCATTCAGGTTCGGGAAGTCTACCTTATCCAGATCCTGGTCCTGGTTATAGCAGGAATATACGAAGAACTCTTTGCCGCTTTCAGTGTCAACGTGTTTACACAAGCACTGCGCGCAGATGCCTTTCATCATGCATTGCATCGGCGAGTTGATTGAGCCGACGGCATGATGGGCTTTAGTCAAATAAGGTTTCAGGACGTTGAAACGGGCTTCTTTAACTGCGGCCATCATACGATCTGAACCGATAACGATTAAATGATCGACATCGGCCAACGAGATGGTTTGTTCGCCTAACTCGCCTTTGCCGTAAGCGACCATACATTCCAGGATGTTGCCGACAAAGGTTTTATCTTGCGGGCGAGTCGGTGTAAATGCCTGTACGCCTTCGCCTTGATCGACCGACCAAATGACTACGTCCGCAGCGGCTTCAACATCTTCAACCTTGAAACGATCTTGACTGTATTTGTAACCGGCAAAATAAATGACCCGGTTGCCTGCTGCCCGTAGCGCTTTACCGATAGAGAACAATACCGCGTTGCCCAACCCGCCGCCGATCAGTAATACGGTTTGACCGGTAGGGATGTCGGTAGGCGTGCCGGTAACGCCCATAAGGATGAGCGGATCCCCGACTTTCCAGGTGGCACACAATCTTGATGACGAGCCCATTTCCAGGGCAATCAAGGAGATGGTGCCCTTTTCGGTGTCGACTTCCGCGCCGGTTAATGCCAAACCTTCGGCAGCAAGAGAAGTGCCTTCCACGACTGGCGCGTAGGCCTCGTAGTTTTGCAGACGGTAAAATTGGCCGGGTTGGAATTTTTGTGCTGCCAACGACGCCTTGACGACAACTTCGATAATGGTCGGAGTCAGTCGGTTAATGGAGACAATGGTCGCCTTAAAAGAATCATCCAAGTTCGCGAACAGGTGCTTTAAGGCGGTATCGCGCTGAGGTTGTTCAGCCGGATTCAATTGCTGCAATTCCTTGGCAAACAAATCAACGACGTAGGGATAGCCGTCTTTAGCGCTGGCCATCGCCTTAACCACGTTGCCTGCATAAACCGGATGGTTATCACCATAAAAGCTGATGAACTTGCCGTCTTTTTGATAAGACGTTAACGGTGCCGGTTTGCCCAGCTTGGGAGCCGCTTCGTCATGCATGGCGACCAATTGCACGCTGCCGTCTTGCAATTCCGGCTCGTAACGTTGGAAGAACCACTTGTCCATTACAAAGGTGTCTGGATATTCGCTTTGGTAAATCGTATTGGGTGAAGTACCCGCTGCAATGTAGAGGTTACGTAGCGGCACGGTGATGACGCCTTCTTTAACCCATTTACCTTCTTGCAACGTCAATTTCTCGAATTCCACGCCGTTTAAATGACCGTATTCATCAGCCAGCGCGCTGTTCGGGCTCATGCCTTCCGCCAGCGCGATACCTTCTTGCAGCGCTTCGTGGATTTCTTCGTGGTTTTGACGGTACGCGGGAGCGTCTTTCATGCCTTTGCGGTAGAAAAGAGTAACGCCGCCCCATGAGTCCAACAACGGCTGGAAGTCTGGCAGTTCTTCTTCGGCTTCAGCACGTTGACGTTCGGCGCGAATGACTTTGCCGTGCGCGAGGAATTCATCAAGGATGACGATTTCTTCTTGGTCGTAGCGATTACGCACGACTTCTTCGCCGTAGACGTTACTTAATGTTTCGTAACGGTCGAGTATTTTTTCTACTTGTACCGGGTAGTAAGCCATCAATTCGGTGGCGGTATCAATTGCAGTTAAACCGCCGCCGATCACGCCAGCCGGTAAACGCACCTGTAAGTTCGCCAGCGACGAGGCTTTTGCCGCACCGGTTAACTGCAAGCCCATCAAGAAGTCAGAGGCTTTACGAATGCCGCGGATCAGGTTGTTTTTAAGGTCGATAACAGTCGGCTGGCCGGCACCGGAAGCGACACAAATATGGTCAAAGCCCATGTCCCAAGCGTCATCAATAGTGAGCGTGCCGCCGAAACGAACGCCGCCGTAGGCTCTGAATGCGGCGCGTCTTTGCAACGTCAGGTAAATAACTTTCAGGAAGTTTTTATCCCAACGGACGGTAATACCGTATTCGGCCACGCCGCCGAAACCAGCCAATATGCGTTTATCCAGGTCTTCGTAAAGATCTTTGAAGTCAACGATAGGCAAGGGTGCATGGGTGTCGTCGCCGGTCAATTCAACGGGCAATGGTTCCAGTTTTAATGCGTCGATAGCCGCAACACCAAAGCCTTCATTGAGTAAATAATGGCTCATGGTGTAACCGGCAGGACCCAAGCCGACAACCAATGCGTTTTTGCCGTTGTAAGGCAACATGAACGGGCGTTTAACGTTTAACGGATTCCAGCGAGTCAACAGGCTGTAAATTTCAAAGCCATAAGGCATGAACAATACATCGGTTAATACATTGGTTTCGATTTGCGGGATGTTGACCGGGTCGGTTTTTTGGTAGATACAACCCTTCATGCATTCGTTGCAAATACGATGACCGGTGCCGGGGCACATCGGGTTGTCGATGATAATAACGGCTAACGCGCCGATATTGTCGCCGTTGCGTTTAACCAAATGCATTTCGGAGATTTTTTCTTCCAACGGGCAGCCGGTGGTAGTGACGCCCAGTGGGTCCAATTTGAATGTATTGGTTTTTTTGTTGCGCATCCCTTTGGAGCAGGAATCGGTATCGCGCTCGTGGCAGTAAATGCAGTGATTAACTTCAGACAGTGATTGTCTTTCGTTATAACGCGGGTCAGTCAATTTGAAGCCATCACGGCGACGACGGTGTTCTTGCTCGCCCATCCAGGCAGTAAATTGGCCGCGATCAATTACTTCGTGTTCGACCAGGTTGTCGAAGTCGCGTTTGTTAGGGAATTTAAAGCTCAGCCATTTTTCGACAACATCGTTATCTTGTTGGGCGACATAGCTCCAACGTTGCACGATGTCAGTCAGGCCGTTGACGAACTCAGCCGCGTCTTCATTGGCGATAATGTCGGCAAATTCGGTGGCCGCTTCACTGTGGGCGGCCAGTTTGCTGCGCAGATCAGCTACAACTGAATCTGCCGTGTTGTAGTCGCTGTCTTTGCCTTTGGCGAGCAACTTGTAATGTTTGGAGAGCAGACCGATGGCTGCGCCGACACGAGCAACGCGATGTTCAGCGTCATCGTCTTGATTGGCTTCGTTAAACCCGGCGTCAATCAACAGATCAAATCGATTCAAAATCGAAGGGATATTCCATTCGCTGGTATCTTGACCTTTGAAAGTCACCCCCAGTTTTTCGACGATTTCGTTTTTATAAGTAAAAACAGTATCGATTTCATCTTTGATGGTAATTGCTTGAGCTTGGTGTTGCTCACTGACATTAAATAATTTGGCGACAAATTGCCCGACAAAAGGTCCCATGCGTACCAATAAGTCGGAGATTTGCTCCGGGGATAAACCTTCGCCCTGGCTTTGCCGGTATGCATTAAATTCAGTGTGTAACTGTGCATCATGCCGCTCAACCGATGCATCGAATACGTCGAGCAAATCTTTTAATCGGGCTGAGTCGTATAAATCGGGGTAATTAAAGCCGGGGATGCCTAAGGTAAGTGTCGGTTTTGCTGTCATTTTTGTGCTCAATGGTAACAAGGGATGAGTTCTGTATCTGTTAAATAGACAAAGTGTGCCATTTTAACGTTTTAAACGAAGATTAGGGATGATTTTTGCTTGTAAAACGGACAAAAGTGTCAATGCGACGGCGGCATTTTTTCTCTGAGCTTTAAAAACCGTTGATAACGTGACGTTGATATTTCGCCGCTTTCAACTGCTGCGCGCACGGCACAGCCTTTATCTTGCAGATGTCGGCAGTCATTAAACTTACACTTGCCCAGCAATGGCTGAAATTCCAGGTAGCCTTGGGCAAGTTGTTGTTCAGAAAGATCGGCTAGGCCGAAAATTGCCACCCCCGGGCTGTCGATTAAATCGCCGCCATCTTCTAAATGGTAAAGAGTGGCTGCGGTGGTAGTGTGCCGTCCCAATTTACTGGTCGCTGAAATTGCTTTAGTTTTCAGCGCTTTGTCGGGCAGAATCGCGTTGGTCAGGGATGATTTGCCCACTCCCGATTGCCCGGCAAAAATACTGACTTGGTTTTTAAGCGCTTTTTTCAAGTCATCTATTCCAGCGCCGGTGGTGGCGCTGACTCGGTACAGGGCATAACCGAGCTTTTGATAGCCCAGTAATTCTTCCTCAATAGTCTCTGATAGTGGTAAGTCGGTTTTATTAAGAACCAGTGCGGCGCCCATGTGCCGGTTTTCGCAAATCGATAAATATTGATCGAGCAATAGAAAATCGCAGAAAGGTTCAGTGGCAAAAACGATATACACCCTATCAATGTTGGCAGCCACCGGGCGCGTTTTACCGTTTCTGGCGGGTCGCAACAGGGCAGAGCGCCTGGGTAAGATTTCCTCTATGCGACCTTGATCAGGGGATGATTGCAGCCATAGCACTCGATCCCCCACTGCAACTGTTTCAAGCTTCCGAAGGGTTTGGCAAAGATAGATATTACCGGAAGATTCAACAGCAATATCTTGACCTAAGTGGGCAATTACCAAGCCTTCATTTAGAGCAGCCATTATGAAGGCTGCATGGTGGTTTCCAGGTGGGCGATGCGTATAGCGGCGGGTGGGTGACTGTAATGAAAAGCCGAGTACAGCGGATCCGGTGTTAAGGTGTTGGCGTTTTCTTCATACAGTTTAACCAAGCCGCTGATCATTTTTTCCGCTTTGGCATTGTTGGCAGCAAAATCATCGGCTTCAAATTCGAACTTACGTTGAAAGTAAGCGCTGATCGGTTGCATGAAAAAAGTGAATGTTCCGGATACCAGCATAAACAATAATAATGCTGCGGCGTTAGATGGCTGTTCTACACCCAAACCGTTGTAAAACCATTGTTGGTCGATCAGCCAGCCCAAAATACCTAAGCTAATTAGGCTCATGATAGACGTTGCAATCAGCATTTTGATGACGTGTTTGCGTTTGAAATGTCCCAGCTCATGAGCCAGCACGGCTTCCAGTTCTTCATCATCCAAAGATTTAACTAAAGTGTCGAAAAACACGATACGCTTGTTATTGCCTAGGCCGGTAAAGTAAGCATTGCCGTGCCCGGAGCGCTTGGAGCCGTCCATAATGAAAATGCCTTGGCTGTGAAAGCCGCAACGTTCCAGCAAGCTTTGAATTCTATTTTTTAAAGTGCCGTCTTCCAGCGGTGTGAATTTGTTAAACAAAGGCGCAATCACGGTAGGAAACAGCCAGCTCATCAGTAACGAAAAGCTCATTAAAATAGCCCAGGCCCATAACCACCAAAGTGAGCCTACGCTGTCCATCACCCACAATATCAAAGCCAAAATAGGCAGACCAATTGCGGCTCCCAGCGCCAAACTTAGGAGTTGATCCTTGGCAAATTGCTGAAGGGTGCTTTTGTTGAAACCAAATTTTTCTTCAATGACAAAGGTTTGGTAAAGGCTGGTAGGCAGTTCGAGTAACGTCAATACCAGGAAAATGCTGGCAATTGCGCCGACACCTGCCAGCAAGGGTGATTCGACCCAGCCAGACCAGAGGTTAAAAGACAATTGTATGCCGCCGCCTAAGGTGACTAAAAGCAATAAGGCTATGCCAATAACATCATCAATAGTGCCAAGCTTGCCTTTTGCCAGCGTGTAGTCCGCAGCTTTTTGGTGAGCGGTTAATGAAACACGGTCTTTGAAGGCATCCGGCACGGCATCACGGTGTTTGGCAACATGGTCAGCTTGTCTTTTAGACAGCCAAAATTGAACAGAATGGGAAATAATCAGGGCAATAATAAATACGATTGTAAAGGTGTTCATAGCTTAGAAACGTTAGGGTTATGATTAGTCTTACAGTTTGCCGAATGCTACACTAAGCGCAACTTTTTTGACATAACGGAAAAATCCCTCATGGCCTTGGACTCTCAAAACCTCATCTGGATAGACCTGGAAATGACCGGCTTGGATCCGGATAATGATCTGATTATCGAAATAGCCACGGTTATTACCGACAAAAATCTGAATGTGTTGGCGCAAGGTCCGGTAATGGCTGTGCATCAGTCAGATGCGGCATTAGCGGCGATGGATGATTGGAATCAACAGCATCATGGTCAGTCCGGTTTAATAGACCGGGTCAAGGCTTCCACTATTAGTGCCGCAGAAGCTGAACGCTTAACTATTGAATTCCTTAAACAATGGGTGCCGGAAAACACCTCACCAATCTGTGGCAACAGCATCGGTCAGGATCGTCGGTTTCTTTATCGTTATATGCCAAAGCTGGAAGCTTATTTTCATTACCGCAACATCGATGTTTCCACATTGAAAGAACTCGCAGCCAGATGGGCGCCGACAGTTAAAGACGGTTTTAATAAAGAATCCACCCACCAGGCGCTGGACGATATATTGGAATCCATTGCAGAATTGCAGTATTACCGGGAACACTTCATTAAGTTCTAAATCATGAATCAGATTATTGCGGTTGCACTGGGCGGAGCCTGCGGTGCTGTGGTCCGGTTTTTAGTGTCATCAGGGATTTATCAATGGCTGGGCCGTGGCTTTCCTTACGGCACTTTAGTCGTTAACGTTCTTGGCTCGTTTTTGATAGGCCTGTTAACCGAATCACTTATCTTGCAACGTGTGGCGCTCACTTTAGATTACCGGGCTGCCATTTTAGTTGGATTTATCGGCGCGTTTACGACCTTCTCGACCTTTTCGCTGGAAACCTTTTATTTAATCGAGCAGGGCAATTTGACCCGGGCCGGGATGAATATCCTAGTCAGCGTCAGCGTTTGTTTGCTGGCCGTTTGGCTGGGATTATTATGCGGTAGGGCGTTGTTTTATTACGGTAATGGCATTCTCAGCTGGGGCGATGGTGCCATTCCTTATGCGCTGATGATCATCAATATCATAGGTGCGTTATTAATCGGTATTGTCAGCGCGGTGTTGCTGCAAAAAGTCGACTTGTCGATGGAATATCGCGTGGTCATTATGGTGATAATGATCGGCGCTTATCTGACGCTGTCCGGGTTGTATTTACTGTTGTATTTAATAGAGCATGGATATTCTATTAATACCAATGTCTCAATGATGTTGAGTATTTTTGTCGGCAATGGATTAGCCTGCATTTTTGTTATCTGGTTAGGTTTGCAGATTGGTAGGCAGGCTTAGCTTTTCCCTTCTAAATTTTTTATTCCCCCGCTTTGGGCCACAAACAAAGGTAACTCGCTGTCATGTTAGATCCTCGTTTATTCAGAACAGAACTCGATTTTGTCACCAGTCAATTACAAAAACGGTCATTTGCTTTTAATCCGGAAAGCTACTCCGAACTGGAAAATAGAAGGAAAGACGTACAGGTCAAAACCCAAGACTTACAAAACGAACGTAACAGCCGATCCAAAGCGATCGGCCAGGCCAAAGCTAAAGGCGAAGACGTGCAGGCGTTGTTGGATCAGGTTCAGCATTTAGGTGATGAACTTAAAGCGGCGGAAACCGAATTGGCCGAAATTCAGAACGAGATGACTACTCTGATGGAAGGCATTCCTAATATCCTGGATGAAAGCGTGCCTAACGGCAAAAGCGAAGACGATAATCTGGAAATCAGCCGTTGGGGCGAAATCCCCGTATTTGATTTTGAAGTCAAAGATCATGTCGATCTGGGCTTAAAAAGAGGCTTGGATTTTGAGTTGGGCGCAAAAATTGCCAGCGCGCGTTTTGTGGTGTTAACCGGACCATTGGCGCGGTTGCAACGGGCGCTGATTCAATTCATGCTCGATACCCATACGGCTGAACATGGCTACAGCGAAACTTATGTACCGTATTTGGTCAACGCCGACAGCTTGCGCGGTACCGGCCAGTTGCCGAAATTCGAGGCCGATTTGTTTAAGGCCAGCGATGATCCTTGCTTGTATTTGATTCCGACAGCCGAAGTGCCGGTCACCAATATCGTCAGAGATGTGATTCTTGATGCCAAACAACTGCCGTTGAAGTTGGTGTGCCACAGTCCTTGTTTTCGCAGTGAAGCCGGTGCTTACGGCCGTGATGTGCGCGGCATGATTCGTCAGCACCAGTTTGAAAAAGTGGAGCTGGTGCAAATCGTCAAAGCCGAAGACTCAGCGCAAGCGCATGAAGAGTTGACCGGGCAAGCCGAAGCCATCCTGAAAAAATTAAAATTGCCGTATCGCAAAATGTTGTTATGCGCAGGCGACACCGGATTTTCATCAACAAAAACTTACGACTTGGAAGTGTGGTTGCCAGGGCAGGGCACTTACCGGGAAATATCGTCCTGCAGTAACTTCAAAGACTTCCAGGCCCGCCGTTTGCAAGCCCGCTGGCGTAACCCGGAAACCGGCAAACCCGAGTTGGTACACACGCTTAATGGCTCAGGTTTGGCGGCAGGCAGAACCCTAATTGCCGTGATGGAAAATTACCAGGATGCCGAAGGACGTATTCATGTGCCGGAAGTGTTGCTGCCTTACATGGGCGGGTTGACGGTTATTGATTAGAATTAATGAATGAGTGATGGGTTGCGCTGGCGCTCTCGGCAACTGCTCCATGCGTTGCTCTACCTTCTGCATGCCCGATACAGCGGGGCAGGCTCTCCATGCAGTCGTACCCAACGAACTACGGACCTTGCCCGACCATTCTTAAGGTAAACGAAATATGGATATTATCTTCAAAGAATACGGCCGGGTTATCTGGCAGAAAAAATGGTATTTCCTGCTGGCTTTGCTGGCATTAACCGGTGCGATCACCCTGGATTTATCGGCACCGGTTTATTTTAAACACATCGCCAATGGTCTTGCCGGGCCTTATTCCGAAGCGACCAGGGATGATTTGCTTAACACGCTCAAAATAATTGCGTTTATCTACGGCGGTGTCTGGCTGTCTTGGCGTCTGCTGGAAATTGCGATTGTACCTTTGGATGGCGGCGGCGTTAACCTGCTGGAAAAACGCTGCTTCGATGTACTTAAAAAGCAAAAATATGCTTTTTTTGAAAACAGTTTTTCCGGCAGTTTAATCAAGCAAGCCAACCGTTTCTCGCGTTCGTTCGAAATTATCATGGACTGGTTTTTGTTCCAGTTCTTTATGAATATCCTCGCCGTGACGATTTCCTTCGTCATTTTTTACCAGCAACAGCCGGAATTCGCGTTTTATTTTCTGATCTGGGTTGTTGTGTTTGTCAGTTGGAATATCGCTTATTCGATATGGAAACTGCGTTTCGATCAGGCAGTATCGGAAGGCGACTCTAAAGTAGGCGGCGCTTATTCCGATGCTATCAGCAATATATTTATTGTTAAAACGTTTGCGATGGAAGCCAGCGAGCAAGCGCATATCAATAAAACTTCTGATACCGTTTACAAACGAAAGAAACTGGCTTGGGGGTTGATGTTCGTGTCGTTTGCTGTCCAAGGCCTGATGACCTTCGGTATTGAACTGTTACTGATTTACCTGATGATCGGCAAGTGGCAGGCCGGGCAGTTTCAAGTCGGCGAGTTCGTGTTGTTCCAGTCGGTGATGATCATGCTGATTCAGCGATTATGGGAATTTGGTCGCAACTTCCGCAACTTTTTTACCGCACTGGCCGACGCCTCGGAAATGGCCGATGTGTTCCGGCAAACCGAACTGGAAATCGATAATCCCGATGCCAAGCATCTTACAATCAGCAATGGCGAGATTAGTTTTAACAACATCGGCTTTAGTTATTCCCCGTCTAATCCTCAACAGCCCAAGTTATTCGATAATTTTTCTCTACACATCAAGGCTGGCGAAAAAGTGGCACTGGTCGGGCAATCCGGATCAGGCAAGTCATCGCTGACTAAGTTGTTGTTCCGCTTTATCGATCCCCAGCAAGGCAGCGTTTGTTTTGACGGTATGGATGCGCGCTTGTTTACTTTCAACTCACTGCGCAAACAAATTTCCATGGTGCCGCAGCAACCGGAGTTGTTTCATCGTTCGGTACGCGACAATATCTCTTTGGACGCTGAAATTACCGAAGAACAGTTGATTGATGCCGCCAGAAAATCGCATAGCCTGGAGTTCATCGAAAAGTTGCCTAACAAGTTTGATACGCTGGTTGGCGAACGCGGCATCAAATTGTCGGGCGGCGAAAAACAACGCATAGCGATTGCTCGAGCATTTCTTGAGGATGCGCCGATTGTCGTGCTCGATGAAGCGACCAGCGCACTGGATTCGCTGACTGAAAAACAAATCCAGGTAGCGATTTTTGAGTTGATCAGGCAGAAAACCGCCATTGTGATCGCGCACCGGCTGTCTACGATTTTAAGCATGGATCGTATTGTAGTGCTTGAAAACGGTTGCATTATCGAGCAAGGCACACATCAGCAACTGTTGGATAAAAAAGGCCGGTATTACGAAATGTGGCAACACCAAAGCGGGGATTTTATAGGCAGTTGATCAGTAGATGCCACGGGTCGAATTTATGTTCCCAAGGTGTTGCTTTCAATGAGGTTTAGCCGTTATTGATTAAGCGTTTGTTGAGCTGTTAACACTGATTTTAATTTAGAAAATTATGATACATTAATTGTTGTCGATGCTGGTGGGTTCTCTATCTGTGTCGACAAGAAATAATAAAATAATAATTAACGAGAGGGTTTACGATGAGCAGCATACTGACTGAAGTTTTAACGGCTAACCGCGATTACGCGGCAAGCTTCGATAAAGGTGATTTACCGATGCCTCCTGGTCGGCACTTTGCAATCTTAACTTGCATGGACGCGCGTCTTGATCCAGCCAAATATGCAGGCCTGTCTGAAGGCGATGCGCATGTTATTCGTAATGCCGGTGGTAGAGCCAGTGACGATGCCATTCGCTCTCTGGTCATTTCCTACAAATTGCTTGGAACCCGTGAATGGTTTGTTATTCATCATACCGATTGCGGTATGGAAACGTTTACCGACGACATTATGCGCGATTTGTTATCCAGCAGCTTAAAAACGGCCTCTGTCGATGCGAGTGGTTGGCATGATTGCTGTGAAGGTCCAGGGTCTGCGGAAGGCAAATACATCGACTGGCTAACCATCAAGGATCAAGCTCAGAGCGTTAAGGAAGATGTCACTCGTATTAAGACGCATCCCTTGGTGCCTTCCGATATTCCTGTATACGGATATATCTATGATGTTAAATCCGGTCGATTGATTGAAGTGCCTCAAGAATAAGGGTTGGTTTAGCTAAAAGCCAATCTGAGAGCAGGTCTTGCATTGCAAGGCCTGCTCATCTCTCAGTTCTAATTTAAACCGTCAAACTCTATCTCTACTCGAGATGGTCTTACTTTTTACTTATCATTTAATTTTTTCGCAGCTGCTTCAATATCAGACTTGATCTTTTCTACAGCTGCTTTTAGTTGGCTTTGTTTATCATTTGCTGACTTGGCGATAAGTGCATTGTCAGCGTTAGCTTCATTAATCAGGCAGGTATTGTAAAGATTGGCTTTTTCTTGCCATGCGTTAATGGCTTTGACACTGTCATTGTAGGTATCGGGAGTAGTGCCGTTGACCACTGGGACTTCAGGTTCTGGGCCGCAACTGCTGGGTTGCCAGGCGTCTTTAGTAATAGTACCGGCCATGGCGACAGAGATACCGGCAATTAGGGTGGCTGTAGCGAAAATCGTTTGTTTCATAGTTAACTCCGTTGACAATGTTAAATTTTAAGTAACGATTCAGCAATCAGTTGATTGCTGTGAAAGTATCTTGTGGGAGCGACGCCCTCCAAAGAAAACTCGCTGAATAGTTACAATTTTAAAAGCCATCGAACAGCTATTAGTTGTGCGATGAACTCGGATATTACACAACCTTACGCTTTTCCCAAAACGGCATAACAGACCGGCGTCAGAATCAGGCTGGCCGCCATGCCCAGTAATAGTCCGGCCGATAGTGACAGCGTCATCGGAATCAGGAACTGCGCTTGAGGGCTGGTTTCCAGTAATGCAGGCAAGAACCCAGCGAAATTGGTCAAGAACGCTAAAAAGATCGGCCGAAACCGTGCGGTGCAGGCGGCGCAAATCAGCTCCGACAGAGGTTTGTCTTCATGTTCGTGTTCTTTTAAATAATCTAATAACACCAAACTGTCGTTAACAACGACCCCGCTGGCGGCGATCATTCCGACTAACGATTCCATTGACAAAGGCAGACCGGCAATGGAGTGGGCGATCACCGCACCGCACCAAGCGACCGGTGCGGCCAATATAAAAATAAATGGTTTCAGGTATGAGCGAAACGGCACGGCGATCATCACATAAATCACCAATAAGGCGATCAGGGTGTATTGCTTTAGCGCCCCGGTCATGGTTTCTTGATCCTGGCGTCCCTGGCCGATGTCGATGCTCAGGCCGGGATAATGTTGCCGCAAATTCGCCAATTCGGAAGATTCCAGTTCGGAATAAATCGCGTTGACATCGGCCTTTTGTGGATCAACTCGCGCCTGTACTTTTAAAACCCGGCGGCGGTCTTGCCGGATGACTTTGTCGACCCCCGGCACCAGGTTAACTTCCGCCAAGGTTCCCAACGGAGCTTGTTGACCGTTAGGTAGCATGATCGGCATGGCGGTCAAATTATCCAGCGATTGCCGCTCTTCGCGCGGAGAACGCACCATTATTTTGACTTCATTGCGGCCACGTTGCAGGCGCTCCACTTCGTCGCCAAAATAGCCTTGGCGCACTTGCTCGGACAATTCTTCAAGCCTTATTCCTAAACGTTCCGCCTCCGGTTTTAAGTTTAAACGCACTTCCGGTTGCCCCACTTCACTGGAGTCGATGACATCATAAACACCGGGGTAGGTGGCAAGTGAGTGTTTAAGCGATGCAGCGGCTTTAGGTAACAGCGCGGGGTCGGAGGCACCCAGATCAAATTCAAGATCGTAAGCCACATCACCTTCTTTATAGATAAAGTCTATTTGAGTGCGTCCCAGGTCGCCGATGCGGCTACGCCATTGCTTGATGAAGTCTTCAACCACTATCCGTTGCCTGCCTGCCGATGTAAATTCCGTCCAGAAGCCTGCGCCATGTTCCCAAACGATAGTTTCCAGGCCGACCACCACGCTGGGCGCTTTCGCGTTGGCAGATTGGCTGTCAACGCTATCCAATTCATCACGCAGCGAGAAAAACGCCTGCTCCACCTGTTTTGCACGGTTGCGGGCTTCGCTGTAAGGCATATCTTGAGGCGTCTTTAGTGATACCCAAAAACTGTCTTTAACTACATCGGCCTGGACAGACAGGCGAATACGTCCGCTAATTATCCAGGCGGCACTCAGCAGTATCATCACGGCAAAGCAGGTAAGCGTCAGGTAACGCCAGTCCAGGGCACGTTGTAGAAAAGGACGGTAATAGCGGGCAACAAACCGCTCCAGGCTTTGGTTAAGACTTGTGCGTATTCGATCTAATGGCGAAATGTGTAGGGTGGGCAACGCTGTTTTGCCCACCTTTTTATTTCCATACCAAATACGGTGGGCAAAAAAATCAGCCCACCCTACATGGGTGCGATTATTAGGGGCGGCAAGATGCGACGGCAAAATCAACAGAGCTTCAATCAGCGAGAACACCAGCGTCAGAATCATCACCAGGCAAATAGGCTTCATCATCTGCCCGGCCCAACCGGGTAAAAACAACCCCGGCAAAAAGGCAACCAGTGCGACCAATACCGATAAAATCACCGGTAAAGCCACCGCCTGTACACCACTGATAGCGGCGGCCAAGCTGGATTGCGCGTCTTCCGCCCCGCCTTCTTGTTGATGCGCATAGACGCTTTCCCCGATGATGATGGCGTCGTCCACCAGAATGCCCATCGCCAGCAGAAATCCGAACAGCGACATCATATTTAGGG
>JAQTQN010000246.1 GCA_028712225.1 Methylobacter sp.
TATTGCGCATTCTTACCGGCTTACGTAGTCCTGATGAAGGAGAATTGGTTTGGTGCGGTGCTGCAGTGAGCGAATTAGAGGCGGTGTTTTATCAGGATGTCGCTTATGTCGGGCACATGAACGGTATGAAAGATGACCTGAGTGTTGAAGAGAATCTTAAGTTTGCCCAGGCTTTGGCGATCGCTACTTTGGGGATTGATGAGGCCTTGCAGAAGGTAGGCTTAGGTGGCTATCAAGATACGCCGATTAGGTATCTTTCCGCAGGGCAGCGGCGAAGATTAGCCTTGGCCCGCTTGTTGTGTACCCGCAAACGCTTGTGGATACTGGACGAACCATTTACTTCTTTAGATAGAGCCAGCATTAGAATGTTTGAAGACTATATCGTCGCCCATGTTGCAGACGGTGGCATTGTGATAATGACATCGCATCACGACACTGGCTTGCCGGAGCAAATAGTGCAAAGAATTGAATTACAGTCATGACGCCAGATTCATTATCAAAAGCTTTTTTCTCAGTAGTCCGCAGGGACTTGCTGTTGGCTTACCGGCACCGCGCAGAACTTATCAACCCACTGGCTTTTTTTGTGATGGTAGTGACCATGTTTCCGTTGGCGGTGGGTGCAGACGTTGAATTGTTAAGGCGCATTGCCCCCGGTGTGATTTGGGTGGCGGCGTTGCTGGCCTCATTATTGTCGATGGATGCAATATTTCGCTCCGATTTTGAAGACGGTAGTTTGGAGCTGATGGTGATGACGCCGCATCCGTTATCGGTGCTGGTGCTGGCCAAGGTCACTGCGCACTGGTTGTTATCCGGCGTGCCTTTATTACTGGTATCGCCGTTATTGGCGGTGATGTTTGATATTGAAAGCGATGTGATTTCGGTATTATTGATCACTTTGTTATTAGGCACACCAGTGCTCAGCTTGATTGGCGCTATTGCCGTGGCATTAACTGTCGGCTTAAGAAAAGGCGGCGTATTACTGGCAATCTTGGTGTTACCGCTTTATGTGCCGGTGTTGATTTTTGCCAGCGGTGCGGTTGATGCCGCTGCGTCTGGATTACCAGTCTCCGGACAACTTTATATGATGAGCGCCATGTTGTTTTTGGCCATCACCTTGACCCCTTGGCCGACAGCGGCTGCATTAAAAATGAGTTTAAGTTAATTATGATAATGAGATTTCTGCATAAATTTTCTTCCCCCCCTTATTTTTATTCTATAAGCGGGCGCCTTTTGCCGTGGCTAACAGTACTGTTTCTGGCGTTGTTGGCTTACGGACTTTATGGCGGATTAGTGACGGCCCCGGCCGATTATCAGCAGGGTGACAGTTTCCGGATTATTTACGTACACGTACCAGCCGCCTGGATGTCGATGTTTATCTATGTGGTCATGGCCGTTAGCGGCGCGATAGGCTTGATTTGGCGTATCAAGCTGGCTGAGATTGTATCTATCAGCAGCGCCCCGATTGGGGCAAGTTTTACATTATTGGCACTGATTACCGGATCTCTTTGGGGCAAACCCATGTGGGGCACTTGGTGGGTTTGGGATGCCAGGCTGACTTCTGAATTGATATTGCTGTTTTTATATCTGGGCGTTATCGGCTTATACAGCGCCATTGAAGATAACCGCACTGCGTCCCGGGCCGTTGCGATACTGGCGTTGGTGGGCGTCGTCAATATCCCCATTATCCACTACTCGGTAGAGTGGTGGAGCAGCTTGCATCAGGGGCCGACGGTCACTAAATTCGCCAAACCATCCATACATATCGATATGTTGATTCCTTTACTGGTGATGGCTGGTGCTTTCAAGGTGTATTACGCAATTGCGCTATTACTGCGCTGCCGCAACG
The DNA here is from genome assembly GCA_028712225.1 of Methylobacter sp. Lineage (GTDB taxonomy): Bacteria > Pseudomonadota > Gammaproteobacteria > Methylococcales > Methylomonadaceae > JABFRC01. The sequence continues at coordinate 1,847 of JAQTQN010000246.1, forward strand.
AATTGGTACAACGCGAGCAAGGCAGTCGTTGGTTAGATGAGATTTTGGAGAATAAATGAGCGATTTTTTACACATGGGCGGCTACGCCTTTTATGTATGGACGTCCTACGGCATCGCTTTTGTGGTGATGTTGATCGGCATTATCAAACCTTTGCTTGTCCACAAGCAGCAATTGCGTGGCTTAAAACTTAAGCGCCAACGAGGCCAACGATGATTAACCTGTTAAAAATGAAACCGCAGCGCAGAAACCGGTTGTCATTAATTTTACTGATGGTTGCCGGTGTGTCGGTGGCAGCCTGGTTTGGTTTACGGTCGTTTAACGAAAACCTGATGTTTTTCTTTTCCACCTCAGATGTTGTCGAAGGCAAAGCGCCCAAAGATCATTTGTTCAGATTAGGCGGTATGGTAGTCAAAGGCAGTGTGCAACGTCCGGGCGAAGGCTTAACAGTTAAGTTCATGTTGACGGATATGGCTAAAGAAGTGCCTGTCGAATACACCGGGATCTTGCCGGATTTGTTCCGCGAAGGCCAAGGCATTATTGCTAACGGCAAGCTGGCGGAGAACGGCGTATTTGTGGCCCAAGAAGTATTGGCTAAACATGATGAAAATTACATGCCGCCGGAAGTGGCAGGCAGTATGAAAACTGCAGCCGGTCAGTCGAATGGTAAAGGGGAGAGCGGTAAATGATCGTACCGGAAATTGGACTTTTTTCTTTAATCATCGCCTTGTGCATGGCGTTGGTACTGGCAGTCGTGCCCCAGGTGGGTGTGCAAAAAGGCATCGCCAAATGGATAGCGGTTGCCAAGCCGGTTGCCATTGGTCAGTTCGTTTTTGTGTTGGTGTCTTATCTGTGCCTGACTTATGCGTTTATCACGCATGATTTTTCCGTCGAATATGTGGCGTTAAATTCCAATACCCACTTGCCGTTTATATATCGCATCGCGGCAGTTTGGGGTTCGCATGAAGGCTCATTATTGTTATGGATGCTGATACTGTCGTTGTGGACGGTTGCCGTTGCTATCTTCAGTAAAGCGTTACCCGTCGAATTGATTGCCAGGGTGTTGGCAGTGATGGGCGCTGTGGCGGTAGGCTTCATGCTGTTTATCATTTTTACCTCCAATCCTTTTTTACGGATATTTCCGATCCCCGCCGAAGGTAGAGATTTAAATCCGCTGTTGCAAGATCCCGGCATGGCGATACATCCGCCGATGCTTTATATGGGCTACGTCGGGTTTTCGGTAGCGTTTGCTTTTGCGATTGCCGCCTTATTGAATGGCAAGTTGGATGCGGCGTGGGTGCGTTGGACTCGTCCTTGGACGGCAATGGCCTGGACGTTTTTAACCACAGGCATTGTGTTAGGCAGTTGGTGGGCTTATTACGAATTAGGTTGGGGCGGCTGGTGGTTTTGGGACCCGGTTGAAAATGCCTCGTTCATGCCTTGGCTGGTCGGTACTGCATTGATCCATTCTTTGGCGGTCACAGAAAAACGTGGCATGTTTAAAAACTGGACCATTTTGCTGTCGGTGTTCGCATTCTCGTTGAGCTTATTGGGCACATTCCTGGTGCGTTCCGGCGTGTTGACCTCAGTGCATGCCTTTGCCAGCGATCCTACCCGCGGGATATTTATTCTGGTGTTTTTAGGCATCGTAGTCGGCGGATCGTTAACGCTGTTTGCTTGGCGCGGCCCGAAAATCCACACCGAAGGCAATTTCGAACTGGTCTCGCGTGAAGCATTAATTCTTGCCAACAATGTGTTATTGGTGGCGACCGCAGCAACTATTTTGCTGGGGACTTTATATCCATTGGTTATCGATGCATTGGGCCTGGGCAAAATCTCCGTAGGACCGCCGTATTTTAATAGCG
>JAQTQN010000247.1 GCA_028712225.1 Methylobacter sp.
CGATGTAATCAACCACCAAGCCGCCTTGTTTGTCGCGGAACACGCGGTTGACACGGGCGATGGCCTGCATCAGGTTATGGCCTTTCATCGGTTTGTCGATGTACATGGTATGCACACAGGGTGCATCAAATCCCGTCAGCCACATATCGCGGACAATCACCAGCCGCAACGGGTCGTCTGGATTTTTAAAGCGTTTCTCCAAGCGTTTTTTAGTTTGCTTGGAATAGATATGCGGACGCAGCAAGGGCTTGTCGCTGGCGGAACCCGTCATAATGATTTTGATGGCGCCATGTTCTGGGTCGTCATCATGCCACTCTGGGCGGAGGGCGATAATGGCATTGTACAAATGCACACAAATTTCCCGGCTCATCGCCACGATCATTGCTTTACCGGATTGCGCCTGGCTACGTTCCTCAAAGTGGGCTATTAGGTCGGCGGCAACTTGCTGGATGCGCGGTTCAGCACCGACCACTTGCTCAAGCGCAGTCCATTTGCTTTTCAGACGGGCTTGCTGGTCGTCTTCCTCGTCTTCCGCCAATTCATCAACTTCTGCGTCAATGTCCGCCAAGGCATCTTGTTTGAGTCCGAGCTTGGCGAGTCGGGATTCAAAGTAAATCGCCACCGTCGCGCCATCCTCGCGGGCTTGCTGCATGTCGTAAATGTCGATGTAATCGCCGAACACGGCGCGGGTATCGCGGTCTTCGGAGGATACAGGCGTACCGGTAAAGGCGACAAAAGTCGCGTTCGGTAGTGCATCGCGTAAATGTTGGGCATAGCCGACTTGGTAGACCATACGTGGTTCGGCTGTCATTGCTACCGATGGGTTTGGCGTTGTAGTTGTGCCCGAATAATTCAAGGTATCTTGTCGGTTAACGCTTCCTACTGTGCGGGTCGCCCTTATTTTCGCTGCAAAACCGTATTGGGTGCGGTGCGCCTCATCGGCAATCACCACAATATTTTGGCGGTCAGACAACATGGGGAAACTGTCTTCATCTTCGCCAGGCATAAATTTTTGGATGGTGGCAAAGACTATGCCGCCCGAAGGCCGATTGGCTAACACGCGCCGTAAATCTTGGCGGGTTTCGACTTGCACGGGTTGCTCGCGCAATAAATCCTGCGCCAAGGAAAATACCCCGAACAACTGCCCGTCCAAATCGTTGCGGTCGGTAATCACTACAATTGTCGGGTTTTCCATTTCCGGTTCGCGCATGACACGGGCGGCGAAACAGGTCATGGTGATGCTCTTGCCTGAACCTTGGGTATGCCAGACCACGCCGCCTTTGTGCGAACCTCCGGGACGCGAGGCCGCAATCACTTGGGCAATGGCAGTCCGCACGGCGTGGAACTGATGATACCCGGCGATTTTCTTGACCAACGTGCCGTCATCTTCAAACAATACAAAAAAGCGCAGGAAATCCAACAGATAAACCGGAGCCAATACCCCACGCACCAGCGTTTCCAGCTCATTAAACTGCCCCAGTGGATCAAGAGTCACACCGTCTATGGTGCGCCATGCCATAAAACGCTCGGTATCCGCCGACAGCGAACCCATCCGCGCTTCCGTGCCGTCCGAAATGACCAGCACCTCGTTGTACTGGAAGACATCGGGGATTTGCTCTTTATAGGTTTGCAGTTGGTCAAACGCTTTCCAAATATCGGCGTTCTCATCAGCCGGATTTTTCAACTCCAGCAACACCAGCGGCAAGCCGTTTAAAAACAAGATAATGTCAGGGCGGCGGGAATATTTTGCCCCTTTGATGGCAAACTGATTGATTGCCAGCCATTCATTCGCCGTCACATCGGCAAAATCCACCAGCCGGACAAAATCGCCGCGTGTTTCGCCATCTTGTTGATACTCAACAGGTACGCCGTTGACCAATAAGCGGTGAAAATGTCGGTTTGCCGAAAGCAATACCGGCGTGTCCAGATTTAACACCTGTTGCAGCGCATCTTCACGGGCAACCAATGGCACCAAGGGATTCAGGCGATTGATTGCCCTGCGTAAACGTTCAACCAACACCACCTGGGCATAATGGCTACGTTCAGGTGCGACACCATCAACGGCAATGTCCGGGCCATAAATAGCGGTATAGCCAACATCCGCCAGCCAGCTTAGGGTTTCTTGTTCGAGTTGGTCTTCGGTCATTTCGAATTTTCCATCTGCATTTAATTGATTAAAACCCAATATACGTTTTGCTTTAAAACACTTAACTATTTGAATTATTATGTTTTTTATGTAAAAACAATAGGTGTCGCGATTTGCATTAAAACACTCTTTATGCCCAAAAAGGCAAATAGCGGGCATAGCGGGTTGAAGTGCTATCAGACTCGTCGGCTTTGATTAAACCCGCATCTTTGGTTGCTCCAATCACCAATGAAACGGTCGCCGCTTTCGACTCCAGCAGCTTGAACCGTTCCCTTAGGCTCTGGTTGGACATACGATGGTTGCTCACATACTGTAAGCAGCAATGTTGATAACAAGCCCGTATACGATCCGGCTTGCTCATGTCGGCAAAATCCTGATGGGCAAAAAGTATTGCAGTTGTCCGTGTTTCACCGACACGAAAATCTGGGGCCGGCAGTTGAAAAACCTCGGCAGCATCAATGACCTTATCGATCCCGCTACCTTTTTCTTCACAAATCCCCATCCGCCGCATCAAATCAGCCAACCGCTCATTACGGGATCGATACTCGTCGATAAAACGCTCCACTTTAATCGATGGCAAACCGGGGTTGGATATTTCCAGGCGGTCGGCATACATTTCTATCATCACCGACGTGCCTGAGGTTTGGAAATCCTGGTGGATCAGGGCATTGGCAATTAATTCACGAATGGCCTGGCGAGGGAACATCTTCACTTCTTCGCGTACCACCTGTTCTATGTAACGGTTTTGCGGCGCAGCGGAATGCACAAAATCAACCAAACTCTCGAAACCGACCGCGTAGCCTTTAACCCCTGGTTTATCCTCACGGGTAACCAGTTTGTTGATTCCTTCGTAAATCACTACACGCGGCGACTTGCGTGCCAATTCTGGCGAGAAGCTGTCCAGACGTTTAGCCAGCATAATCGCCGCCAGATGGGTTACCAGCCAACCCTCTGAACCCTCAACGATCAAGCGTTCTTTAGCCAAACGTGCCAGCACACCTTCACGGGAAGTGGGATAAGGTAGCCCGATTAATTCAAAGAAGGATTGCGTATCCAAAAGCGCAACCACCTCGTCAGCCGTCACATTTTGCTTTGCCGGTTGCTCAAACCAGTCCGGTGCGCCTTCCGCTAAAATTCGGCGCAATTGATCAGAACTCATAGGGACCAAGTCTTCGCCAGCCCTCATCAGATAAGCACCTTCCAAGTGAAGCGGTGTTCCTACAGGGCGGGGAGGAATTTCAAACACCAACACCCTGCCATCTGGGTGCTGCAATTCAGTTATTTCAACCCGAAAACCCAGGGTTTCCAGAATCCTGGCTTTTATGTCCCCCAGATTTTGAAACGCTTGAGTGCCAACGATTTTGCGGGGCGGCTTGTCCGTGACACCCAACACGAGATGCCCGCCGCTTTCATTCGCCAAGGCCACGCAATAACGCAACAATTTAGCCTTGTCGAATTGCTGCTTGGCTTCCTTGAATTCGAGATGTTCATTTTCCCGAGGCGTGCTTAACCAATATGTCAACGTATCCAATGTAATCATGTGGTTTCCTCAAGCA
>JAQTQN010000248.1 GCA_028712225.1 Methylobacter sp.
AGCACTCTTAATGTGCCCGCCATCACTTTGGAGAACACCGGTGCCGACACCAAACCTCCGTAATACTGTCCGGCCGATGGCTCGTCTATCATCACCACAATGATCACTCGTGGATCGCTAGCGGGTGCCAAGCCTGCAAAAACAGAAAAATAACTATGCTCAACATATCCACCCGCACCGGCCTTTTTGACTGTGCCTGTTTTGCCGGCGACACGATAACCATCTACTCTTGCTTCGTAGGCAGTGCCATCTTTCATGATGACGGTTTCCATCATTGCTCGAACTTTTTTAGCATTTTTGGCGGAAAAAACTCGCTTCGCGTCAGGATCTTCGTCTCGTTTTAACAAGCTAACCGAATGTAAAATTCCGTCATCAGCCAGCACTGTGTAAGCCCTTGCCAGCTGTAACGCAGAAGCATTTAGGCTATAGCCAAACGACAAAGTTGCTTTGGTAAAATCATCCCAGCGCTGATACCCCAGCAAACTACCGCTAGCTTCCCCAGGAAATCCTGCCCCGGCCGCAACGCCAAAGCCCAGCTGATGATAAACCCCCCAAAAATGTTCAGCCGGCATACGCAACGCCATCTGGCTGACAGCGACATTGCTTGATTTTTTTAATACATGTGTCAGATCCATTGCCCCGTAATTATGTACATCCTTAACTACGTGTCTGCCGACTTGCAAAAAGCCATGTGTATCAAAAATCTCATTGGGCCTGACATAACCACCGTCTAAGGCTGCTAGCACGACGAATGGTTTTACCGTGGAACCGGGCTCAAAAACGTCGGTCATCGCCCTGTTTCTGTATAAACTTTCCTTGATATTTTTGCGTGTATTGGGATTAAACGATGGCTGACTGACGGCCGCCAGAACCTCACCATTTTTGGCGTCCAACACCACTAAAGTTCCAGACTTGGCTTTATGGGCATCTACTGCCAGTTGCAGCTCTCTGTAAGCAAGATATTGAATGCGTTGATCAATACTCAATTCCAGGTTTTTACCTGGCACTGGTTCCTTAATATTCTCAACATCTTCAATAATTTGACGTTGCCCATCCCTTATTACCCGCTTGCTGCCTGGAATACCTTTTAGCAATTTTTCGTACCCAGCTTCCAAGCCTTCTTGTCCAACGTCATCGCCATTGGTAAAACCTACCAAATGCGCGGATATTTCTCCTGCCGGGTAATAACGCTTGAATTCTCTATCAAACCCTACCCCAATTAACTTCAACTCTTTAACTTGCTCAGCAATCTGCGGACTTATTCTGCGCACTACATAGGCGAATTGCCTGTGTGTATCATCTTTGAGAAGATCACTGACTTTGCCTGCATCAAGCCCAAGAATAGTTTCCATCTGGGCGACTTTGAACATTTTCTCTTGCTGCAGCCGTTGCCTCAAGGCGGTTTTCTGTTCTTCCGTTAAACTTTTGTGCTGCTCTTTAGCTAGCGATTTTTCAGCCGCCGACTGTTCTTCTTTAGTTATGCCTTTAAGCTGCAGAGGATTAATCCATACAGACTGCACAGGTGAACTAATTGCTAAAGGCTCGCCATTTCTATCCTTAATCATGCCGCGATATGCCGACACCACGACTTCGTCTACATAGCGTATTTCACCTTCATGCTGCAGAAACTGCTTATTAAAAACTTGTAAATGGATAGCCCGACCGACCAGAATGACCATGCAGATCATCATGAATCCGATTACAAATCTTCTCCTTCCACTAAAATCCTCTGCCCGCCGTGGCCTGTTATGCTTGCCATGAAAACTTATCATTTACGGTTTGATATAAATAATTTTGTCCCGTTGCGGTACTATTAATTTCAATTTATCGCGAGCTACTTGCTCAAGCTGATTTTCTTCAGTTAACGTAGTCAACTCCAATTGCAACTGCCCCCATTCCACTTCATATTGATCTAGTGCAGCTTCCTGTTTTTGAATCTCAATAAACATCAACCTGGCGTTATACTTGATATAAATAACAGCTATTGCCGAGGCGATTAATCCCAATAACAGCCCAATAAAAATCAACGCCTTAACCTTGGCCACTTACGCCTCTACTGAAGATACCGAGATCTTCTCCGCTACCCGCAACACCGCACTTCTTGAGCGAGGATTTAATGCGACTTCCTGCGCAGTGGCTTTCAGCGCCTTATCTATTTTTTTTAACAGGCCACGCTCTATATCAGCTTCCTTAATGGGCAGCCTTCCGAGAACATGCTTGGCTCCAGATTCATGCCGAATAAATCGTTTAACGATTCGATCTTCAAGCGAATGAAACGAAATAACCACCAATCGCCCACCTGGCTTTAAGACGTTTACAGCCTGATGCAAGACGTCTTTTAATTCTTCTAATTCCCTGTTGATTTCTATCCGTATCGCCTGAAAGCTACGTGTAGCCGGATGTTTATGTTTTTCTTTAATCGGCACAGCATCTTCAATCAACTTTGCCAATTGCAGAGTTGTCGTGATGGGCGTTTCTACTCTCTTCTCAAGAATGGCACGGGCAATACGTCTTGCGAACCGTTCTTCCCCATACTCAAACAAAACTTTCACAAGCGTGGCCTCATCAACATTCGCCAGCCACTCGGCCGCCGAAACACCTACTTGCGTATCCATACGCATGTCTAACAAGCCATCCCGTAAAAAGCTAAAACCACGTTCCGGGTTATCAAGTTGAGGAGATGAAACACCAAGATCTAACAAAATGCCGTCAATTTTCCCTGACAAACCTTGGGAAGTTACAAATTCTTCTAACTTTGAAAACCAATTGTGTTTTAGCTGAAAACGCGGATCCTCGCGTATCTCTTGCGCATAAACAGAATTTATAGCTTCAATATCTCTGTCGAAAGCCAGCAACCTGCCTTCCGGCCCCAACTGATTCAAAATCTCTCGACTGTGGCCGCCCCGTCCAAACGTACCATCAAGATAAATACCGTTTTTTTTAAGAGCTAACTGCTGCAATACTTCAGAGAGCATAACTGGCACATGTTCCACCTTCCAATCTCCCCGTCTTAAAATGATAAAGAGCCTAGCTCTTCCAATCCTTCATTATCGTCACCAGTCATCCACTCAGCTTCTTTGGTCGCCCATGCGTCTTCATTCCATAATTCGAACTTATTGAGCTGCCCAATCAAAACAATTTTTTTATCGATACCTGCAAATTTGCGTAATTTTTCCGGCAATAACAATCGTCCTTGACTATCCAACTCGCACTCCGTCGCATTACCAATAAGGAATCGTCTTAACTTGCCTGCCATCTTATTCAAGGTAGGTAATTTACTGATCGTTTGCTCTAGCTTCTCCCATTCAGGCAGAGGATAAAGCCACAGACAACCATTTTCGCCAGCGCAGCGATCATCAACCGCAACAGTCAACACCATTTGGCCGTCACAGCACTCCTGCAATTCCTCTCTATAACGAGTTGGAATCGCAAGCCGACTTTTAACGTCCAGATTGATTGAACTAATGCCTCGAAACAAAACCTACCTCATAATTTCTTAAAAAACCACTCTTCCCCACTTTTTACCACTCAACTGCACTATAGATTCCTGCTTGTGCTTAGTCAAGAATGATTTAATTTAGATTCTTTCTTTTTTCACAATGACTTACAGTGCGACTAAGGAACAATTAACACAAAGATATTAAGGCAAAATAAATACCATTCTTAATCAGAAAGTTAATTGGATTTGTTGAGGAAA
>JAQTQN010000047.1:0-12449 GCA_028712225.1 Methylobacter sp.
GTTAAAATAACGTTGCAATCCAGTTTAGAAAGCTACTTGGCAAGCGGTCGACGCAAACTGGCCGAGTGGATAATGCAACACGATACGGCATTAGTTGATTTTAGTAACGAGCCAGGCATATTTGCCAACATCAATACCATTGATGAGTTAAGCAGATTGGAGGCCTCAGCTCAATAACCGCAATACAAGCGCAATACGAGTCAACTCCGCTACTGTTGCAACATTCAACTTATTTTTGATCTGTGTACCGTAGTTAGCGACGGTTTTATAACCCAGACATAATTCATCAGCGATTTTGTGGGCAGTTAATCCTTTTGCCAGCAATAAAAAAACATCGAATTCCCTGGCCGAAAAAGCGCCTATGACAGCCTGATAATCTATATCTCCGGTTGTTGCAGGTGTGTTTTTAGCCAAGCCTTGCTCGATATAGATTTCACCTTGAGCAATTTTTTGTATAGCTTCAACAAGAATGGCGGGCGCGCTGTTTTTGGTAATGAAACCTTTGGCGCCGGCGTTAGTCGCTCTATCCACATAAACCATTTCATCATGGACACTGAAGACCAGGATTTTGGCATTGGTATTGCGACTGCAAATTCGCCGGATAGCTTCCAAGCCGCCGATACCCGGCATCGACAAGTCCAGCACCATCACATCGGGCTGTTTTTCCAGATAAAGCTGGCAAGCCTGTTCTCCTCGCTCAGCTTCTGCAATAACTTCAATATCTTCAGTGGTTGATAACAGCAGCCTGAAGCCGGCACGAACAACAGCGTGGTCATCTACCAGAATTACTTTAATCGGTTTGTTCACAAAGGAATGCTCGCAATAATTTTCATGCCCTGTTGAGGGCTGGATTGAATAGTAAATTCGCCGCCCAAGCTCTTAATGCGCTCGCGCATGCCCAATAAACCAAAGCCGGTTTTAATTTTATCGGCGGCACAGCCTTGACCATCGTCACTGACTTCCAGCCAGAGCGTTTTTTCAAAGCTATCATTATGCTTAATGACTAGCTTGATCTGTGCCTGCCCGGCTTGCGCGTGGCGGACAATGTTGGTCAGGCATTCTTGCACTACACGAAAGACTTGAATGGTGATTTTCTGCTCCAGATCATCAACTTCATCCGGGCAATCGATAGTGAGGGCTAATTCCGGATTCCGGACTGACCAATGGTTTAATAAATCCTCCATCGTGGCTTTTAAGCCGAGCTCGGTCAGCACTAAAGGGTGTAACTGATGCATCATCGAGCGCACAACTTTCATAACATGGTCGCAAATGCCGACAATGGTTTCGGTGGTTTGTTTTATGTCCGCTTTTTTATGGGCAGCCGTAACAGCCATCACTTTTATCGCGGTAATGGATTGCCCCAACTCATCGTGCAACTCTTGCGATAAACGCTGGCGCTCGTCCTCCTGTATCTCCAGCGAATGCTGAGTTAAGGCGCGGTTTTCTTGTTGAGTAATATGTAATTCGTGACCAAGATGATTAACAGCTTTAGCAATAATGTCATATTCGGTAATCGCAAATTCCGGCACGGATTGTTGATAATGCCCGTTTTCAATGGCTTGTAATGCTTCCACGATAGTGGTTGTTGATCTTATTGCTTTGTTAAAAACTAAATTAACAGTCAGAAAAGTAAACAGCGTCAGGAAAAAAAACGAGCCGAAAAAAGCAAGGCTTTCCTCCCATACCTCGGTGATCTCGTCCAGCGGATTGGCCTGAATAGTTAGTGTTAATGGCGTACCGTTTACGGCAGTAATTGTATGCTCAGTTTGGTAATGTCCGTCTTCAAGCAAATTGATAAACCAATGAGGCGGGAGATTATCGTGCTGTTCGGCGGTATTGTCGGGCGTCAACTTGACAATGTGGCCGGACGGTTGCCGTAACTGAATGTGCAAATGCCTGGTTTCTTTCAGCGTATTAAATTGTGATAGCCAGTCAGTTTCAAGTTGCTTATTTTGCTCAATTTGGGAAAAACCAAAGGCTATTAACTTGACGGCTAAATTGATGGAAGATTCTACCTCTTTGTTTACGGCGGTACGTGCTTGCCATATGGCTATCGACCCGCCCAATATCAGAATGCACAGGGACGAGAATAAAATTCGCAGGTTGATTTGGTAACGTAAGCTCATATTTCCGCAGGTCAGTAAAAGGGGCGCTAGTATTGACGCGCACTGGCCCAACTAGCTATAGGAAAAAATCCTTTTTAGGCGGAGAAGGGTGCTAAGTTAAGTCTTGTAGGAGGGGGCTATGCCCAAATATGGTGTGAATTGTGGGTATGGCGCTTTTACGAAGTCAATTTTTCATGACGTGGATGGAGTGCGACGGCTTCGTAGCGACTAAAAGCGTTTTCCTTGATCTTCGAAATCATCTACCTAATTTTCTTTCTGTCTCCAGCACCTGTTGAGTAGTTTTTAATACGGTGTCCGGATTTAAACTCATCGAATCAATGCCGATTTCCACCAAGAATTCCGCCATTTCCGGATAATCAGAGGGTGCCTGACCGCACAGGCCGCAATGTCTGCCGTTGCGTTTAGCACCGACCACGGCCAGCCGGATCATTTCTTTAACACCGGCATCGCGTTCGTCGAAATCTTCGGCAAGGATGGCAGAGTCGCGATCGACCCCTAACGTCAGCTGAGTTAAATCATTGGAACCGATAGAAAAACCATCAAAGTGTTCAGAAAACGCATCGATCTGAATAACATTATTGGGGATTTCACACATCACATAGATTTGCAGGCCGTTTTCGCCGCGCTTTAAGCCGAGGTCGGCCATGTAATCCAGCACGCGTTTGGCTTCTTGTACGCGGCGACAAAACGGAATCATCAGGATCACATTCGTTAAACCCATGTCTTCACGTACCCGTTTCATTGCCGCACATTCCAGCGCAAAGCCTTCGGCATAAGCCGGGTGGGTGTAACGCGAGGCGCCACGAAAACCGATCATCGGGTTGGCTTCATCAAATTCAAACCAACGTCCGCCCAGTAAAGTGGCGTATTCATTGGTTTTAAAATCCGACAAGCGCACCACTACCGGTTTTGGATAAAAGGCTGCGGCAATCGTGCCGACACCTTCCGACAGTTTTTCAATAAAGAAATCTGCCGGCTTCGCGTAGTGTTGCGTCAGTCGTTGTAACTGTTTGCGTTCATTGGCATCTTGTACCTTCTCAGGGTGTAACAGGGCCATCGGATGGGCTTTGATGTATTCGGTAATGATGAATTCCATGCGTGCCAGCCCAACGCCGTCATTAGGCAAAAAGCTGGTTTTGAACGCTATTTCAGGATTGCCGATATTCAGCATGATGTGCGTTTTAGGATGTTGCAGGCCTGATAAGTCAGTGGTCTCAGTATCGAAATCCAAAATACCGGTGTAGACCTTGCCGACATCACCTTCTGCACAAGATACTGTAATCGGGGCATTGTCGCTGATTTGTGTAGTCGCATTATCGCAGCCGATTACTGCCGGAACGCCCAGTTCACGGGAGATAATAGCAGCATGGCAAGTGCGTCCGCCGCGATTGGTGACGATGGCTGAGGCTATCTTCATCACCGGTTCCCAATCAGGCGTAGTCATGTCGGCGACCAAGACATCGCCCGCCTTAAACTCGGTTAATTGCGTCAGGTTTTTGATAATACGGGCATTGCCGGTGGCGATTTTACTACCGACTGAATGGCCTGTGACGATCGGTTCGGCCTTTGCTTTGAGATGGTATTGCTCCAATATCATGCCGCTGAGCTGTGAAACCACGGTTTCGGGCCGGGCCTGCACAATATACAGCTTGCCGTCGATGCCGTCTTTTGCCCATTCCATATCCATCGGCCGAGCTTGTCCGGCTTTGATGCTGTAATGTTTTTCTATTTTTATCGCGTAATCGGCCAGGGTTAAAGCATCCTGGTCAGTAATGCAAAAGCGTTGGCGTTCTTGTTCGGAAGTGGCGATATTGCGGACTGGCTCAGTGGTGCTGCCGTCGCTGTAAATCATCTTTATTTTTTTTGCGCCCAGAGTGCGTCGTAATACCGCTCGATGGCCTTGGGCAAAGGTGGGTTTGTGTACATAAAACTCATCCGGGTCAACGGCACCTTGCACGACATTTTCACCTAAGCCATAAGCGCCGGTGATAAACACCACATCGCTAAAGCCCGATTCGGTATCCAAAGAAAACATCACGCCGCTGGCATCCAAATCAGAGCGCACCATTTTCATAATGCCGATGGATAACGCCAATTTGAAATGATCAAAGCCCTGATCGATACGGTAATGAATGGCGCGATCGGTAAACAGACTGGCAAAGCAGCGTTTGCAGGCTTCCAGCAAGTCGGCATAGCCGCGGATATTCAGGTAAGTGTCTTGTTGTCCGGCAAAGCTGGCAGTGGGCAAATCTTCAGCTGTGGCGGAACTGCGTACCGCGACACTAACATCATTACCGTACTGATCTTGTAGCTTTTTAAATGCAGTGATGATTTGTTGTTTTAGATCTTCAGGCAGTGGCGCCGCATAAATAATTTCCCGTGCCTTGCGCGCACGCAGGGTCAAATCGGCGACATCATCAGGATTTAAATCGTCCAGTGCCTGATGTAGGTCATCCCAGGCATCGGCTTGATGCAATACATAACGGTAAGCTTCAGCCGTCACCGCAAAACCATTGGGAATAAGAATGCCTTGCGGCGTCAGTTCCTGATACATCTCACCTAATGAGGCGTTCTTGCCGCCTACTAGCGGTATATCGGTAATGCTTAACTCATTAAACCAGCGGATGTAGTTTGATTGTGCAGTCATGGCGTCGCTCCCCAAGTTAATCCCGATATTGAGCAAGTCAAATCATCGATTTAATAGTTTAACGCAGAAAATTAAGCCAGTATTATTTTAATAAGCGTTCTTGGGAGGGGGAATAAAAAAAGGCGGCTATGTGCGCCGCCTTCATTAAGTTAAATTTAATAGAGCTTAACTCGACCTGGATTGGCTGGTTATGCGAGATTTAACTGATGTTTTTTACGAATGCCGATAAGTGTTAGCAGGCCACTTCCAAGCAACCAAACAGTAGAAGGGACAGGAACACTAGCTGGGACACTAGCCGGAACTCCGACACCAAAGTTAACAGCATCAAGGAAGTTGCCGTATGTGGAGATATTGCCGGCAGAAGAAACAGATTCAAATGCAAAGCGTATAGAGTTTCCTAAGGCTGTGATACCTGTTCCGCTGTACAAGTTCCAAGCAGTGTTGCCAGTTGAGAAAGTATTAGTAAAGAGTATGTTGTCATCACCTCCACCAAATATATTGTCGGTTCCTAAATCGGTAATGGTTAGACGTAGGGTGTCTGTCCCTAAGCGCCCACGATGAGCGAACTCATAACCTACAGTTGAGTTAGCAGCAATGCCGGAGGCATCTTGGAACAATGTACTTACAACGTTGGCATTGAGCTCAGCATGTTGTGTGCCTGAGTAAGATGTAACGCCAAGAATGCCATCGTTCCATATTTCAATTTTGTTATCGGAAGCCGTTGTGTTCCAGCCTGAAACTAATGAAGCGTCAGGTGTTGACCAACCAGCACCTCCAGACACAGCCGGGTCTTCGAAGCCACCATTAATAAGGGCGGCTTCTGCCGAATGGAAAGTAGTAATGCTTAATCCCAAAAGAATAGTGCGAACAATTGTGTTTTTTGAAAACATTGAAAATACCTCGTTAATTAAAAAAGTGAATGGAAAGAATATTTTAGAAGTAAAACTGCGAAAAATGCGTCGGCCTTAAAGAAGTTTTTACCTCAAAACTTAATGTTTTATAAAGCATTAAGCGTGCCATTTTATTTTAACGTTTCAGCTTGCCGATTTAATGAGATATATCCAATTTTATATTTTATGAGGAACTTGCAAAAACCATTAAAGCGAGCGTGATTGCCGGTGCGACCAAAAAACAAAAACTTGTCCCAAAGTGATTAAATTGAAGCGTCTAAAAACCTATTATGTTTATTAAAATCAATTGGTTATTATAATCTATGTCTCGCGCATGGATTAATATGCAAAAGCTTATTATTTCCTTGGCTGTCAAAAGAGCAGGGACCACTGGCCGAGAATCAGCAGCTGTTGGTCACTACTTTGGAAATCGCATGCATCAGGTTCATTTATTTTTGCCTTGGCTTTTCTGGGCGACTGACGTGACATATATGTCGTGTGTGACATATATGTCACGTGATGTTTGGGTCTTAACAGCTAACCAAATGATGATATGGGGGGCGTAAAAAGGTACTGGGCGTTGAACGTGAGTATTTATTGATATAAGTTCTTTTTTTGAAAAAACGGCAGACTGACCCGTAGTTGAGCGCTCCGCTCAAAAAATCGGCTTATCAATAGTCTTGATTAACTTTTAGTCCGGATTATCGGACGATAATTTTGCAAGTAGCTCAATGGAAACAAAAAAGGCGGCTTGCGCCACCTTTTTTGCAAAAGTCCTTGTTATCACGCATTATTTTGAAATGCGCCGGTGACGCACTTGCGCTACGAAATGTAGCGCGAGGGAATCAGGCCGTTTAATTTAAGCTATGCGACGGCGATATCCTAAACCTGCAAGTCCTAAGCCTAAAAGTGCAAGAGTAGATGCTTCGGGGACATTATTCGTAGGATTGTCAATTTGACGAGCATCCGGTACCCCACCTAGGGTAGTAACAATTGTGGCGTTTGTAGCATCTGGATTAACTGTCCATGACAGTACAGAAACGATGTCAACAGGACCATATGCGGCACCAATAAAAGGGTTAGTGGTTGGGTTTACCCCTGCTTCGAATAAACCATTTATTGATACGTTTTGGGTGCCGGCAGCCAGTCTTGGTTTCATGTCGTTGTAATTGTCAACTGCCCAGCCAGTAAACGAAGAATTGACTAATCCCTGTGCGCTGCTAAATGCGCCGCTATGACTTACGCCAAAACCTTGAGCGTTATCGATAGTGAATAGCTGAAGGTCTCCACTAACGGAGTTGCCGCGAGTAAAGAATACGTCATCGCCAGGGCCTACGACATCTTCGTCTAAGTACTGGGATAATCCTAAATTGCCTAAAGCGCTATCAGATGAAAATGAGAAAGTATTTGTCAAAATGGAGCTGCCAGGTGCAATTGAACTAACGACTGACCAATTGATGGTGTTGCCATTGCTTCCGGTAATGATGCCTGAGCTTTGTACGTTGCTGCCAACTAAAGATGCACCCGAAGTTGGCAGCTGTAGACCTGTGTTGCCAATTTTAAGGTACGTAAAGTAGTCGTATACCACCTGGGTTGATGTCAATGCATTGGTGTCAGCTCGAAGTGCTGTGATGTTCGCATTGCCTACTTGACCGCCGCCATTAACATCTGTGCTCCAACTGCCCAGGGTGCCGGAAGCTATGCCATTGTCTATGACAATAGCGTTTGCAGGACCGGCAATTGTGGCACCAATAGTTAAAGCGGCTAATACATGTACTTTTAATTTCATTGTTTCTTCTCGATAAGATATTAAGGAAATTGAAAAATTTAAGAGTTTTTTAAATTTATCGTGGATAAAACAGCAACGCTAAAATGCTGTTTTTAATTTAAAGCACAAAATAGGCCATATTTTTTAAATGGTTCTAACTTGTTCAATGACATGGTTTTTAGGTGGATATGTTGGTGGGTATTATTTGGTTTTGATGGGAAATGTGTAAAAAAATCCGACACTGAAGAAAAGCTTAGTAAAAGAGGATAAATTTCATCATTAGTATGTGTGTTTTGAATAATATATATATTATTCAATGGCTTGGTAATAAAATTTTGTAGGTTATAAATTGATATACGAGAACAGTGGGACAAGTTTTTGCAGATATTCTGGGTCAGAAAGTGTAAAAAACCCTGACACTTTTAAAGTCTTATGAGGTAGTTACTAGATTAAACAAGATGAATTCGAAGATTTATTTGTGTTTTGTTTTTCAGGAGGAAGATAGAGTGTGAGTATTGAAAAAAATATATTTATCAATTACTTATGGTTAAGTCTAGTGCATTTTATTAAGTAATTTAAATACCTAATGTAAATTTTATAGGAATTTTTATATGTATTTCTACTAATAGACAAATGTAAAAAAACCTGACACTTTTTTTAAAACGGCTTAACCACCGCCAAGATAATAATGCCCACTAAAAACAATACCGGCACTTCATTCATCCAGCGGTAAAAAACGTGGGAGCGTTGGTTACGGTCGTGTTTGAAGTCTAACAGCCAGACACCGCAGAGGTAGTGGTAGACCAGCATCAGCAAAAGCAGCGTCAATTTTGCATGCAGCCAGCCGCTGGTTCCGTAGACTGCCCAAGCGTAATCGGCGAGCATCCAGATGCCGAATATAAATGTCGCGATCATCCCCGGTGTCATGATGCCGAAAAACAATTTGCGTTCCATGACTTTGAAGCGTTCATTACTGATTTCATCGCTGCTCATGGCGTGGTACACGTAAAGTCTGGGCAGGTAAAAAAGTCCTGCAAACCAGGTGACCATAAATATCAGGTGTAGCGCTTTTAACCAGAGCATGGCTTATCCTTTTAATAATGATTCAATGCGGGCTTGCAGGTCTGCAAGTTCAAATTTACCGGTTTGTTGCCAAGCGATGCTGCCATCGGGGGCAATTAGAAACGTGGTCGGTGTCAGTTTTACTTGTCCAAAAGCCAACGCATATTCGCCAGTTATATCCAGAGTAATGGGGTAGGGCAGTTGCATGGACTGGCTTAATTCAACTACGTGGTTGGGCGGGTCGTAGGCCATGGCAATGGCGATTAGTTCAAAGCCTTCACTGTGATAACGGTTATATAGCCCAACTAAGTCTGGGATTTCCTGGACACAACTGACGCAATCCGTCGCCCAGAATGTGACTAACACCGGCTTGCCGCGCAGCTGTTGCAGGGCGATGTGTTGACCGGTGATAGTGGTAACGTTGATGCTGGGTGCTTGGTCGAGAATCTGCAGTTTTAAATAGGTTAACGCTGCAGCCAATAACAAAACTCCAGCGAACCAGTAGATTTTTTTCATGCCGTTATTCGTGCGCTGATTTAAAAACCACCATTTTTGTCGATCCATTTCAGGCTAAACCAATACCAAACCGTCATCGGTAGCGTCATCGCAAACCATTCCCAATCGTCGATTAAAAACAATTTGGCTACCCAGCCATCGCCGTTGAAGTAGTCAACCCAAGGGATACAGTAAATGCTGAATATTAAGCTGCTCCAGATCAATATCAATGCACCTTTACGTGACTCGATACTTGAAAATGCCAGGAATACCCAAAGTGGCGTGCTGTCAGTTTTTTTCATGTGTGGCTTCTCTAGTGGATGTGATTGCGCGTGGCACTATAGATTACCGTGGCATCATCATCAATAGAATGCTTACAAAAACACGTTTTTAAACATGATCTATTGGTTAATAAAGTACTTGATTGCAATAAGGCACATCGGCATACAATGCAGGCTCTTACATTTAACTCAATACAAATATGAAAAAAATTCTACTGTCGCTGTTAGCCATCGTCTTGATCATAGAAGAGTGGTTGTGGGATTTACTGACTGCCTTTGGTCACACGCTAGTCAAATGGTTACATTTAGAAATATTCGAGCAATGGTTGAGTCGGACATCGCCAGCGGTGGCGTTAGTGGCTTTTAGTATCCCAATCTTGATCGTCACGCCGATAAATCTGTTAGCTATCGGCTTGCTGGCGAAAGGCTTGATTCTACAGGGCCTATTAATGGAAGCATTGGCAAAATTGCTCGGCACTTTGCTGGTGACTAGAGTGTTCGCACTGACTAAGCCGCAACTGTTAACGTTTGCTTTTTTAAACCTTGTTTACACAACCATTACTCGTTGGTTGCAATGGGCGCATCAAAAAATTATTGATACGGCTGTCTATCGCATAGCGAAACAATTTAAAGCAGAAGCAAAAGCAAAATTTGCAATCTGGTTTAGCTGACCGGTCTGGCGAATCAAGCGATTTATTGAGTATTGGCTTGAATTCAGAAGGTGCCGCTTCCCCAAACCTGCGCTAAGTATTCCAGCGCAAACACCAATGTGCCCAGTCCGCCGAATGATCGCAGTAGTGGCCATTCATACCAGGGAATGAATGCCCCTGCGCGTAAAGTACTGATACCTTCAATCTCAAGTTCTATACGTTTTATGACAGCCTCATCGGGACGTTTAGTCCCCAAGGAATATCCCAGTCGTCGATAGCGGGGCTTCGTGCCAACAGCAGTAAGCCAATACAATGGCTTGTGGAACGAGGAATTCAAACGTATGTTACGCTCGGCGCTGCTTGGTCAAAACAGTGAGAAAGAATCTAGTTTTGAGTGGACAGTACGTAAGCTGGTCGATTGCAGGAACCTTGGTTTTAAAGACGGTGCAGAAGCAGTGAATTATCTAGGCTCTCATGATGTGGAGGGGTTTCGCAACGAGCGGCTGTTCAGTTTTCTGCAAAATAACGGCATCGTTTTTACCGAAGAGCGCATCAAGCTGGCGTTCGTTTGTCTACTGACCGCTGTCGGTATTCCAATGATTTTGGCGGGGGACGAGTTTGCCGATCAACATGATCTGAGCGTCAGCCACCCGCCAAAACAGCGAGATGCCGTGAACTATGAGCGGCTCAATGAGCCTTTTTGTCGGCGGATCTTTGACTATGTCGCCCGCCTGGTAAAATTGCGTACCCATTACGACGCGTTGGCGGTGAATGACACTGAGTTTATTCATGTCGATTTCAATAATGCGAAACGGGTGCTCTGTTGGCGACGCGGCCAGCAGGGAAGTGACCGGCAGGTGGTGGTTATCGCTAATTTTTCTGACTTTGTCACTGCCAACGCGCTCGACGGAAAGGCGGAATATCGCGTCCCTAATTGGCCTGCGACACCCTTGGGCAAAAAGTGGCGGGAAATAACTCAAGAACGTGATGTTCCATTAGATTGGGTGGCACGCGAGCCGATTTTTCCTTGGGAAGCAAAAGTGTATGCGCTGGTTAATGTCTAAGGTTTTTCAAGAAGATTTGCATAGGTATCGGCCCTGAAAATCCCCCAAAATTATTAGTACCTTCTGACCGGCCTTGCCGGATATAGAGCATCATTCCTGCACGGCTCATTTCTGCGCTATTATTCACCGGGAATTAATTAAAAAAGGTGGATATGTGAGCAAGCTGAAAATTAGCGCAGTTATTCCTGCGTATAACAGCGGTGAGTACATTGCGGAGGCAATCAACAGCATCCTAAGTCAGACCCATCCGGTAGATGAAATTATTGTGATTGACGATGGCTCGACTGATAACACAGAAGCCGTCATTCGCGGTCTCCACGCTGATATTGTTTATTTCAGGCAGGTGAATCAAGGGCCGTCGGCGGCCAGAAACCAGGGTATCAAACTCGCGCAAGGCGACTGGATTGCTTTTCTTGATGCCGACGACCAATGGGTTCCAGATAAAATAGCCAGGCAGTTGGCTAATCTTGAGCGTTACCCCGAGCTGCGGTTGCTTACGGCAGATATGCGGGAAATAGATAAGCAAGGAGTGCTTCTGACGGATTCGGCTTTAGCCAAACATAAATTGTTGGATGAGTTCCAGCAATTAGCCGGCGCGCCACTACCTAATGCAGCAGCTGCGTTATTGCGTAAAAATTTCATCCCGCCAAGCACGGTTTTGGTATGGCGCGAAGCATTGTTAGATGCCGGACTTTTTAACGAAAATATCCGTTTTGGTGAGGACTTGGAGTTGTGGGTTAAGATTGCCGCTAAGTATCCAATCAATTGCCTGCCTGAAATACTCATTTTACGTCGTCTACATGGCAATAATGCGACGCAGAATATTCTGGGTATGTTGGAAGATTTAGTGAAAGTGATGCGATCACTTAAAAACACCATTCCAAATGAACTGGCCAATCAACATTGCAATCCCGATAGATTGATTGCTGATAGCCTCGCTGATCTTGGCTATTGGCATTTCAGCCAAGCCAACTATCAAAAAGCAAGAGCAGCATTCTGGGAAAGTGTAAAAGCAAAGATTAGTGGACGGGCATTGCTCTATTTAATCGCCTCATGGTTGCCGCCGTCTGTTATCTCCGGGATCAAGGCGATTAAAAACTCATCATCTTAATAAATCCGTACTATCAACCTTCAACTCAATGGGTGCTTTGAGTGAGTAAACAAACGATAAAGAACATCCTGTATGTTGAAAATGGCATCGGTTACGGTGGGGCGATTATTTGCTTACGGCATCTTGTCAGACATTTAGATCGCAGCCGTTTTAATCCGGTGGTGGTTACCGGTCGCACGGGTACGCATTATCAAGAAATTGCTCAGGAAGCTGACTGGCACTTCATTGCCGATAGACACATTGATGTGATTGCATTGCGGAACAAGCTTGCTCAAGCCGCTTGGATAAAGAGAATTCCCGGTTTAAGCACATTGTTTAACCAGTTGGTAGCCAGAGCGGATGATGCATTTAATTT
>JAQTQN010000047.1:12549-15318 GCA_028712225.1 Methylobacter sp.
CCGATAGACACATTGATGTGATTGCATTGCGGAACAAGCTTGCTCAAGCCGCTTGGATAAAGAGAATTCCCGGTTTAAGCACATTGTTTAACCAGTTGGTAGCCAGAGCGGATGATGCATTTAATTTCCTGCCGTTTTTTTTGCGCCTGCTCTGGACAGCGTGGCGTTGTAAGGTTGATTTGATTCATGCCAATAACGAGCCGTTGTGTAATCGCGCAGCTTTATTGGTGGGTAAAATTTTGCGAATACCTACCGTGTGTCATGTGCGTGGCGATCAAAATGGCTCCCGGTTAATGCGCTGGGCATTCAGTTTGCCCGATCATTTTATTTCCGTGTCGCATTGGGTTGCCAGGAGTATGCAAGCTAACGCCCAAGTGCCGGTAGATAAAATCAGCGTGATTTACGATGGCATCGCCTTAGAAAACCTGGATTTGCAAGCGGATGGCACTGAATTTAGAAAGCAATACAACATAGCGCCTGATGCATTTGCAGTCGGTCTGGTGGGATTGTTGATACCCTGGAAAGGGCAAGAGTTGTTTCTCGACGCGGCAAAGCTATTGAGCAACAAAATCCCCGGGTTGAAAATGATCATCGTCGGTGGCACGCCTGATGATTGCGTCGCTTATGAGGCCAAACTTCGTCAGCAAATCATCGACGAACAGCTGCAAGACATTGTTAGTTTTACCGGCCATGTTGCCAAAATGGAAACCGTATACAACGGCTTGGACGTTGTCGTATCGGCATCCATCAGCCCGGAACCGCTGGGCACCGTCGTCATTGAAAGCATGGCAATGGGGCGGCCGTTGATTGGCCCTGATCATGGTGGCGCTGCAGAAATGATGGCACATAATCAAACCGGTTTGTTGTTCACCCCTAAAGATGCAGTTGCGCTGGCGAATCAAATTGAACGTTTTTATCAAGAGCCAGAACTACGGACAAGGCTGGGACAAAATGCCCGCGATCATGGGCTAGCGACGTTCTCGATCGAAACGCACACCAATAAAATACAAGCCCTTTACGACAGCCTTTTGCCCTAATTACAGCAACTATGAATCCTTTTATCTCCAGAGAAATCATTTACCCCTTGCAAGAAAAATTATTGCATCGGCCCACTTTTCCTTATCTGGCTGAACTGGAAAAAAGCCAGTGGACGTCAAGAGAAGCTATCGAAGCATTGCAACTCCAAAAACTGCAAACCTTACTGAAAACAGCCGTGGCACATTGCCCCTGGCATAGTCGACGTATCAATGATGCCGGTATTAATATCGACCAGTTAAGTTTTGAAGAATTCAGAAAACTTCCCACAATGATTCGTGCGGATGCCCAGCAACACGGGCAGGAAATGGCTTGGCTCGATGTTCCGGGTGGTGCTTTTCGTTACACCACCGGCGGATCCAGCGGCCAGCCACTGATCTTTCATTTCGGCAGAGCCCGTCAGGCAGCCGATGCTGCAGGACGCATTCGCGCCAGACGCTGGTGGGGCGTTGATGTCGGTGAGCCGGAGGTGTATTTGTGGGGCGCGCCGGTAGAACTGAATAAAACCGATAAAATTAAAACCATTCGTGACCGCTTACTTAATCAGCTGGTATTAAATGCTTTTGCGATGTCGCCGGAAAGAATGGATACCTACTTAACCGCGATAGAAAAGTTCAAGCCGCGGTGCATTTACGGCTATGCCAGCAGCGTTGCGTTATTGGCGCGTTACGCAAAGCAAAACGGTAAAAAGCTTAATCTTCCCAGTCTGAAAGTGGTTTGCACAACCGGCGAACCGCTTTATCCTGAACAGCGCGAGCTGATTTCTGAGGTATTTAATGTGCCGGTCGCCAATGAATTTGGCAGTCGAGATGCTGGCCTGATTTCCCATGCCAACAGCCATCAACAAATGCTGTTGTTGAGCGAAAGCAATATTCTTGAAGTGTTGGATGGCGACGGCAATCCGGTACAGCCGGGCGAGATGGGCGAAGCAGTAATGACCGGTCTTTGCTCGGAAGCCCAGCCGTTTATTCGTTACCGCACCGGCGACATGGTCAGGTTATCGAATGAAGCCGATAAAGACGGCAGAGGCTTGCATGTTATTGAAGAAGTGGTCGGGCGCAGCACCGATTTTCTGGTGCATCAAAATGGCTCGATTATTCATGCCTTGGCGGGGATTTATATTCTTCGGGAAACACCCGGCGTAGAGCAGTTTAAGATTATTCAGCAGGCGATAAATCAATTTGAAGTGCTGATAGTCACTAACGCGTTTTGGGATGCCGCATCGCTATCCGTTATTGGAGATAAATTTAAAGCGCGTTTTGGCGAAGCGTGTAACACTCACATCCAACTTGTTGAGAAAATTCCTCCGGAAGCATCGGGAAAAACCAGGCAAGTGGTGTCAAAAGTTCAACCTGTGTTTTGATACACCGGCGCAAAAACAAATGCTTGCACTCAATTAATTGGCGATTACACAGGAAATCATGCTTTTCAGGAAATATACAGATTATCAGTTAAGCAGATTGTTACTGCCTCTAGTAGTGGTTTTGTTTTCCGGCTGCGCCAGTACGCCGGAGCCTAAAACCAGTGCTGTTGGTAGTTATAATTCGACCTCGCCTACGGTCGATTATGCCTTGCGTTTGCAAGGTGCGCCGTATCGATTCGGCAAAGATAATCCTCAAGAAGGCTTTGATTGCAGCGGCTTTGTCAGGCATGTTTATGAGCATCAAGGCGTGCATTTGCCGCGCACAGTCGCAGAAATGGCAGATGCCTTGACGCCTGTGCCTAAAAATCAAG
>JAQTQN010000249.1 GCA_028712225.1 Methylobacter sp.
CCGCACCGCGCAAATCTGCGCTTTGCAATTTTGTCCAGCGTAGGTCCGCGCCTTGTAGAGCAGCACCGCGCAGATCGGCACCTTGTAGATCCGCCTCGTTCAGGCTTGCGCCCTGCAGCTGCGTGCCTCCTAAGATGGCTCCTTGCAGTTGCGTTTTGTCCCAGCCGATCACACCTTGCAGTTTCGCTCTTAGCAGCACCGCACCCTGTAACTGAACATGCCGAAGATCGGCTTTGGGTAACACGGCACCGAATAAATTGGCAAAGCGCAGGTCGCGGTTTTGTAAATTGAGGCCGTCGAATTCTTTGAAAGCGGCGTCGCGCACTTGTTTGTCAGGATCTATGGCACGGGTCAGCAGTGACAATGACACCTCTTTGGGCACTAATCGCGCTTCTCTTAGGTTTAAGTTACGTGGAAAGAATCCTAAATCGAACCATGAGCAGGGACCGAGCATTACTTGCAGAATAGATGCGTCTGATTTTTTAGCCTGTTCTAGGGATGAGCAAGATACGGCATCATATTTATGGGCAGCAACGCTTAGCCATGATTCGGGCACGTGGCGAATTAACCAATCCTCGAAGTACAGAGGAGACTCTTCAGATACGCCGTTGTGTGGAGAGTCTTTTGGCAGTGTGTAATAAGTTTGTACTGTAATACTGCCAGGGATAACCGCAATAATGCTGAGCAGAACAACCAGCGGCACCGAGGTCAGTAAGACGATCATGCCCTTGGGCTCGGTTCCTGGGATTAGTGTTGGCTGGGGAGTGCTTTCATACCGACGACGTTGAAATAATTTCAATGCGCTGGCGCCAAAATATCGAAGCCAAGCAAGCCAATATCCCAGCAGTCGAAAACCCAGGTGCAGCCACCATTCCCGTGCTTTATCTCTGGGAGAGGCAATTAATGGCCACAGGGCGAGCAGCATGGCGGCGTCAAACCAAACAGCACCGCGTTGTGACCAAGTGATGGCTTCGTCGTGAAAAGGCAGAAAACGAATTTGCGCTGCCAGCAACATGAACAAAGGTAAGGCGATGATGGTAATGCCAACTATCAGTGATAACAGCCAGCGGATTAGCCGGGCATCTGAGCTACCGGCAATAAGGTGGGTGAAGGGGAAGATGAACAGGCGGTCGCGCACTTGCTGCCCGGCCGGCGAAGCGGGAAGGTCGCGATCCAGATTCCAGAGTTTGCAAGAGAGCAACTCCAACTGCATCAGCAGGTTGAAATGCAGCAGGACTACCAACCAAGGTACGAAGCTGAAAAAGGTGGTCAACGGCAGGTCGACATCCAGAATCGGCAGTTTGACCGGACTAATGCGCAGTAGGTCTTCGTCCGTGGTGCCCCAAACAATGACGCCGAGGTAGGCGGTAAATGCCAAAAATGCCACATGCAACGCCGCGACAGTCTGCGATGCTGAGTTGGCTGCATCCAGCAGTTTCTCAATATGCGGCGAGGGTTCGACGTTGCTTGGGTTTGTGTTGGGGTCTGTCATACTGTGCAGTGGTGCGGCGAACAGAGGCTCGTAAATGGCGAGCTTTAGATTGATCTAAACCGAAAAGCTCTCGCCGCAGCCGCAGGTGCCTTTGACATTGGGGTTGTTGAATTGGAAAGCTTCGTTGAGGCCTTCGCGACGATAATCAAGTTCGATGCCGTCGACGAATTCCAGATCAGCGGCTTGCACGATGACTTTAACGCCAAATTTTTCGAAGGTCTGGTCGCCTTCGTTGAGTTGGTCGGCATAATCCAGCACGTAGGCATAACCGGAACAGCCGGACTTTTTGACGCCCAGCTTTAAGCCAATGCCGCTGCCGCGTTTGTCCAGTTGTTTTTTGATTTGGCGGGCGGCGTTTTCAGTTAATGAAACAGACATAGTGACCTCGTTAATGTTGGGGGAGCAAAGCAGTTAGCAGCTCGATAAATTTAATAATTTCAGTTTCGGTGTTGTCTTTGCCCACACTGATGCGAATGGCGCTTAAGGCCAGTTCGGCACCAATACCCATCGCCAGCAGGACCGGGCTGGGTTCTCTGGCACCGCTGGCACAGGCCGAGCCGCTGGATACGGCGACACCTTTTTGATCCAGCTTCATCAGCAGCATTTCACCATCCATACCGGTAATGCCGATTTGGGTGGTATTGGGCAAACGTGATGCTTGTTCTGCGAATATCTGCAGGCCGGGCAGGGCGCTTAAACCTTGCTCCAGCAATGTCCTTAATTTTAAGGTGTGTGCTTGGCGGGCAATTAATTCCGCTTTGGCAAGTTCCGCCGCTTTGCCGAAGCCGACAATGGCGGCGACATTTTCGGTGCCGGCGCGTAGGCCTTGTTCTTGTCCACCGCCCAACAGCAAAGGCTTTATGGGGACGGATTTATCCAATACCAAGGCGC
This sequence comes from Methylobacter sp., assembly GCA_028712225.1. Classification (GTDB taxonomy): domain Bacteria; phylum Pseudomonadota; class Gammaproteobacteria; order Methylococcales; family Methylomonadaceae; genus JABFRC01. The sequence goes on from JAQTQN010000249.1 coordinate 2,384, forward strand.
CACAGCCTTTGGGGCCATAAATTTTATGGCTTGAAAGTGTCATCAACTGCACGCCCAGCTGTTTGAAATCCACCGGTATTTTGCCTAACGCTTGCACAGCATCTGTATGAACCACAATGCCTTGCGCGCCTAATTGTTGCGCGTATTCGGCAACCGGCTGGAGTGCGCCGGTTTCATTATTTGCCAGCATCATCGACACTAAAGCGGGCTTCGTCTGAATGATTTTGTTTATGGCATTTTGAGTGATAACGCCGTCGCTATCGACAGCCAAGGTCGTGAGTTGGTGGCCTTGGTTTTGTAAGCGTTGGGCAGGTTCGGTAATGCAAGGGTGCTCAATGGCTGAAATAGCCAAACCAGCCGCAACGGGGAGGGCGGTCAAAGCCAGGTTATTGGCTTCAGTGCCGCCGCTGGTAAAGATAACCTGCGAAGGCTGGGCGTTAATGAGTGCCGCGACTTGCTCTCGGGCAACATCCAACGCACTACGTGCCATTCTGCCGTGTCGATATAGACTTGATGGATTACCGTAAAACTTGCTGAGGTACGGCAGCATGGCCTCCAACACGCGATCATCAATAGCGGTGGTCGCGTTGTGGTCGAGGTAAATCATGTAGGGCTTTTAAAGGCTCGGCCGGGTGATTTCAATCACATGCTGGGCGTCTTGATCTTGTCTTTTAGCGACTTCTTTAACGTGATGTCTTTCAAGCAGATCAGCAAGCGTGATGCCTTTTAAGTAATCCCTGATTTGGTCGCTCAAGCCCACCCACAAGTCATGCGTCAAACAGGCTTGGTGTTTTTGGCAATTGGCTTCGCCGCCGCATTTGGTGGAATCAATCGGTTCATCGACGGCTGCAATAATGTCGGCGATATTGATTTCGCTGGTCTTTTGGCACAGCGTATAGCCGCCACCGGGACCGCGCACGCCTTTGACCATACCGGCGCGTCGTAAACGTGCAAATAACTGTTCGAGATAAGACAGCGAAATGGTTTGACGGGCGGCAATGTCGGTCAGAGTGACGGGTTTGACAGGGCTGTGAAATGCCAAGTCCAGCATCGCAGTGACCGCATAACGGCCTTTGGTAGTTAAACGCACAGGATATTCCTTACATAAATACTGGTTAAGGCTATTTACTATACTTAACCAAGCGGAATAGTCAACTATTATGGGCGGTCTTCAGGTATACGGCAGTGCAGACAGTATCGACTGGCTGAGTTATTTTGGACCACCCTGAGCCATGCGCAAAATGCCTCTGAGAATATCGACTTCCTTGCTATCAAGGTAGGTGCGGTTAAATATCCTGCGCAAG
>JAQTQN010000048.1 GCA_028712225.1 Methylobacter sp.
CTGATCTTACTGAATTACAAAAAAAGGCCAGTGCGATTGAGCACTGGGCAGCCACGCTGGATCTGGAAGTACATTTTTTTCTAATGGATAGCGTCAAATTCCGTCAAGGCGAAAACACGCCTATGTCGGCAGAAAGCAGCGGTCATACCCAGCATTATTTGTTGCTGGAGGAATTCTATCGAACTGCAATTCATGTCGCTGGCAAAACCCCTATTTGGTGGTTGGTGCCGCCACATCAAGAACTAAATTACAGCCAATACGTCAACCACCTGCTCAATAACCGTTTTGTTTACGAACATGAAGTGCTCGATTTTGGCGGCTTAGAAGCGGTTCCGGCCGAAGAATTTACCAGCGCAACACTATGGCATCTTTATAAAGCCTTACATGCACCGCACAAATCGTTGCTGAAACTGCTGTTAATGGAATGCTATGCCGACGAATATCCAAACACGCAGTGGCTTTGTGAAACGATCAAGGATGCCGTCTATGAAGGATCTCATCTCACTAGCGATCTTGACCCGTACCTGCTGATTTATCAAAAGGTGGAAAAATACCTTCAGAAAAATCAAAGCAAGCGTCGCCTGGATTTAGCCCGGCAGTGTTTTTACCTGAAAATCATGGGCTCTTCCGAGAGCACAATGGACGCGCTAAACCGGACTTATCGTCAACGCTACATGCAATCGGTTGCCGACCGTTATCACTGGCCGATAACAACTCTTGCCGCGGCCAAACAACAGAATCATTGGGACATAAGTAAAGCCAGTGCCGAGCATGCAGTGATATTGCAAGCAGTGACACACTGTTACCGAATGATTACGGGCTTTGCTCGCGAGCATGTCTTGGCCCAGCAGCCCCATAACAACGATTTAAGATTGATTGGCAGAAAACTGAATGCTTTTTTGGAGAAGAAGCCGGGCAAAATCGAAATTCTTACCACCCGCCATCAAATAGACATCGTCGCGCGTGAATTATCGTTGATAGACAGCCGCATTAGTGATGAGCATGAAGGCTGGAGCCTATATCTTGGCAATGTCCAAATGAATAATATCGGGGCTGCCGAACCGCTACAAAAAAGCCGGACATTGATTGAATTACTGTGCTGGGCGGTTGTTAACGGTCTTTATCATAAGCACCTGAAACTCTACTTTAGTGCGCATACCTTGAAAATGACTAGCGAACAATTGCATATAATATTGTCGCAACTTGACCATTTTTTGACCGCGCATTTAGACAGCGACGCACCGCTGGATACTTACCAATCCGCCAATAAACCGTTGCATGCTTTGCTGTTAATCAACCTGGGACAACCCGATACCGATATTCGAGAAGATGGCAGACTCATGATGAGTGCCCGCTCTGATGCTTTCAGTTATGGCATGAACCGGCAGTGTTTTGTACAGACTACCGCGTGTGTATCACTGACCAGCTGGGGTGAAATCAATACCAGTCAGCATGAAGGGTTAACTGGGCTTTTTGACCTGTTAACAAGCATCATCAATAGCCGCCCTACCCAAGCATCAACGGCGGCCATGAGTGTGATTTGCGATACGCCGACACGCGGTAAAAGCATCGTGCTGCGCATTGAAGATGTTTACAAAACCCTGCTGAAACTATTTTCCAATGGCGACAACAACCGGTATTTTTTATCTGGAGGCAGTGGTTTTTACGTCTTTCAAAAAACCGATAACACCCTTAATTACGATTATTTAACCGATGAAGACGCCTTATTAAAAGCGCTTGCCAGTCCACAGAAACAGTTCCGGCCCAGTCATTTTGACCACTCCATTTTGGTCAATACGCCGATTCCGCTGCTTTACACTTTCAATACTGTTCAAGTGATTCAGCTGTTTTATTATCAAAACAACACTGATGTCAGCATTTATATCATTGATGAGCGGGGCTCTTTGTATGTGCAGCACCATGCAAATACCTTTACCGATCGACTACTAAGCCACTATGCGACTTTTTTGGACAATGTTCTCAATCGTAACTTCTTTGAAACAGATGTCGCTATCGCCTTTTACCAATTGCATAAAAACTCTGCGGGCGTCTGGTCATGTAACCGGGTAAACATAAGTACACCAGACAGCAGCAAAGCCCTTAACTTGCGCATCAGTGGTGAAACCACGCCTAAAGGTATTGTCTACACGGTGTATTGCAATGAACAGGAATTTTCTTCACTAGATCATGGTCCCCAGGTGTTTTTTGCAGCGTACCAATATGTATTGAGCTTCCGGCACAGCAAGCAAAATTATCCGGTGCATATCAGTGATATTGAGCTGCCATTATCTGCGCTTCGCGTTGATAGCCCGGACCAGCAGCAGACTATCCATTACTTAAATTACAAGCAAAAAATTGAAGATAAATTCAATAGCTGACTTCTAAAACCGGCGCGGTTTTAACTTGACCATCCTTTAGTAACAGCTCGGCAAACTCATCCGCTGGAAGCGGCCTACTTTTGAAATATCCTTGATATAAATCGCACCCTTGCATTTGTAAAAAGTTGAATTGCTCTAGCGTCTCAACGCCTTCCGCCAGCACTTTGAACCCCAAAATATGGCCCATCGCCAGAATGGTGGCGGTTATTTCCATATCATCCTGATGGTGCGGAATGTCATCGATAAAGCTCTTGTCGATTTTCAAAACATCAAGCGGAAAGTGCTTAAGATGCGCCAGCGAGGAGTAGCCGGTACCGAAATCATCAATCGCCAAGCGGATGCCTTGAGCGCGTAAAGCCTTAAGTAAGCTTACCGTGTGCTGCTGATGATTCATCAAGCCGGTTTCAGTCAACTCCAACTCCAACTGCTTGGCCGGGAAACCGGTCTCTGTGAGTATAAGCTCGACCAGATTACTCATATTGCCGCGTTGAATCTGCTGCGGTGACACATTAACAGCCAAGGTCAATGCCGGTAAGCCTGCATCCTGCCAGGCTTTGCCCTGTCGGCAGGTTTCACGTAACACCCATTCGCCTATCGCCATGATAAGCCCGGTTTCTTCGGCCAAGGGAATAAATCGCAACGGCGGAATCAGGCCTTCTGTAGGATCCTGCCAGCGTACCAATGCCTCTGCGCCAACAATTCGTCCGGAATTCATTTCGACTTGCGGCTGGTAATAAACCCGCAGTTCATTTTGCACAATAGCTCTGCGTAATCGCGCTTCCATATCAATACGCTGGCGCGCCGCCACTGTCAGCTCATCGGAAAAGTACGAAAAGCGGTTTCGTCCGGCCGCCTTGGAGTGATAAAGCGCGGTATCGGCTTGCTGCAGCAACATTTCCGGGCTGTCGCCATGTTGCGGGTACAGGCTGATACCGATACTGACACCAATGCGTACTTCGCCCACATCGGGTAGCTGCCAAGGTTCACTTAAATCATCGATAATCGCCTCGGCAACCCGTGCCGCATCATCTTCATGGGCAAGATCTTCCAGCAATACCGTAAATTCATCACCACCCAAGCGCGCCACCATATCCACGCCACGCAAGCGCAAGGCTAAACGCTCCGCCACTTGTTGCAGTAATTGATCACCCAGCAAATGGCCAAAGCTGTCGTTGACATGTTTAAAGCCATCCAGGTCCAACATTAACAAGGCTAGTTGTTTACCTTCGCGGTGCGCCATTTCGATGGCATGCTCCAGGCTATGAAATAGCAGCACCCGATTTGGCAGTGTCGTCAGCGGATCATGCATCGCATTAAAGGTCAGCTGATCCGCGGAGGCTTTTTGCTCGGTAATATCAGAAAAGACGGCAACATATTCCGTCACTTGGCCGAGGTCATTGTGTACTGCGCTGATACTCAAAAACTCAGGGTATTCTTGACCGGTCTTGCGCCGATTCCATATCTCGCCCTGCCAATAACCGGCGCCGTTAATTTGTTGCCACATGATCCGATAAAAATCCTGACTTTGTCGACCGGAACTCAACATCCGGGGGTTTTGCCCAAGGACTTCAGTCTCACTATAGCCAGTGATCTCTGTAAAAGCATGATTGACCCTGATGATATTTGATTGGGCATCAGTGATTAAGAAGCCCTCCGTGCTCTGCTCAAATACCTTCGCCGCCAGTTTAAGTTGAACCTCGCTGCGCTTAAATTCGGCGAAATACGTCGCCAGCGCCATGCCAACCACTGACAAACTCACTATGTATAACCAGTAGTTGGTTAATCCGGTCGCTTTAATGTCGTTGGCAAAATAACCTACGCCCTCTATAGCCCCCAGCAATGCCTGGACTGCCAACAACATGACGACGATAAGCGTGCCGTGAATCCCTAACCGTACGGCCACCCAGGTAACAAATAAAAACATCAATGAGCCATTGGCAACCTGCCCAACAAATTCACTCAGCCAGCCCAGGAATACTACTTGCCCAACCAAACCTATCAACACGGTGGTTGCGCCAACTTCAAGAATTCGCTTAGAACCTCGCCAGTCTTCCGGAATCTTCCGCCAGATAAGCAGCAATGGCGTAATTAGCATAATGCCTAAGGTATCGCCCATCCACCACTGGCCCAAACTATGCAGATAGTTTTGTTCACCGACAAACCCGTAAATTTCTAAACTACTGACGCCAATGCAGGCGGCAACGGTGCTGCCAACACCGGCAGCAACGATAAATTGCAAATAACTTCGTAATGTTGTCAAGTGTGAGACAAACTTACCTTGCCGGGTAAAGAGCCAAACAGCTACCATCGCTTCCAGGGAACTGCCAAGCGCCATACCGGAAGCCACAATTAATGGTTTATCTAATATGACAAAGGTCAGGAATGACCCGAAAAATATTGCCAACGCATATCGTTGCCCGCCCATAAGAAGCGCTGCTACCGCCCATCCGCTAGCGGGCCATACGATGGTTATAAAATCGACAGGCGAATACACTACTGCTGACCAAGCAAGCAACGCATAAAATAAGGCAACAATCCCGATCATCAATATATTTAACAACATTTGTTACCTAAGTATGTCCGTTTTCATTGCTGTCAGACTAATTGAAAGTAAAGGCTTACATGAATAAGTAATGCCGAGTATAGACCACAACTTAAAAGCATACCGTTGCCGTCGGTAATTTTGCCTATACTACAAAAAGACTTAATTAATAGGGTTTATTATGAATAGAGACCAACGCCAACATGCGCGTTTTAATCCGGAAGGCTTGGTGGCGCGTGTGACCCTAGAGCATGAGGCGCTGGATCAGATTTATGTCAACGGCGAAGTCATTAACATAAGCCACAGCGGTATTCGTCTAAAACTTGCCGAGCCCTTACACGCGCAAATTAACGACAAAATCAAAATACAACTTATTCTGCCTGAGTCCGGCATTCCTTTGACCATTCGCGGCATCATCAAGCATGAAATTACAGAAAACGAATTCGGTTTGCACTATGACAATCCGCCCAGCAAAAATGACTATGAGGACATTATTCTTGAATGCTTTAAAGTTGCTTGATGGTAATTCTATGCGCCATCGCCTATTAGACTAATCGCCTTAGCTTTTGCTATAGTCAAAGCCTCAGCGGGTGGTTAGTACCTGTTTCGTTTTAAAACTTCAATCTGGAAAAAATTATGCCTATCAAAGTCGCAATCAATGGTTATGGTCGTATTGGCCGCAATATCGTTCGAGCCTTGTACGAATCTGGTCGCACCAATGAATTTCAAATCGTTGCTATCAATGATTTAGGCGATTCACAAACCAACGCTCATCTGACGCAATACGACACAGTCCACGGAAAATTCCCTTTTGAAGTCAGCGTCGACGGCGACTGCATTGTTATCAATGGCGACAAAATCCGCGTATTTTCCGAGCGCGATCCATCCAAACTGCCATGGGCTGATTTAAATATTGATGTCGTGCATGAATGCACAGGCCTATTCACCAGTAAAGCCAAGGCCTCTGCGCATATCGCTGCAGGTGCAAAGAAAGTGTTGATTTCCGCGCCGGGCGGCAATGATGTCGACGCCACCATTGTCTTTGGCGTCAATCATGATGTCCTAAAAGCAACTGATACAGTTATATCCAACGCGTCCTGCACCACCAACTGTTTGGCCCCACTGGTTAAACCTCTGCACGATGCCATTGGCGTTGAACATGGTTTGATGACTACCATTCACTCTTATACCAACGACCAAGTGCTGACTGACGTTTATCACAGTGATTTACGTCGCGCCCGGTCTGCAACTCACTCCATGATCCCAACTAAAACCGGTGCAGCCGCGGCTGTTGGCTTGGTATTGCCGGAATTGGCCGGAAAACTGGACGGTTTTGCGATGCGCGTACCGACCATCAATGTTTCAGTAGTCGATTTAACCTTCCAAGCAGCAAGAAACACCACTAAAGAAGAAATCAACAGCATTCTGGAAGCCGCTGCGGCCGGTCCTTTAAAAGGCATTTTGGACATCAACCATAAACCGTTGGTGTCAATTGATTTCAACCACAATCCGGCGTCTTCAATTTATGAAGCTTCGTTGACTAAAGTCATGAACGGCACCATGGTTAAAGTGCTGTCTTGGTATGACAACGAATGGGGCTTCTCAAATCGCATGCTGGATACCACTCTTGCTTTAATAAACGCAAAATAACTTATGCAAATCACCTCGTTAAGAAGAACTAAAATTATTGCCACCTTAGGCCCTGCCACGGACAACCCCGGGGTACTTGAAGCGCTATTTGACGCCGGCGTGGATGTGGTGAGACTTAACTTCTCGCATGGCTCTGCCCAAGATCACATTGACAGGGCCAATGCCATCCGCGCGCTTAGTCAGAAAACAGGCCGGCGCGTAGGGATTTTGGCGGATCTGCAAGGCCCTAAAATTCGTATTGCCCGTTTTAAAAACAACAAGGTTTTTCTTAACGAAGGCCAGGACTTTGCCCTGGACATTAATCTGGACGCCAATGCCGGCGATCATGCGCAAGTGGGTATTACCTACGAACCTTTGGCGTTGGAAGTTAAACCCGGCAGTCGGCTCTTGCTTGATGATGGTCGCATTGTGCTGGATGTCGTTAATGTCGAAAACATGCGGGTCAATTGCATTGTGGTTGTCGGCGGCGACTTATCCAACAACAAGGGCATTAACCTAATGGGTGGCGGCCTTTCCGCCAAAGCATTAACCGACAAAGATCGAGCCGACATTAAAACTATTGCTGAAATTGGCTGTGATTATGTTGCTGTCTCATTTCCACGCTCCGCTGAAGATCTGAACGAAGCGCGTCGCTTACTGCTCGCTGAAGGCTGTGATGCCGGCATCGTGGCAAAGGTCGAACGCGCGGAAGCATTAGAGGTGATGGACGAAATCATCCTGGCGTCCGATGCGGTAATGGTGGCTCGAGGCGACTTGGGTGTGGAAATCGGCGATGCCAATCTGCCGGCAGTGCAAAAGCATTTGATCAAACGAGCCCGGCAACTCAATCGTGTGGCAATTACCGCTACACAAATGATGGAATCGATGATCGACAATCCTATTCCTACCCGCGCCGAAGTCTTTGATGTCGCCAACGCGGTCTACGATGGCACAGATGCCATCATGCTTTCCGCAGAAACTGCATCAGGAAAACATCCTGTTAAAGCCGTAGAAGCGATGCATCGCATTTGTATTGAGGCAGAAAAACAGCCGGTAGTGCGCGTTTCCGACCATCGCAACGAATTGCAATTTGAGCGGGTTGATGAAGCCATTGCCATGTCTGCAATGTATTTAGCCAATCACACTAAAATCCGCGGCATTGCGGCAATTACTCAATCGGGGGCCACCGTATTGTGGATGTCCAGAATCAGCTCCGGCATCCCTATTTTCGCCTTCAGCTGCGAAGAAAAAACCTTGGGAAAAGTGACACTATACCGCGGCGTTTTTCCGGTGTATTTCACTTATGCCGAACAAGATCATGTTGAGGTAAATCAAAATATTGTCGCAGAATTGCGCCGCTGGAATCGCGCCAAAGAAGGTGACAAGTTCATCATCACCAAAGGCGATTTAACCGGGGTCAAAGGCGGTACGAATGCTTTAAAAGTGATCACCGTTGGCGAAGGTTTAACACCTTAGTCTTTATCACGGCAAGCGCACATACTGTAGCTTTTCCTTACGTACAAACGCCTCGAACGCAGTACCGACTGCCGACAGGCGTTTGCCCTCCCGCCGCACCATGTACCATTTCCTGACCAAGGGAAAATACTGCACATCCAACACAATCAACCGCCCGGCTTTAACTTCATTATCAATGGTGTGCTGGGACACAATCCCAAGCCCTAAGCCCTCTTCCACTCCCAACTTAATCGCGCCATTGTTGTTCAACTCCATATTGGCGAAAATTTTCATGCCCTTTTCGGCAAAAAATCGCTCGGCTGAAGTCCGTGTGCCTGAGCCCTGTTCACGCATCAAAAATGTCTCAGTTTTTAATTCGTCCAGAGAAATAGCTTTCCTGTCTTTTAAATGATGTTCGGGATGGGCAATCACTACCAGCGGATTATCCAATAGAGGCTCAGAGACTAAGCCAACACCTTCGGGCGGCTCTCCCATTAACACCACATCGGTTTCATTGTTCTCCAGCAGGCCAAGCAGGCCTTTTTGATTGGTGACTTTTAAATTCACATTCACATTGGGAAATTGCTTACAAAACCCCCCCAGCAAGCGGATGGCAAAATACTGTACCGTGCTAGCCACAGATACCAACAACCTGCCCCCTTCCGGACCTTTGATTTCATCGAATATACGCTCGACCTCAGACAATCGATTAGTGATTTCCCTGCTGACTCGATACATTTGCTCGCCTGCTTGGGTCAAATATATCTTTCGCCCCAAACGTTCAAACAGAGCCAAGCCGACCATCTCTTCAATTTGCTTAATTTGCATGGATACTGCGGGCTGGGTCAAAAAAAGCTCTTCTGCGGCCCGGGTAAAGCTCAAATGCCGCGCCACCATTTCAAATACTTGCAGCTGCCTAATTGTTACATTCACAACATGCTCCCCATCCAATTATAAGGTTTCAATGTACCGTGCTTAGCGTCTATTTGATCGGCTTTAAGCCCTTCAATCATTCAGCAAAATGCCCGAAAATTACTGCACCAGCGCATGCCTACCGTGCAATAATGCCGACCAATTTCTGTATTTTATCCAACAACTCCACATCAACAGGACTTACGATATGCCACAAAAAATTTCCGATGTCGTTAAACCCGGCGTAGTGACAGGCGACGACGTACAAAAAATATTTGCCCTCTGTAAAGCAGGTCAATTTGCCCTACCGGCGGTCAATGTGGTCAATACCGACTCTATCAACGCTGTACTGGAAGCTGCAGCCAAAGCTCAATCCGCGGTGATTATCCAGTTTTCCAACGGCGGCGCGCAATTTGTTGCCGGCAAAGGCCTAAATCTGGAAGGCCAGCAAGCCGCTATTCTAGGTGCAATATCCGGTGCGCAGCATGTTCACACTGTTGCAAAAGCTTACGGTGTACCGGTTATTTTGCACACTGACCACGCAGCTAAAAAACTACTGCCATGGATAGATGGTTTGCTGGACGCAGGCGAAAAACATTTTTCTGAAACCGGCACACCGCTATTTAGCTCACATATGCTGGACCTGTCCGAAGAAAGCCTGCACGAAAATATCGAGATTTCCGGCAAATATTTGGAAAGACTATCCAAGCTAGGCATGACCCTGGAAATCGAACTAGGTTGCACTGGTGGCGAAGAAGATGGCGTCGACAACAGCCACTTAGACACCTCGGCGCTATACACTCAGCCGGAAGATGTGGCTTATGCCTACGACACTTTACGCAAAATCAGCAACCGTTTCACCATTGCCGCATCTTTCGGTAACGTACATGGCGTTTACAAACCGGGCAACGTCAAGCTTACCCCAAGTATATTGGCCGACTCACAAAAACATGTCTCGGAAAAATTCGACGTTCCGACCAACACTTTGGATTTTGTCTTCCACGGCGGCTCAGGTTCGTCCGCAGCGGAAATCAAGGAATCTATCAGTTACGGCGTCGTAAAAATGAATATAGACACCGATACGCAATGGGCCAGCTGGGCGGGCGTGATGGACTATTACAAACAACATGAAGCTTACCTGCAAGGCCAAATCGGCAACCCCGATGGTGACGACAAACCCAACAAAAAATATTACGACCCTCGCGTCTGGCAACGTGCCAGCCAATTAAGCATGATCGCCCGTCTGGAACAAGCATTTCAGGAATTAAACGCGGTTAATGCCTTATAAATTAAGTCCCCGCTTACACAAAATGCAAAAACAGGTGGCAAGTTTTGATTTATAAAAAATAAAGCATCAACGCGTTATTTAGTGGGCAGAAAAGTGTCGCCTAAAGCTTCCACTTTTGGTGCCTACTAATTTGCCCGCATCAATATCAAGGACGCGTCATGAACAAGAAAGCAAGACTTAATCAAAGAGTTTGATCAACTTCAAGCAAAAATGGAGGTAGAGCTTGCAATCTTTTTGCAAGCTAACGAAGGTCGTTCAGGACACCCTCGATAAAACAACGACTCTTATTTCCTCTCTGAAATGAATATTTTCTATATTCATTTTTTTATCCTCAAATATTCCATTCTTTAAGCGATTGCCTCACGCCACACCAAAGGATTCCAATATTACCAGCCTCTTATGAATCGATATTTCGTTGCTTCTACCTGCTAAAACCATACGGAAACATCGTAAGCTTTTTAATGCATCCATAGCGAAAAATCCGTTAACAAGCCCGTTTTGTCATAAGAGACGCGTTCAATAATATTCAGACTCTTTTTAAGATTCTAAGTCTTTTTATTTTGCCTTGTAGGTAGTTGTACTAATAGCCTGTTTTCTTAAATCAGCATTTAATGAATCTCTGATTTCAGAAAATTTAAGTTGACTCAATTGACTCGGTTATAAATTAAAACTGATTCAATTCGAAATCCTCCAAAACTTAATATTGCTGGATCAATATCAGTATTTACACAGGATATTTATCATGAAAACGTTAAAACAATTTCAGCCTAAGTTATTGGCTGCAGCGATATTAATAGGGTTATGCACAGTGAGTGGCAGCTCTTTTGCTGCGCAAGGCGATGGTGCTGGCGGTGGGAGTGGAGGCGGCGGTGCAGGAACCGGTGAAATTTTTGGAGACTTGGTTGTACTGCAACGTGATGAGAACGGTGTTCCAGAACTTACCGCAGAAGGCTGTCAGCAGCCGCTCAATGCTGCGGGAGCTAAAATCCCTTTGGATACTACAACTTGTGCGGTCTTAGTAGGTTATGAGGACGAATTGCAGGCTGTGGACTTCGCTCGTCTAAGCGTGGCGAGATCTCCTGCAAGCGTCATGGATAAACAAATGGCGGACGTACTTGTCAATTTGAGTACCGCTCAGTGCCTGACTCTCGACCCTGCTGGAAGATTGGTTTACTCAACCCCGGATACTGCCGATGTCGATGGTGATTTAAATACCACCGAACTGGTGTCTAGCGCGGTTGACTCGCCGTTGCAGAACTTGGCGATCTATAGGGAGCTTATCACCAAAGGTTCACTGGGCTCCCCAGCGATAGCATTACCAACGCCATTTAGTGGTTACGGTATCCTCGATACCGCTGCGAAGTCTTTAGGGGCGGCAGCCGACAAGGGCGGTAAAATCGACATTGATCTGGTGGTCTATCTGAACCAAATAATGGGTCTGGACCTGTCAACCACTCCCACCCAATTAGACAAAACGTGTATCGACATTAAGCAAGAAGTACAAGGCGTGGTAAAAACTGTTAACAAATGTTTCCTGAATTACAGCGCTTACCAGTACGGTCGCTCACAAACTTACAGTAAGCTGCCTTTTCCGAAAAACATTCCTGCCACGAGTCCACAAGATGGCTACTTTGACTATTTAACACCCTATCTAAGTCTGACAGCTCCGGATGGTAGACCACTGTTTAACATTAGCTCAGCAAGCATTGTTCCAACGGTATTCCTAAGTTTACCTGGCATCACAACCGGGAATATAGGTGGTTTTGCACAAGCCGCTGATGATGCCAGAGCAGTCATTGACTTTATGCACAGCCATCCGGTTTTGGTCGGTTATGAGGCGCCTGTGCTTTGCAACGGCTCAGTCCCTCCTCCGCCAGCAGCTATTGTTGATGTCTCCAGCAAACTGCAAATGCCAACTCGTATGGTGGGCAATACCACTCGCGAAGGCACGTTGACGGTGACTAATGTTAAGGGAGCGGCAGCAACTGGAAGTGTTCAGTTGATAGGTAAAGATAGTACCGGCAAAACATTACTTGTTTATCAATACAGCTTCAGTAGTTTGGCGGCGGGCAAGAGTATCAGCTTTAGCGTTAGCTTCAAGGGGCCTAGCTATGCCACAACGGTCACATGGATCGCGACAGCTAGCTCAGCTGGTGATAACAACCTGACCAACAATACTGCAACTGCGACAACCAAGGTAAGTGCCCCTCGTGGTAAAGGCGGTGGCGGTGAAGGTGAGGATGATTAAGTAACCCCTGGAGCAAACTCTGAATTCAGCGGAATAGCAATATAGCTCTGCATTCAAATTTTTAAACACTTCAGTTTGCAAGCCGTCGGAAAGCCTTATTTTCCGACGGCTTGCAAAATCCCCGCTAAGAAACAAAGGGCACAACTTCTGTTGCTGTCGATCAAGATTAGTTAACGAGCCTTGTCTCGGCCAATTCAAAAGTATCCCTATAACAAAATCAAAATGAGGATATACCCATGAACAAACGGACTTTAAATAGTATTACGATAGTCATTGCTGCGGCCTTGATTATCCCAACAGCGGCCGCTACCGATACGGCTAAGCCTGTAGCGCCTAGTTTTAAATGGCAAACGGTGGTCAACAACGGCGATTACATACCATCCGATGACTGCAATCCTTCGATTCCTTCCGCACCGCCGTGCAGAAAATTTAACAGTTACAATCAACCTTCGCTGAACACGAAAAGACTGGTTGTATTTCGCGCACGCAGCAAAGGTGGACAAGGCGGCGAGCCCGTTCATGGAGTCTACACGCGGGACATGGCCAAGACGGGGCCAGTGGTCAAAATTCTTGACCGTGACACTTTAGTGCCACAACCCAACAACCTTAGCTCGCTTTTCGTGGAGCCGCCATCGTTTCCCCGTATCGATATTAATGCGCGCATGATCGCTACCCGAGGCAATCATCAGCCCACATGGAAATTCACACTACCGGATGGCTCCGATACTAGAGCGGGCACCACCGGAATCTATACCAACCCCTTCGGCCCCTTGGTCACCGGTAGCAGCAAACTGGGTGCGGTTCCCGGATTCTCATTCTTCCAGGTGCCGGAATTTCCAGGTACGCCTTTCGATGTCTTTCCCGGCTCACCTGCTGTCACCAAAGGCTCGACACTCGTGTTTAAGGGCAATTACACGGTAGGCTTAATCGGCAAGACTGGCGTGTACTATCGCAATCTTAAAAACCAACCAGTCAACGGAGCATCAGGAAGCGACACCCAACCGGTGGTGTTGATTGCCAATAATACTCATACCCTTATTCCGGGAACCCAAACAGTCTTCGGCTCCACTGCTCCGCCCAGCGCTGTAGATAATCAGGCGGTATTCGCAGGTTTCGACAATGAGGAAAACCCAACGGCAGGTGGTATCTATTTGGCACCACTGAGTCCCTACAAACTCAATAAGCAACCCAAGCTCAAAGTACTTGTCAGTATTGGCTCGCAAGTCCCGGGCGAATCGAAAAGCTCTAAGTTCAACAAGCTGGGTGAAGGGGTATCCTTCGACGGTCGCTTTGTCGCATTCTGGGGTGCTTGGGGTGAAGATACTAAAACCGTACGTCTTTACTGTCGGGAAGAAGGAAACAAGGATCTTAAAGCTTACTGTATGAGTACTGCATCGGGAAATACACAGGATGCCAATGGTTGGTATTCGGAGAAAGAAGTTCCTGTGAATCAAGGCATATTCGTCCACGATTTAAAAGCTAATAAAAACTATAGAGTAGCTAAAACCGGTAGCGAATATACAGACTTCGTATACTGGAACTTCTCCGGAAAAGCTCCAGGCGTAGGAGAAGGTGAAGAAAGTGACGACGATGGCGAGCTTGCTCGCTGGCGCTCTGCGTCATTCATGGCGGTTTCCGGTAAAGCCGATGGCAGTGGTGAAGGAGATGATGATCATGGAAGCTACCATACCGCATTCAAAGCAAGAACAGGCGCCACCGACATCAATAATGTCTATGTTAATCCGATAGACGGTATTTATCTCAGTGAAGGGGCGGAGAAAAAATCCGGTATTCTCTCATTGGTTACGAGCGGGATGAACGGAGCACTAATCGATGCCGAGGCTGTTGATTCTGATAACGGCGCGAGCCTACCAGTTACCGAGATGGGTATCGAACGCGAAGGTTTCCGCGGCAACTCGATCGTAATCAATGTAAGCATGGGCACAGAAGAAGCCGGCTGGGCCGGGATTTACCTCACGCGGTTGCCTAGTCATTAAGAACCTACCCCTTGAAAGCTAAGTGCCTCGATCAAAAAGGCACTTAGCTCATTAGAGTAATCGCTGCTCGATAAGAGGGCTTCTTTCCTAACAATAATCCAAAAGGATAAAATCATGAACATTAAACATGTGAGCTATGCCGCTAGTGTCGGCTTTTTTCTGATTGCCTTCACACCAGCGACCTGTGCTGAATCCGAACAACTTAACGAACAATTACAAATTCAACAGCAGCAACGAGAAAATATCCAGAACCGCGAACATGTATCACCCGACCAAGCGACTCAACTACAGGAGCAGACCCGGAATCGCGAAATGGCCGAAGAACAAGAAAGGTTGCACCAGCAACAGCAAATGCAGGAACAAACTCAGCAAAGAGGCATGATGCCGCAGGGTGGGCATGTAAGGGGTCAGCGTGGCGGCCACGGCAGGTAGAAAACGCCTACCCACGGGATCAATCAAAATCAACTCCGAGAATTAGCCTATTATGGCTGAATTCCGATCATTGCAATCGTTTGCATTGACGCTCAAAAATTTAACTTTTTAGCTCGTTGTTCCGACAAGTTGTGGCATACAAAATGTCATCATTTCAATTTACTTTAAAACTAAATCGCAACAATAGGAACGCAGCTCGTAAAGTTCACCGCGACGAAGTGCTCACTCTCGCGATAGTAAAAAGCAATGAACTACTGCTCCCTTTCCTTAGCGTTATAGCGTCCACCCCCAGAAAACCTAAAAGCAACCAAACGATACTCTAACGCTTTCTTGATTGCCGCGAAGCACTTATGAGCATCACCTGGGAATGCCTCTGCAGCCTCTTTATATCAAAGTATGATTAT
>JAQTQN010000250.1 GCA_028712225.1 Methylobacter sp.
CGGCACTACCACCCTACTTGTCGAAATACTGGGCGCGCGCCATTTTTAAAACCGCCTTAGAACAACGTTATAGATCCGTCAGTACACCTGCTGAAAACGACTGCTCAGCAGCGCCTCAAACTCCATTACCGGAACCGGTTTACTGAATAAAAACCCCTGATAGGAAAGACAGCCTAAGCCTTCAAGGCAGGCGCGTTGCTCTTCAGTCTCCACACCCTCGGCGATTACGTTAAGCCCAAGGTTACGGGCCATGCCGATGATAGTTTGGATAATGGCGGCGTCGCACGGATCGTTAATGAGATCGCGCACGAAGGATTGGTCGATTTTCAACTGGCTGAGAGGTAACCTTTTGAGATAACTTAGTGAAGAGTAGCCGGTACCAAAATCATCCATTGAGAAGCGAATGCCAAACAGCTGCAGCTGTTCCATCTTTTTTATAGTGTCTATAACGTTGTGCATGACCAGGCTCTCGGTGAGCTCCAGCTTAAGCTTGATTGCGTCAGCACCGGTTTGTTTTAATGTCTTCCACAACGTCTCGACGAAGTCGGGTTGCCTAAACTGACGGGCACTGACATTAACCGCAAGCTGTAAATTACTAGTGAGGGGGTCTTTCCCCCACGCTTTAAGCTTCATGCAAGCGGTGCGCAGAACCCACTCGCCGATTGGCACGATCAGCCCGGATTCTTCTGCGATCGGGATAAACTGGGCGGGGGAAATAAAACCATGTTGTGGATGTAGCCAGCGCAACAGCACTTCCGCACCTAATACGCGTCCAGTATTGTCGATCTGCAGTTGATAGTAGAGTTGAAGTTGATTTTGTTCCAGTGCATGGCGTAAATCCGATTCCAGCGACATGCGATCTTCCAGCGAAGCTTGCATGAGCGGATCGAAAAAGCGTAGCGCATTGCGCCCAGCTTGCTTAGCCTCATACATGGCGGTATCAGCATGCTTGAGCACTTCCTCGCTCGTTAAGCGATTGCCGACAAACAAGTTAACGCCGATGCTGGCAGAACTATGGTGTTCATTCCCATCCAGTAAGTAAGGCTGATTGAGTGCTTGAATAATTTTTTCGCCCACCCGTTCAGCTTGGACAGCAGACAATTCTTGCTTAGAATCCAGGTTTTCCAGCATGACAACAAATTCGTCGCCGCCTAGTCGCGCCACGGTATCGTCTTGGCGGACACATGCTTTCAAGCGTTTTGCTACTTCAGTTAGCAACAGGTCGCCGATACCGTGACCCTTAGTATCATTAATGACCTTAAAATTATCCAAATCGATCAGCATGATTGCACAATAAATTTGGTTGCGAGCGCTCCCCGTCATTGCCTGGGTTAAGCGGTCGCTAAGCAACCGTCGATTGGGAAGATCGGTAAGAGGATCGTAGAAGGCAAGACGATGGATGGCGGCTTCCGCATCTTTATGTTCACTTAAGTCGGTAAATGCGGCGACGTAGTTAGTGACTTGTCCACCGGGTGCAATCACTGCATTGATGGTTAACCACTTAGGATAGATTTCACCGCTTTTTCGGCGGTCCCACACTTCGCCCTGCCATTGTTTCTCGGCGATTAACTTCTTCCACATGTCTTGGTAAAAGGCTGTGTCATGACGACCAGACTTCAGTATGGCGGGTGTTTTACCGATCACTTCGGTAGGGCTGTAGCCGGTTAATCGCGTAAAGGCACGGTTAACTCGCAAGATACGATTTTTGTCATCCGTCACCAGAATGCCTTCCTGCGATTCAATGGCTGCCGCGGCAATACGCAGCTCACGTTCAGACAGCCAGCGTTCGGTAATATCTCGAACAATGACAACTACCCCATTGCCGGCACCGTTGCCCTTGAATAAAGGTGCTTTGCGTATCTCGAGTTCATGAAACTTACCATCGCTATCCGTCACACTTTCTTCGGAGATAAACAGATTGTCCGCATTCCAGGCGGACTCTTCATCGCTGAAACATTTCTCATATATGCCCTGTAGTTGCGGGTGCATTGCGATAAGTTGCGATGCTGTCTTACCTTGCCAGGAATGATCGTGGAGCTTGAAGAGCTGCTTGGAAGACTCGTTGGCGATTAGCAAACGCTCCTCGCTATCCTTAAGAAAGATGGCATCCGGGATTGTCTCTATCAGCGTGGTGAGTTGCTCGCTGAGAATGAGTAAGTTGCTCTCACTCTCTTGCAGTGCAAGCTGGGATTGTTTTCGTTGTTCAATCTCCTTTTCGAGTGCTGCCGGGAACGGCAAACACAAGGCTTGCGGAATAATCTTTGCCAGATAAATCGCAGTAACGATAGAGATAACTGCGGTAATGGCTTTTAAAATGACATCCACCCAGTAAAAAGGTTGCCACAGCAACAGTATCGAAAATAAATGCGTGGCGCCACACGCCAGGATAAAAGCACTGAACATCAGGAAAACCCAGCGAAATTGCAGGTCTTTGCGGCGCGAGACAAAAAAGGCCAGTGAGAACGGGATAGAGAAATACGATAGCGCAATTAACATATCGGCAACCACGTAAGACCAGAGCAAACCCGGTGTCCATTTAATGCAGAAACCATGCGGGACCATCCCATCCAAATTGAATACGTCTAATAAAGCCATCTTTAGCACTCTGCGGAAGAAGGGGAATGAACACAGTTATCCCCAAAATCCTGAGCAGAGGGCAGGTAGTCGTTATTGTCAAAACAGCTATTGCAGATGAACGTACAGCAGAGCGGTGCAGAGTTACTAAGCCGTTGATTGCCTATACCGAAATCAAGCGACTGGTGGACCTCCCTACTGCATTGGCTTAGTTTTATCTGCAAACCGCCCAGCATCCAATCTGATATCAGTGCTATTGCGGCGATGCTGCAACTACTAGCGTTGGCTAATTTTTCAAGATTGATTTTTGCTCTAGCTGCCGGGTGTATCGCTGAATGAGCTTTGCAACAAAGTAAAAGTTCGCGGGCGGTATTAAAATCCAACTTTCCACGAATAGTCACTTCAATCACTTCATCTGTTACTGATACTTGCATCCCCGCCTCCAAATATGGTTTAAACCATTGACTTTGAAGAATAGGCAAAGGGAGGCTGATTGAATATCGGGTTATTCGGTTTTTTTAAACAAGAAATCCCGAAAGAACAAGTAGGGAAATTCCTACGACTACAGAGGAGTAATTTTTACCCGCCGATTATTTATGCCAGTCTTGAGCATCGAAATAGCGTACGAGTTCGGTGATATTGTTGAGATGCAACTTTTTCAACAGGTGCGTTTTGTGAGTGCTGACGGTTTTATTACTAATGAAAAGCACATCCGCAATTTCGTTGACACTCTTGCCGCCTGCAAGCAATTGCATGACTTCAAACTCTCGTTCGGATAGTTTTTCGTGCGGTTTCTTTTCGTCAATACCGTTAAACTCAAAGACCAGATTTTCGGCAAGTTTGGGATCGATAAAGCGCCCCCCGGCAGCCACTTTGCGAATAGCACTTAGTAGGATTTCAGGCTCATTATCTTTAGTAAGATAGCCCGATGCACCGGCTTTTAAAGCACGCGCGACAACTTGCAACTCATTGTGCATGCTCAAAACAAGAATAGGTAAATCAGCATACTGGACGCTGACATAAGTGATTAATTCTATCCCGCTGAAGCCGGGCATATTCAAATCAAGCAATAGCAGGTCGGCATCATTATCCTGTAAAAGACTCA
>JAQTQN010000049.1 GCA_028712225.1 Methylobacter sp.
TATTTAATTAACAATGCCAATACTATTTTGTTCCGCTAGTTTTTCTGATTTAGCTGTAAAGGCTTGAGTGGGCCGTTTCAAGTTTCGGCCTAATGTTGCTTTTTGCATGGCGTTAATGACTGTAGGGTTGGGTGAAAAATAGTCTGGCGTGTTCCACTGACTCCATTTGTATTTGATAGTGTTTAAATCATCCGTAGCAATATTTGCAACATTGCTGTTTTGCTCTGCTGTGTTGTACATGCCCCAGTTATTGCGTCCCAACACCTTATAAGACCAAGTTGTCCAGTGGCTGCCTGTTTCTGTAAATTGCTGAAGTCCGTAATTCCAGGATTCGGTATTTCCGAACAGTGTGAACTCCCCTATAAAATGCGGTACGTTATATTTTGAACCCCATTTTTGAGCGTCCTGTATCCATCCATCCACAGAATTTTTCATCACCGTGAAGTCTTCATTGTTTTGCCATTGGTAATAGTGCAAAGAATAAACGACGTTCTCCCAATTTTTCTCTTGGGGATTAGGAAGTGTATTCCACCACCAGATAGCTTCCATAATGATGATATGGTCGGGGTCAATCGCTCGAATAGCCTGATACAGGCGGTCGTAAAGATTAACCACATCAGATCCCATCCCGCCGGGAAAGGTCTCTGAGGGCTCATTTAGCAGGTCATAACCAGCCACCGCTGCATTGTCTTTAAAACGCGTGGCAAGAGTTTCCCATAATTCTACCAGTTGATTTTGATAGAGCGGCGAGGAATAAAGCAGAGTGCCGTTTTGCCGACCTGAATGATGAGCTCCGTTTTGTGAACCCGGCGCGCCATGCAGATCAAGGATCGTGTAGAGCCCATATTCCAGCGCTTTGTTTACGGTCCATTCAATCCGGGATAAATCAATGGCGCCGGTAGCGTCCAGTCTCCAGTTACCCTCATCATCCATATGGTTAAGCGCATATATTGGCAAACGTATACAGTTGAGCCCGGCTTCGGCGATGTTCTTGAAATCGATTTCTGTGATCCATGAATCCCAGTAAGCGTTGTATAGCTCCCAAACAGCATCTTTACCAAAACGATCAATAAGAATATTTCGCGCATCCCATTCATTTGATGCGCCGGCTAATGGCGACATCCAGGGCTCATGCACTCTCCAGCCTCCCAGATTGGTGCCGTAAAGATGAACATCTTTACCCAGGCCATAATTGTCCCTGATAGCCGCTCCATCCACTTTAAGAAAATCTGAAGCGGAACAACATAAAGGGGACGATATCATCAGCGTCCAGAGTAAGACGGGTATTCTAGGTAAAATTGTGGGGAAAACAGATTTGAGTTTCATAAATATCAATATGGCTATTTTTTACTCGAAGCCTCGGAATGAGAAATATTTCTTTGCACTAACATATTAAGTTATTGAATATGTTTATTATGTTCTCTTTTTAAGCGACAAGAATTTTGTTAAGTTTAGAAGAGTTTAACCGAATGGCATCTGTTCGACGACAATGATTGAGTCCGGTTTTTCAAGATGCGGCGGCTATGAGGGATTTTTTATTAATTCTGTCAAATTTATTGAATGATATGGGAGGAGGTAATTTAATGGGATACTTCTTGTTTAAGTCATGTCAGAGGAAACAGTTCCTTAGCTTTGTTGAATAGATTAGGAGTTTAAATATGCTTAGTTTTATTAAATCAAGTTTGAAGTATTTTATAGTCGGTATTTTAGCGCTCATTCCGGTTGTTATTGTCATGCAGGTCTTAGTGTTTTTAGAGACCATCCTAAGAGACTTCTTTATTTATATCTACGGATATTCCAACAATGTCTTTATAACCGTCCTGGCATTCACGCTTTCTTTTGTTGCCATTGCCTACACGGGTTATAGGGTCACAGTCTCCGAAAAAATGTGGGTACTGCATCAAGTTGAATTATTGATTAACCGGATTCCAATGATCAGGACGCTTTACAGGGTCACTAAAAAGCTGGTCAACCTGCTGGGTAGTCAGGAAAAAAGCGCAGCCAAAGAAATTGTTTTTATTGAATATCCTAAAGATGGCTTGTGGGTGCCGGGTTATGTCACCAATACGGTGGGCGAAATGTTGGTTGTATACGTACCGACGTCTCCTAACCCAACTTCCGGGTTTACCGTTGTGGTGCACCAATCAAAGGTCGTAAAATCAAGTATGGATATTGAAGCCGTTACCAGTTTTATTGTCAGTGTGGGGGTTGATTTGCATCAACGAGAGGAACTTGAGAAGCTTGGAGACTTGGGACACGTCAAATCCATACCACATACTTAAGGATGACACTATGAAAATGCTTATTTTTTCAATTATTGTAGGTGCTTTTTTACTCTATTTTTTGAATATAGCGATATTAAAAACCCCATTACTCGATCTTCATTGGTCAATCCACGCAGGCCTAAGGTTTTTGATAGGATTTATTATATTAGGCGTCAGTTGTTTTTATGCGCATGCAATTAAATTTAAAACAGCTGTGTATATAACAGCTTGTATTGTCGCAATGGATTATATCTATGATTATTATGCACAAGCCCATAGGTTTAATTTTGAAATAATATTACACGGAATTTTTATGATGGTATGGGGTGCAATTTTGGGCTACCTCACAGCAAAATCTATAAAAGAGAAATCAATGCGTAGTTAATTTATTGGAATTTTCTTTTGCATTTTCAGTGTGGCCAAGTTTTACGGCTCCAATTTCATTTTTGCGGGCATTCAATGTGTGCAAATGACATTCAGAGTCCATAACATAGATAAACTAAAGCATAGGCATCTCAATAGACACCTGATGCACCGGATTCATCGCAATAACAACAGCGGCTTTTTGGTGTTTAACAGCATCTTGGCGGTAAAGCTGCCCAGCACTAGGTCATGAATACGATTGTGGCTGAAGGCGCCCATCACCGTTAAATCAATCCCATGTTGTGCCTGATAGTTACAAAGCGCTTGCTCGGGTTTGCCAGGTAATAGCTCTGTGATAACTTCAATACTACCGGCGTTGTTCAGCTTGTCAGCGGCGGCCTGAAGCAATTGTTCCCTCTCTGAATCATCTTTACTGACGCATACCAGATGACAGACCTGGCCTTTATAAAGTGGGCTGGTCGCGACCATGTCGACGGCTTTATCTGCGGCTTTGCTGCCGTCATAAGCAATCATGATGCGTTGCGGGACTTTGAACGCACCAGTAACAACCAGTATCGGCTTATGTAATGAGCGAATAACGGATTCCAGCTTGGCACCTAGTTTGTCCGCTTGGTTTTCGTGAACTTTGCCGCGTAGACCGATGACCACTACGCGCAGGCTGTCTTCAAGTTCTATCAGTGATTCCACCAGACTGCCGTGGCGTTGATTGCTGATGGGGTCGGCGATACCGTTTTGAATAACGCGTTCTTTGGCAGCCTGCAATAGTTGTTTGCCTTGTTGCAGTCGTAACTTGCTGAGTTGTTGCTCGGCGGCGGTTAATTCGTCGAGGAGGTGCTGCTGACTGTCCAAGCCGATATTGCCGGACAAGTCCAAATGTGCGGCGGCTTCATGATGATGATCAATCATGTGTAACAGCTTTAACGGTGCATCGACACGTTGCGCAATCCAGGCGGCATAATCGCAGACCGCATCTGTCAATGATGAGCCATCAATGCAAGCCAGAATTAGGTTGGTATTTGTACTCATTAGTGACCTCCCAGGACTTTTGCTATTTCTTCGGGTTTGTCGTGGATACCGAAACGATCAACGATGGTGGACGTGGCTTCGTTCATGCCGATCACTTCCACCTCGGCGCCTTCACGGCGGAATTTGACGACGACTTTGTCCAGCGCAGTCACCGAGGTGATGTCCCAAAAATGCGCCCGCTGTAAATCGATGACGACTTTTTCCACCGCTTCCTTAAAGTCAAAAGCGGCCGTGAATTTGTCAGCCGAATTAAAGAAGATTTGTCCGAACACCTGGTAGGTTCTGGTGCTGTTGGCTTCATCCAGAGTAGATTCCACCACCATGAAATGGCTGATTTTGTTGGCGAAGAACAAAGATGCCAGCAAAACCCCGACAAAAACGCCAAACGCCAGGTTATGCGTCCAGACCACCACAATCACGGTCGCCAGCATCACGATATTGGTGGATAGCGGGTGTGATTTAAGATTGATGAGTGAGCTCCAGCTGAAGGTGCCGATCGACACCATAATCATTACCGCCACCAATGCCGCCATCGGGATTTTGGAAATCCATTCATCCAAAAACACCACCATGATCAACAAAAAACTACCGGCGATTAAGGTAGACAAACGCCCACGTCCACCGGATTTAATGTTAATCACTGACTGGCCGATCATCGCACAACCGGCCATGCCGCCGAGCAGGCCTGCGCCAATATTGGCTAAGCCCTGGCCTTTGCATTCGCGATTTTTATCGCTGCCGGTATCGGTCAGCTCATCGACGATAGTGGCGGTCATCAAGGATTCCAGCAAACCGACTACGGCCAAGGGCAAGGAATACGGCAGGATGATTTGCAGCGTTTCCAAGTTCAGTGGTACGTCCGGCCAAAGAAATATCGGCAAGGTATCGGGTAATTGGCCCATATCGCCCACCGTGTGAATGTCCAGCTTCAAAACCATGGCAATACCAGTCAACACCACAATACAAACCAGCGGCGACGGTAAAGTCTTGCCGATTCCAGGTAAATAGGGAAATAGATAGATAATCGCCAGCCCGCCCGCCGTCATCGCGTACACATGCCAAGTGACGTTGATCAGTTCCGGCAGTTGCGCCATAAAGATTAATATCGCCAGTGCATTCACAAAACCGGTCACTACCGAACGCGACACAAAGCTCATCAGACTCCCAAGTTTCAGGTAACCGGCGATGATTTGGAAGACGCCGGTCAACAGGGTAGTCGCCAGCAAATACTGTAAGCCGTGATCCTTCACCAAGGTCACCATCAACAACGCCATCGCACCGGTGGCTGCCGAGATCATGCCGGGACGGCCGCCAACAAACGCGGTAATCACCGCGATACAAAACGAGGCGTACAGCCCGACTTTTGGGTCAACACCGGCAATAATGGAAAAAGCAATGGCTTCGGGAATGAGAGCCAGGGCAACCACTAAACCGGCCAAGACATCGCCAGGGATGTTGCCGAGCCAGTCCTGTTTTTTTGATAAAAAGAGCATGTCAATCCTATAAATTTAAAAAGCCTATAACGGAACACAGCCAGGGCGCATTAAAAGTGACGCCTGCGATGGCAGGGAATGCTAATGGGGCAATGTTTGAGTTGGCTTTACTGGGTATCTGAAAATTAATTGGACATTAGTGTATTAGAAGGTAGTAAATCCATCGCCGTTAAGTATTAAATGGGCAAAAATGCTGACGATATAACCTAACAAGATAGCGGGCATCCACTTTAGATGTCCCATGAACGTATAAAGACCTTTCCCTTGCCCCATTAAAGCAACGCCAGCGGCCGATCCGACCGATAGCAACGAACCGCCTACACCGGTAGTCAAGGTAATTAACTGCCATTGAGTAATATTCATTTCGGGGCGCATGCTGAGCACAGAAAACATAACCGGTATGTTGTCAATCACCGAAGAGAGAATACCTAATGAAATATTGGCCTTGGTCGGCCCCATATCGATGAAGAGCATATGCGACATCAGATCGAGATATCCAATAAATTGAAGTCCGCCGACGGCAAAAACTACGCCGAAAAAAAACAGCAAGGTATCCCACTCCGAATCGCGTACGCAATTGAAAATATCGTAATGGCCTTCAAATGTGTTGGAAATTGAAAAGTGATAACTCAACATCATTAAAAATGACAGTCCTACCATCATGCCCATAAATGGTGGGATAAAGAGATAGTGTTCTCCGATAATGGCAAACGCAATCGTAACAATAAAGAGAGCGCTGATACGTTTAGCGCCTGTTTTAAGCTGAACATTTTCACCTTGTCTGTTGGCGGGCGGCATGCTGTTTGGGACAAAAAATTGCATGCAGAACGCGGGTATGGCGAAATTCAGAAATGCGGGTATGAATAGTTGAAAAAACTCAATGAAAGGGACATGGCCCGATTGCCAAACCATCAGCGTGGTAATATCGCCAAAAGGACTAAATACGCCACCGGCATTAGCCGCCACGACAATGTTAATAAAACTGAGATTAACAAATTTTTTAGCATTTTTATCAGCGAATGCCATCACCACTGCGCCGACCAATAAAGCTGTTGTCATATTATTGGCAAATGAAGACAGGAAAAAAGCTATAACGCCGGTAATCCAGAACAGTTGCCGATAGCTGAAATGCTTATTGCTTAACCAACTGCGCAATACTTCGAAGACGTTTCTTTCCTTCATTGCATTGGTGTAGGTCATTGATACCAGCAAAAATAACAACAGCTCTGCATAGTTCATTAAATCATGCATTAGCCGCCCTCTGATCTCATCCCGACCATAGCCGTTTTGTATCGCCAGGTAAGCAGCCAATATCCAGATAAAACCCGAGGCCATGATCACCGGCTTGGATTTTCTTAAACCGGTAAATTCTTCGGTCATCACGAAGCCGTAAGAAATAACAAACATCGCCAGGCAAATAAGGCCGATTACCGAGCTGGTCTGTCCAAGTGTCGGAGCCAGTTCAGAAGCTTGTACTGGGAATGTGAAAATAAATAATAAAATAATGGATAGTCGATACATTGAGTTAAATAAAATTAAGTCAGAGAAAAAGCCAAAACCAAAGCACCAGGCAGTAAAGCCCACTTACATCAGCAATAATTAATTTCCATATACGTCCAACTGGTTATTTTCGCAAAAGAAGGATTGATGTCTTGTTAGTTTTAAAAAAATAGGTCGCAAGGCAATGATTTCGGCAACGTGAGAAGGTGCTTCTTATTAACACGCCGTTTAAATAATCTGCCGATGTTAGTTAATAGGCCTGGCTTTACCAGACAATAACAAAACGGCTTTTATTACCGAGTACCAATTTAAACATTGTAACCATAGCTAGGCTTATCGCGATAACTAATGGCACTGTAACCCTGAAACTCAGGACGACGAAGACCATTGATGCGTTCAAAAACTGATAAATTGTCTGAGAAATAAAAAATCCAGGGATGTATGTGTCAATCAACACCCAATTTGGTCACCTTCAACATCGAAGACTTTCCAGTAACAAGGATTTTTAATTAAAATAATCAATGTGTTACATATTATTTAACTGGAAATATCTATATTGATAACTGTAATTGAGGTGGCGTTGATTGACACTCCATGCCAGTTCGTTGAAGAAGCAATCCAAGGACAATAAGACTCCTATCACCAAGCAAAGGAGTTTGTCATGAATAACGTTATCACCCAAAACAATGAACATCGCATTCCTTGGAATAAGGGTAAGCTGATCGGTCAGAAATCTCCCCTTAAACTCAAGGAAATCTGGGCCATCCGTATACGCTTGCAATTGGCTAAGCAAACGCGCGAGCTGGCGATGTTTAATCTGGCCATTGATAGTAAGTTACGCGGATGCGATTTGGTGCAACTACGGGTCTGCGATGTGGCGCAAGGCAACAGAGTGTCATCGCGGACTATGATCATGCAGCAAAAAACGCATAGACCAGTGCAATTCGAAATCACCGAGCAACCCCGCGATTCTTTAACTGCGTGGATTAGCCTAGCTCATCTCCGGTCAGATCAGTATCTGTTTCCGAGCCGGATTCATGATTCTCCCCATATATCGACAAGGCAATATGCACGTATTGTAGAGAGCTGGGTCAAATCGATTGGACTTGACCCAGCAGCCTACGGAACCCATACCATGCGACGGACTAAAGCCACGCTGATTTATCGGAGGACGAAAAACTTACGAGCAGTCCAATTGCTACTCGGGCATTCCAAGTTGGAAAGTACCGTCAGGTACCTTGGCATTGAGGTCGATGATGCACTAGAAATCTCGGAACAAACCGAAGTTTAACCCAGCCTTTGTCTTCAATTAAGCGACCACTTTCGGGTGGTCGCTTTTGACGAAATAATTGCTGCTGATGGTGTGCCTGGTGAAATCTAACAGTCAGCAAAATGAACTGCGAGCCGACATTCGAGAAGGCATGTGTCCAATGGCCGCTAGGGGTCGGTTGAACTCAGTGGTGAGTGGCAGCTTTCAGGAGTCTGAATTTCATTGACCGCTATCAGGCGATGAATCCGAAGAGAAGACGGTCGCATGGCGACCCCTAGCGGTCATTGAAAGGTTTTCTAATTTAGTTTCTGCTTTTTGTTACAAAGCGGCCCGAAGGATCAGGTTTCGTGGGCGTG
The DNA here is from genome assembly GCA_028712225.1 of Methylobacter sp. Taxonomy (GTDB): domain Bacteria; phylum Pseudomonadota; class Gammaproteobacteria; order Methylococcales; family Methylomonadaceae; genus JABFRC01. The sequence goes on from JAQTQN010000049.1 coordinate 8,294, forward strand.
CCCATTAGCGTAAATGGCGTTTTGTTTCCAATTTAAGAGAAGGGGATGGGATCTTGGATGGACCTTTATAGTGATGCTGGTTAAAAGCAAGGTCAGCGTCACTAAAATTATGAAGCTTTCGGGCGACCGGTTTGAACTTTTTCAACTTGTTCAACAGCTTGTTTAAGTTCGTCTGGGTTCAACTGTGTAAGTAAGTGCAGTCCAGCGCGGAGGATTTCGCCTTTTTTAATATGGATCCCGGCGGCTAAGCAGGCTTTTTTGAGTGCTGAAATTTTCAGGTAATCCTCTTCTGGAAATGAAAAGCTGTCCCTGATGACTTTAGCTTTAATTGCTTTTGTTTTTTTTTGACGACTTTTGACTTCGTTTTCAACTAGCTCAACAACATTAACGGCGTTAGTAGCTTCGGAAACTGCACTTGATTTTTCTGGTGTAGCCTTTTTAGGCAGCTCTTTGCGTACTTCTTTATTTATTGGCGCTGCTGTTTCAAGAAGATTTGTAGCTATTTTTTTTGTTTTTGGCTTTGTAGTGCTCATCAGCATCTCCTTTTTAAAAATGGATAAACAGTATATACCGTTTATATTGTTAATATGCTGAGGAAAAATTCTGCCTGTAAGGGCGGGTTGCCATAAAAGTTGTCACAATTTAGTCACATAGTTGTCGTATTCTCATTATTTTATGAAATACCAAGATGAGTGCTAACCAAGCAGGTCGAACATGAATTATTTCGCGACCGTGCATAGCAAGGGTTTTAATTTCCGCGACCTGCGTACCCTTATGGCTAAGGCATCTCCCTTGCGTGCCGCGGATGTATTAGCAGGCCTTGCCGCGGATTCTGAAGTTGAACGGGCTGTTGCTCAGCGGCTGCTCGCAGAAGTGCCGTTACGACAATTCCTAGAAGCCCCACTAATTCCCCCGGAAATAGATGAGGTCTCTAAGTTAATTCTGGATCAACACGATACTTTGGCATTTACCCCAATTGCCGGGCTGACGGTCGGGGAATTTCGCGATTGGCTGCTGGCGGATACCAGCGATTTATCAACGCTATCAGCGGGACTGACACCAGAGATGGTGGCCGCCGTCTGCAAGATCATGCGCAATCAGGATTTAATCGCCGTGGCACGTCGCTGCCGGGTCGTCACTCGTTTCCGCAACACCATCGGTTTGCCTGGACGGCTTTCCACCCGACTGCAACCGAATCACCCAACCGACGACCCACGCGGCATTGCTGCCAGTATTTTGGATGGCTTGCTATATGGCAGTGGCGATGCAGTCATTGGCATCAATCCCGCGACCGACAATCTTGATAACGTTCACACCCTGTTAAACTTGCTCGATGGAATAATTAGTCACCACAAAATTCCTACGCAGTCTTGTGTCCTCACGCACGTGACTACCAGTATGGAGCTGATGCGACGCGGGGCGCCGGTCGACTTGGTTTTTCAATCCATCGCTGGTACTGAAGCAGCTAATCGCAGCTTCGGTGTTGACTTGTCCATGTTGCGAGAAGCCAAGGCGATGGTGGAATCTCTTGGCCGGGGCGGCCAGGGGAACAATCTGATGTATTTTGAAACCGGGCAGGGCAGCGCACTATCCGCCAATGCTCACCATGGTGTTGATGCGCAGACCTGCGAGGCGCGAGCCTACGCGGTTGCAAGGGAGTTCTCGCCGCTGCTGGTCAATACTGTCGTTGGTTTCATCGGCCCCGAATATCTATATGACGGCAAACAAATTATTCGCGCGGGTCTTGAAGATCACTTCTGCGGCAAGCTTCTCGGCTTGCCTATGGGTTGTGACATTTGTTACACCAACCATGCCGAAGCGGATCAGAATGATATGGACAATCTGCTGACATTATTGGGGGTAGCTGGCTGTAATTTCATAATGGGGATTCCGGGTGCCGACGATGTGATGCTGGCTTATCAAAGCACCTCGTTTCACGATGCGCTATATCTGCGGCAAGTGCTGGGTCTGAGGCCGGCACCGGAGTTCGAGGCATGGCTGGAGAATATGGGTATCTTCGATGGCCAAAATACTCTGGCAAACGGACGGATTACCACGCCATTGCTCAACAATTTCAAGGGTCTTCCGGGAGCTTTATCTTGAACGATCCCTGGCACACGCTACGCCGATTTACTCAAGCCAGAATTGCTCAAGGCAGTTCCGGTTGTGGTTTGCCGACCGCGGCACTGCTGGACTTTCAGCTGGCTCATGCAGCCGCTCGGGACGCAGTGCATCAGCCTTGGGATGTTGATCATTTTCTCGCGGGGGTAAAAAATCTCGGGCTTGAAGCACTCTGTATGTCGACAGCAGTCACAAATCGAGCAGAATATCTGCAGCGCCCCGATAAAGGTCGATGCCTTGATGAGGCAAGTCATCAACGTCTCGACTCATTCAACAGTGATCCGATTGATGTGGCGCTGATAATGAGTAACGGCTTATCCTCGGCCGCTATGGATAATCATGGCTTAGCGCTGTTGCAAGCGATTACCGTGGTTTATCAATGCAGCTCGTTACGTCTAGGTCCGATCTGTTTGGTGCCTGACGGGCGGGTCGCGCTAGCCGATGAAATAGGTGCATTACTTAACGCTAGATTGTCCGTAATAATAGTTGGCGAACGCCCCGGACTCAGTGCCGCGGATAGCCTTGGTACTTATCTGACATATGCGCCAAGGGTTGGTAATACCGATGCCGAACGAAACTGTATCTCCAACATCCGTCCACCAGACGGCCTTTCTTATCAAGCAGCGGCCATCAAACTGGCCTATCTGAGTCATCAAGCATTGCAGCGTGGATATTCCGGTGTAGCTCTAAAAGATGACATGCCAAATCACTTGCTTGATTGAAACCGAAGGCAATAAATGCTTTATATGAAAGTGTCTTAATAATTAATTGCCACTGATTTTTATCTATTTACCAAACTTATTGCGCTAAAAAATCATTATTCAACATGCAAAAATTACCGCCAAGTACTAATAGCCAGCAAGCCGTAATCAATATTTTATCTAAACATAAGCTTATAGCCGATTTGGTGCATAAACAGGACATGCCACACCATGATCTGGTCGAAGCGCTTGTCTACAAAGAAAACATGGCACAATTAAAGCAGATACTTAACCATTTACCTGCTGCGGAAGTTACTCATATCCTGGAAGGGTTTCCCCCGGAAGATCAATTGCTGCTTTGGGAGCAATTAGACAACGATCATAAACAGTCAATTCTGCTGGATGCCCCGATTTCAGTTCTGCAAATATTGGGCAAGCAAGACTATAAGACCGAAAAATCCAGAGTCAAAGCTTTTGATTTAAAAGAAGGCCGCTTGCATGAGATTTCGATTAATACCGCACAAGATTTGCTTGAAACTAAGCCTATCTGGATAGATTTGGTTGCGCCGACATTTGAGGACCGAATATGGGTCGGTGATATTTTTGGCATTGATTTTCCGGACCCCGATAAATTAAGCGACCTGGAATCAAGCGCCCGTTTCTATGTGGAAGAAAACGGTGAAATTCACTTGCATTCGGATTTCTTACTCGATAAAGATGATGTGTCACGCAACGTAGTCGTCGCGTTTATTTTGTATAAGGATATTTTGTTCTCAATTCGTAAAGAAGAGCTTCCAATTTTTAGGCTTCAGCGTTTACGTGCGCTTAGCCAACCCGATTATGTTTCTGGCGCAAAGGATGTTCTGTTAGATCTATATGCGGCCAATGCGGAGTATTCAGCGGAAGCACTGGAAGATGTTTACCTGGCGCTGGAACTTGTTGGCGCTCATGTGCTTAGTAAACAAATGAGCGATGAAGAAGCTGCCAAAATATTAAATGACATTGCCAATGAGGAGGATCTAAACGGGAGAATTCGCAGGAATGTCATGGACACACGTCGCGCCGTTTCATTTTTGATGCGAAGTAAATTGCTTGCCAAAGACCAACTTGAATACTCCCAACAGATTCTGCGCGATATTGAATCTCTGGATGGCCATACCGCATTTCTTTTCGACAAGATCAACTTCTTGATGGATGCCTCCGTCGGTTTCATCAATATTAACCAGAACAAGGTAGTCAAGCGTTTGACTACTGTCAGTGTTATCTTTTTGCCGCTCAACGTATTGGCGGGCATCGGTGGTATGTCCGAATTCTCGATGATGACACAAGGGATACCCTGGCCCATCTCTTACACTATATTTACCATCGGTTTGGGAATTGTCGGCTGGCTAACGTATGCCATTTTGCAGTTTCTAGAAAATCGCGAACACCTTAAATCGTAATTAGCCGTCATCACCAAAGAATCTATGCAAAGCTGATGGTTGTTTTTGCTAACTTGCAATTTCCTACGTAATTCTTAAGTATGTATTCAATCATATTGTGAAAGTCACTTTAGTTGAGCACCCACTTTGATCAAAACGCTGTTAATTATTATTAATTGCAGATTGGATTGGCAGGAATACGTATTACGTATTCCTGCCGAATATATCGTTTCTACTTAAAGAAACTTCAATCCTTATGAGAATGTTGAAATTTCAATTTTGTTGAGTCTTTTTCCTCGTCATCGGCATCATGCTCGCCAGAAAAATCAAACATGCTGGTCAAGTTACCAATAGCAGGTTGGTTAGCAGGGACATATAAATGTTTGTCATGAACAGGATTAGGCAGATTATCGCGGCTGCGTGAAGATAGAGGTTTTAACTTCCAGTTATATTCAATAAATTTCAGGATTGACGCGTGATCTTGATAAACATGGTCAACATGACCTTTTTTTGCATAAGGAGATACGACTAAGAATGGAATCCGCGGTCCGTCACCGAAAAAGTCCAGATTTTGGATGGATCCGGTATCGAAATAGCCGCCACCTTCGTCGGTAGTGATAATAATTGCCGTATTCGCCCACAGCTCAGGCTTGGACTTAACTTTAGCAATCAAGTCGTTTATAAACATCTCATAGCGCACCGGGGCAGAATATCCAGGATGGCCGCTAATCAGATTTTTGGGCACAACAAAAGATACCGCCGGTAAGGTCTCATTGCTGACATCATTCAAAAACGTTTCCATGCCTTTTAAGTGATTGCGCAAGTTAGGCGTATTAACCACCTTGGCGGATGCATTAATCGGATCGCCGATACTGTTGTAAACAACCGTCTGGGTAGATGCATAAGCCTGGGCATTAACAATTTGGGTGCGATTAGGCTCTGGGATAGCCGCCGGCACTTGAGCATTAACAATTGATTTGATCAGCGGATAAAGCTCATCATTAACCACATCTCCCGCATCACGACCAGCGGTATACCATTTCCAGCTCACATTTTTTGCAGATAAGCTTTCGCCTATCGTCGGTACTGATTGTGGTGGGTAGATAAATTTGTTTGCAGCAAGCTCTTTAGCCGTACCATCCACGTTGTAGGGTACATCGTAGTTGTTGACCAAGTAATATGCGCCTTTAGCACAATTGCTGGAGCGATGATTGTTTTTGAGAATGCTTAAAATTGACGCCACGCCAGGCTGATTAGCATCTGAGCAATTAACATAAGATCCCCCGGCATAACCATCTTGTGTGTAAAAGTTTTCTGTCGCAGCTAAGGGATTTGGGTTTTCAATTTGGTTGCTAGGCGGTGTGGCAAGTAATCCGGCATTGTTGAAAACCGCCACATCAGCTGTCGCAATCGAGAAAAAGTTAGCGCCAGTGCCGCCCATGATGGATTGATGAAAATTGTCACTTAAAGCGTATTCGTTTGCCAATTGCTTGAAGATTGGCGCATCGCCCTGGGACATATTAAAAAATCCCATTAGCTCTCCACCCTGCTGGGTATTGTCGGGTGTGGGACCGTTAGAGCCGTTGCCGCCACCTGTTCCAACCGTCGTTGCTACCCAGGTAAATAAACTGTGATCATGGTTGTTACCGCCGGTTTGTTGCCACATCTGGAAGAAACGATGAACTGGATCGCCAGTTGCCGAGTTGGCAGAGCCATAGGGAACATATTTTGTGATTTGAAATGGGCCGGCAGGAAGATCGGCAGGAAAACGTGTATCTGGCGTGCCACTTAAAAACTGAAAAGTGCTGGGATCAAGAATACCGATTTGCAAGGGTTGCGGCAATACATCATAAGCTGCATCAAGCAACGGTTTAGCGCTATATTTATCGGTAGGATTTTGACCTTGGCGTTGCAGGGCTTTAGCGTAGTGCGGCCCTGGTGTGCCATCAATATTGATAATACCTTGCGACAGCAAGTTTTTTATCGTTTGGCCTTGGGGTGGTTGGTAAGCTCCATACAAGGTATCGAAAGTGACGTTTTCGCCAATAACTACGATAACGTGTTCAATAGGGGTTGATGGCTTGGCAGCAAAAACAGAACTACTACTCAGCGCTAAGGCAATCCCCAGCGCTACTGATGAAAAATTAAACTTGTCGTTCATTGGCATATCCTCGAACAGGTAAATGAAAAACTAACGGTACAAATTCCGCCCCACTAATCTCTTAGTAGTCAGAAGCGTACAGCTTGTTCATTACCTGCTAATGACAGTCAAATCCACCCACTGAAAGTGTTGCACGCCGACCGAAATGCTTTGTTATTAATCCTGATCATGGCCATGCTTTTTGGTTAGCCAAGCCATTGCTGACGATACAAATAGCCCAAATACAATCACGATGGTATTCACGGCCAACCCGACCTTAATCATTAAGGCATAAGCGCCGAGCATCATTAAAATGCTCAAGTTTTCATTGAAGTTTTGTACAGCGATCGAGTGCCCCGAACCCATGAGCTGGTGGCCGCGATGTTGCAGCAAGGCATTCATGGGGATCAAAATTGCCGGCCAGTGATGAAAAAATTGTGCCGCAAGAATGGTGTTGAAACCGCGATTCATAAGAGTTAAAACCCTAAGCGAACTTGGAGAAACCAGCATCATTACATTTTAAGGTTAAAGCTTTATTTCAATTTACCTGAAAAGACTGCCGCTTAGAA
>JAQTQN010000050.1 GCA_028712225.1 Methylobacter sp.
CCGCCGCCTATAATGGCAACGGTCTTGGTATTAGCCATGATAACTGTCTGTAGAATCAATAAGCCGCTCGACTATCAAACCAATCGTCCCCACAAGTCGTAGTCATCGGCCTCTTCTAATTCAACATCAACAAAATCGCCGGCTTTTAGATGTGTGGCACCATCAATAAATACTTGACCGTCAATTTCGGGGGCATCAGCTTTACTTCTAGCTACCGCGCCTTCTTCGACCACTTCGTCAATTAGCACGGTTTCGATCCGGCCAATGCGTTGTTGCAGACGCGCGGCGCTAATTTCGACTTGATGTGCCATAAAGCGCGCCAAGCGTTCTTGTTTGACTTCTTCGGGTATGGCATTGGGTAATTCATTGGCGGCTGCGCCTTTGACTGGCGAATAAGCGAAACAGCCAACTCTATCCAATTGCGCCTCAGTCATAAAATCCAGCAACTCTTCAAATTCTTGTTCAGTTTCGCCGGGAAAACCGACGATAAAGGTGCTGCGCAGAGTAATGTCCGGGCAGATGTCGCGCCAGGCTTTGATACGGTGCAGGTTGTTTTCGCTGGCTGCCGGACGTTTCATCAATTTAAGAATGCGGCTGTTGGCATGCTGAAAGGGAATGTCCAGATACGGCAATATCTTGCCTTCAGCCATCAGTGGGATGACGTCGTCAACATGCGGATAGGGATAAACGTAATGCATTCTGACCCAGATGCCTAAATCGCCAAGGGCTTCAGCTAAGTCATAAAAACGAGTGTTAACGGCGCGGCCTTTCCAGTCGCGAGATTGGTATTTCAGATCCAGACCATAGGCGCTGGTATCTTGTGAGACGACCAATAATTCTTTGACGCCGGCATTAGCCAGACGTTCGGCTTCCAGTAATACATCATCGACAGGACGGCTGACCAAATCACCACGCATGGACGGAATAATGCAGAAGGTGCAACGATGATTGCAGCCTTCGGAAATTTTTAAATACGCATAATGTTTCGGCGTAAGCTTGATACCTTGGGGCGGCACCAAACTGGTAAACGGATCGTGTGGCGGCGGTAAATGCTCATGCACTGCGTTGACGACGTCTTCTAATGCGTGCGCGCCGGTGACTTTTAAAACTTGTGGGTGGCGTGCGCGGATTTCATCTTCTCTGACACCCAAGCAACCCGTAACGATTACCCGGCCATTTTGCGCCAAGGCTTCACCGATACTATCCAGAGATTCTTCTACAGCAGCATCAATAAACCCACAGGTATTAACGACGACCAGATCCGCGTCCTGATAGGTTGGCGACACGGTGTAGCCTTCTGAACGGAGTTTTGTCAAAATTCTTTCGCTATCAACCAGCGCTTTGGGGCAACCCAAACTGATAAAGCCTATATGTGGGGCAGTCATGTGAATCTCGTGGTGTATAAATCGACTAGTTTATCGAATCTGGCATTTTGCATAAAACAAAAAGCCTTATCTATTGGTAACCAGTTTATTAAATTGGGAGGATAAATCTGATGTCGCTCTGTTAAAAAGAACTTAGAGCGTGAAACGACTAGGAAAATGGGTTTAGCGATTTAAGTGATTCAGCCAACGGTTTAGTCGGCTGAATCCAATTACAAAACGATGCTTAGTGAGCGGCTTCGTAAGTTACCAACATTTCTTTAAGAATTTTCAAAGCATCTCTTAAAGCAGCTTCAGCTGGTTGAGATTCGCCTTTGTCAATTGCTTCACGAGCGGCTTTCAATTGATTGTTAGCATATTGACGGCTACGTTCGGTTTGTTCGTAACGGAACTCTTTTTGCAACTGGCGAGCTTCACCAATAGGAGCCAAAACAGTTGCTTTGTCAGCACCTTTTTCGATTAAGGCAATTGCTTCTTCAACTTTAGCAATTGTACCTTCAGCAGCTTCACGCACTTTGGCTTCTTCTGCTTTACCCGCGAAAGCGGTTGATGAAATCATTGCCATAGATGCTAAAGCAATAGAAACCACGATATTTTTAAATAACTTCATTGATTGTTTCCTTCGGAGTTGTGGATGTTAGCTTCCACTTATAAAAAACGATTAAGACGATGTGCGGAATAACATATTTAAGTAAATGTGCCATTTGCCAATAAATTGTAGCATGGAAGGCAATCTGAAATAGGAAATTCTTGACTTAAATACTCAAAATTTAGAGTGGTCACTTAGGTACATTCTTAGCCGGTTTGTCACAACAAATGAATAGTGATATAGCCTTAATAGATAAGCATTTTCGACAGCCGAGCTAATTTGTTTTCACATGACCATATTCACAATTTTTTGATATACTGAAAAACGGTCATAAACTGTGGTTATTTCTTCAGAAATTGTGGCCGGGTCACATCCAGTTGTATTCAAAATTAAAATTATTAATCGAGGTAGAAAACGTATGAAAGTATTGAAAAAAATCCTTGTTTCATTAGCGATAGCATCAGCACTGGGTGCCGCATCACATTCAGCGATGGCTGAAACAGATAAAGGTCGCGTTGTTTACGCACCTGCCGAAGCAATTGATAACACTGTTGCCAAAATCAGAATCGCGTTAGATGCAATCACCAAAGGAACCGATGGCGAGAAAGCAGCTGACCTGATTAAAGATGCATCTGACTCTTCTAAAGAAATCAACGCCAATGACAGAGTGGATCGCGCGCGTCAAAAAGCTAACAACATTTTAAAATCAGCCCGTACTCATGCAAAAGAGAAAGCAACTCAGGAAGCAGAGCAAGAATTAAGAGAAGCGGTAAAAGCTTTTGAAGACCTGAAGCCCCTCATTTAATTCAAAACCTGTAAGTTTGGTGTTGTATCAATACGATATCTGTGATAAAAATTAAGCGCTTGCTGTGTGATGCAGGCGCATAATAATTTACAAAATCTTTTAGGAGGATCACAATGAAAAAAGTATTATCTTTACTGGCTATGGCGTTAATGATTGTTGGCCTAAGTGGCTGCATGGACGACCCAGATGGTTCTAAACAAAAAGTTTCTGGCTCTACTTCCAGCATTCAGCTTTAATTTTTAAGCTTTCTGGAATAAAAAGCCCAGCTACCAGCTGGGCTTTTTTTTGCGTAACAAGACGGTTTGCAATAGGCAAGGATTGCTTTTTTAGGGTTACTAAGCGATATAGGCGCTTTCATATCCCCGATAAACTTATAACTATTAAAAAACGGAGATGAGAAATATGCCGACAGATCAATATTTACAAGGCCAACTGGCTAAGTTTTTGGTCCGAACACAAGCAATAACAGCCTTATGCATATTGCTTGCACTGGCCGGGCTGGATTTCTTTTTTCCGACTAATTACCGTCTTAAAGCCGGCATACATGGAATTACTTCTATTTCAGCCCTTGTACTCGGTACGTACCTTACTCATCGCGCTTATGCCTTGATTCGAGGCGTGCATATTAATTTCCATTCGCTACGTTACTGGCTAACAGGGGCAGCGGCAGTAAATTTTCTTGGCGCCCTCAGCGGTAACTGGATTTATATGCGCTATCGTGGACAGGATGGCCCGAAGGACTGGATTTTGGCGAATGTACCTGCTTTCCATAATTATTTGATGGAATTCAAAGAGTTCATTTCGCTATTCCCGTTTCCATTAATGCTGGCGGGATCATTCATTTTGTTTTATTACGGCGATGCTATTCGCGCGCGTCGGGACTTGACTCAACTTGTCGGCATCCTCATATTGCTAGCTTGGCTGTTTTTACTGCTAGGCTTTGTTGCCGGACTGGTGCTGGCCAAATTACGTTTTGTATAAGAGAAATGGTAATGTCTGAACATCAATCGCCTGAAGAGCAATCACAATTAGAAGCCATTGAGCAAGATCCTCTGTTCTCTGGCCCTGCAATTGCCGCCACTGTTTCGCTATTACTGGGTTTTTACACACTAATGATCACCCATCATATTTCCCGACTATCCAAAGAAATGGATAAGTTCATCCATTCATATGGCTATTGGATACCCGGCTCTACTGGCGTCGGGCCAGATGGCAGCATTGGTTCTTATGCAGGTAAAGAAGCCCTGGCATTGTTGGTTTGGGGCTTAAGCTGGACTATTTTTCATCTGCTTTGGCGGAAGCAAGACATACCTGTTCGTGGCTGGCTACCCATTTTCTTAGGGGGCTTGCTAGTAGTTTCTCTGGCATTTATCCACCCCATTATTGATCCATTCATACTCTTGCTGATTGATGTATTTGGTTAAGCGGGCACTTCAATGCATACTGAAATAATGATGAAAGCTAAACATTTTTTTCTCGCGCTACTTCTATTGCCGGCAGTTTCTCAACAACCGGCATATGCCGAAGGCGTGCTAATGAAAGCACAGCCTCGCGATAATGCGGCGGTGTCTAACTTTGATAGCCAAGTTAAATTATGGTTTAGCGGTAATGTCGGCGACCGCGCACCATCGCTGGTCGTATTAGACGACAAAGGCAATCGTGTTGATAATGCCGACTTACAACTGATCATTGATGATCGCAGTGAATTAAGCGCAACCACCAAACCACTAACTCCAGGTAATTACATTGTGCGCTACCGTGTTGTAACAGAAGACGGCCTGGTCGTCAGCGGTGTCAGTAGATTCACAATTAAACCTTAACCTTCGGCAGGAGTCGCCCTCATGACCTCAATAAACATGCTGGTAAAAATATTATCTTTGCTGATGATTTCTTCCATAGCAACAGCCTCGGTGCCTTTAGCGAAACGCACCGGTGCCGGCGGAAAAATGGACATGTACGGCTGTATGCAAAGCAATGATTATTACATTGCTAATTTTGCCGCTTATCAAGGTGATTTACAGCAACCTAAAAATGAGAGTGCTTTATTAACAGCTTTATGCGAAGAGTTACCTGCTGTTGGCTCAACACAAATCAGCATTGACTTGCTGGATCGAGATGTACGCCGCAAACCGGTCACAATTAAGGTACTGGATAGCAATGCAAACGTTATTTTAGAAACACCGCCTGCCGTTCCCAAACAAGGCGTACTTACCACAAATGTAAACTTCCCCGCACCAGGGCACTACCAAGTGGTGCTGTATATTGAGGATAGTGAACTTAAAATTGCCCCGGAAATAGGCGCGCTGCATATTCCGCTGACAGTAGCATTGGTTACGCCAGGCACTTCGGCATCCATGAGTAACTTATCGATAATTGTTCTTGCTATCCTGGCTATAGCATTGGTGTTTGGTTGGTTAATGCCGCGTTGGCTAAAGCCTGAACATGCTTAGGGCAAATATTATTACGGCGCATTGGCAATAATAATAGCCCGCTTGGGCGCCGGTAAACCTTCACAAGTCAGGGTTAAATCATCTGGATCAAGAAAGTTCTTAAGTGAATGAAATGGCATCCATTCCGTACTGCGTTGCTCTTCGGTACTGGTTACCGTAACATCAACCACCCGGATATTGTTAAAACCGCATCGCGCCAGCCAGTTGATCAAGGTAGGGACACTGGGTAAAAACCACACATTGCGCATTTTGGCATATCGATCTTCAGGCAACAGCGTTTCACCTAAATCTCCATCAATAATCAAGGTTTCCAAAACCAGTTCACCACCGGCCTTAAGACATGCTTTAAGCTCCAACAAATGGTCGATGGGCGAACGCCGATGATAGAGAACCCCCATCGAAAAAACCGTATCAAACACTTTCACCTCTGGCGGAATATCCTCTATACCAACAGGCAATACGTAAATCGGCGCTTCTCCGTACAGCTTTCTAATCAGTTGAAACTGCATGACATTGAGCAGCAACGGATCAACACCTATTACCATACGGGCACCCGCGCCTAACATGCGCCAGCAGTGATAGCCATTACCGCAACCGACATCCAGCACCATTCGTTGTTGCAGCGGACTAATGTGATCTTTTAGACGATTCCATTTCCAATCAGATCGCCACTCCGTATCTATCTGTACACCAAAAAGATCGTAAGGCCCTTTACGCCAAGGCCGCAGGGTTTTCAGCTGAGATTCGAGCAATATTTGGGTGTTAATTGACAAATCGCCAGCTCTGCCAATCTGCACAGTACCGGCATCTAACAATCGATGAGAGGTGTCAAAAACCGGTAAGTCGGCAATCAATGATTGCCATTGACTTAAGGTGCCATGCCGACTTTGACTGAGTGCATTAAGTAACTGCGCAGGAAGTAGCTTAGCCCAGTCGTCGGCGTTGGCATCGAGCAAGGCTTGATAAAGCGGTTGATAATCGATCATTACAGTGGAGAGAGGGGCGCTCGAGACTATCCGAGTTATAAGCTGAAATTGTGGACCGAGAAAAGCATTAACCCTGCCTGTTAGGCAGGGTTAATGCTGAGTTTTTAGGAGTTCGCAGCAGATTTTGCGGCCAGGGCTTCAGCGTTGCGCTTTACCAGCCCGTCGATAACGGCACTTAAAGACCCCTTAGTCTGTACTTCATTGGTGAAAGTGCTGCGATAGTTAGTTACCAAACTCACACCTTCAATCGTAATATCGTAAGCTTTCCAGCGACCATCATCTGCCAAAAACATCCGGTAATTGACAGCAACGGGTTGAATGCCGGGTTGTAATACTTCAGTTTTAACAATCGCTTTGTTGGCATCTTCACCTTGCTCCATCGGCAGAAAATGAACAGACCACTCTTTAAATTCCACAAAAGCGCGGGAGTAAGTCCTTACCAATAAGGTCTGAAATTCATGTTTGAAACGTTCGCGTTCGTCATTAGTCGCAGTTTTCCAAAGCTTTCCTAAAACCAATGCAGAAATTTTGTCAAAATCAGTATGTGGATAAATAACTTCGTTAACGAATTGGTTAACTTTTCCAAAATTCTGAATAAACGATTTATCCTGCAATTTAACTTGTAATTTATCTGCGGAAACTTTTATCACTTGTTGCGGAGGAGCTAATTCCTCAGCACTCGCTCTGGAAGGCATAACGCCAAGTAACAGTGCGAATAAACCAAATATCATAAAATGCTTAATTTTCATAAAACCCTCTAAAATCCAATTGGTGGACGCCTAAATCTTCGTCAATATTAAGAACGCTGCATTCACTGATACAATATCAAACACGTCAATAATGCCGACATTAGACAGAAATTTGTCGACAAAACACAACGAACCTATGAGCAAGTGCAGATGAGCAATGATACCATCAAATTCCCCCTAACTCGTATGCGAAGAATGCGCTACAGCGATTTTTCCCGCCGTTTAATGCGCGAAAACGCGCTCACCGTTGATGATCTAATTTATCCAATGTTTGTCACTGAAGGCTCTAATCAACGGCAAGCAATTGCTTCCATGCCCGGTGTTGAACGTTTGTCTTTAGATTTACTATTAAAAGAAGCGCACGAGCTTTATGCGCTGGGCATTCCGGCTATTGCACTATTCCCGGTCATTGAAGCCGACAAAAAGTCTGAAAATGCGGCCGAAGCCTATAATCCCGATGGTTTGGTGCAACGTAGCGTAAGAGCTTTAAAAGCCGCAGTGCCGGGATTGGGGATAATGACCGATGTAGCGCTGGATCCATTTACCACCCACGGTCAGGATGGGCTCATCAATTTAGATGGTTATGTATTAAATGATGAAACAATTGACGTACTAACCCGGCAAGCGCTGTCTCATGCCGAAGCAGGGGCCGATATTGTCGCGCCTTCAGACATGATGGATGGACGCATCGGTGCAATCAGGCAAATTCTGGAAGCCAATAATCATGTCAATACACTGATCATGGCCTATTCCGCCAAATATGCCTCCAGCTTTTACGGTCCATTTCGTGATGCGGTGGGCTCAGCCGGTAACCTAGGCAAAGGTAATAAATACAGCTATCAAATGGATCCCGCCAATTCTGATGAAGCTTTGCGCGAAATCCAGCTGGATTTACTGGAAGGCGCCGATATGGTGATGGTCAAGCCGGGCATGCCTTATCTGGATATTATCCGCCGGGTAAAAGACCAATTCGGCGTGCCGACCTTTGCGTATCAAGTCAGCGGTGAATACGCCATGCTGAAAGCCGCGATCATGAACGGCTGGCTGGATGAACAACCGGTGGTGTTGGAATCGCTGCTGGCCTTTAAACGCGCTGGCAGTGACGCAATTTTGACTTACTTTGCCAAATCCGTAGCGCAATGGTTACGTGATGAGCGGAACTCATAATGTCAGCAGATCGTTATGCAGTGCTTGGTCATCCGATAAAACACAGTAAATCGCCACGCATTCATCAAATTTTTGCTGAACAAACCGGTCAAAATCTTAGCTATAGCGCTCAAGAAGTACTGCCGGAGCACTTTCAGGATGCAGTCACCGAATTCTTTGCGCAAGGCGGCAAAGGCTTGAACTGTACAGTGCCATTAAAGGAACTTGCTTGGGCGTTTGCCTCACAGAAAACGCCGCGCGCGCAGTTAAGCAAAGCGGTTAACACCTTAAAACTGGAACAAGATGGTTCGATACTCGGCGATAACACTGACGGCATTGGTTTAGTCACCGATTTAACGCTCAACCATGGAATTGCCCTGGCCGATAAGCGCGTGTTGATTTTGGGTGCCGGTGGCGCCAGTCGCGGCATTATTGGCCCGCTGCTTGAGCAAAAACCTCAGTCACTCATAGTTGCAAATCGCACTATTGATAAAGCTTTGGGCTTAGCGGAAGAATTTCAAACTATTGCGCCAGTAGCCGGATGTGGCTTTGCTGAATTGGCCGGGCAACAATTTGATTTAATTTTAAATGCCACGTCAGCCAGCTTGAGCTCGGAACTACCGCCGTTACCGCCCGCTTTACTGGCTGAAAACGGCGTCTGCTATGACCTTGCCTATGGCAATGAGCCCACGCCTTTTGTCCGCTGGGGCCGGGACCAACATGCCATAAAAAGCCTGGATGGTTTGGGCATGCTGGTTGAACAGGCTGCAGAAGCGTTTTTCATCTGGCGAGGCGTCCGCCCTGAAACACAAGCTGTCATTGCCTTACTCAATTCCGAAAGAACGGGCACTCCGCGTTAATCGGTTTCTAAGTGCTCGTTTTTAAGCAGAATGTAATGCTGATAAGAATATTCCAGAAAGGCCTTTTCCGACTCGGTTAAGGGCCTGACTTGCCTGGCGGGTGTGCCGACATACAGATACCCGCTTTCCAGTCTTTTGCCGGGCGGCACCAACGCCCCCGCCCCCAACATCACATAATCTTCCAGTACGGCACCGTCCAGAATGATTGCGCCGATACCGACCAGGCAATAATCGCCGACGGTACAGGCGTGAACGACGGCACGATGTCCGACCGTAACACCTTTACCGATCTTAAGTGGCCGACTTTCCGGAGAAAACGGCCCGGCATGCGAGACATGCAGCACAGAGCCATCTTGAATATTAGTACCGGCGCCGATACTGATACTTTCAACATCTCCGCGAACCACAACCGTGGGCCAGATCGATACATCATCGCCGATTGTCACATCGCCAATGACTACCGCACTGTCATCAATAAACACCGCTTGCCCAATGTGCGGCAGTACGCCGTTAAACTGTCTAATTGCCACAATAACTCCTGATTCCTTAACTATACTAAGGCGAATTTATCATCAACCTGACAGTTGTGATAGTAAAAAACCCACCTACAGAGGCGCATATGGCACTGTTAAACGCACTTAAAAGACAATTCCGCTCGGTTATCGAATGGCAAAATCCACACCCTGACGCGCTGTTTCAACAATGGACCGATAACGGCGATGAAATCAAAAATGCCTCCACGTTGATTGTCGGACCAGGGCAAGGCTGCATATTTGTCTATCAGGGCAAAGTACAGGCGGTTATAGAGAAGCAATGCCTCATCAATCTTGCAACCGACAACATTCCGTTCTGGACCACGATCAGCAAGTTCATGCAATTTTTTGAGAGTGAACACAAAGTCGGCATTTACTTTTTCAAAACCAGCCAAATACTCGATCAAAAATGGGGCACGACCTCGATCATCAAATATCAAGATCCTAAATACCAGTTTCCGGTGGGATTAAAACTATTTGGTAACTACAGCTACCGTATAGCCGAGCCTAAAGACTTTTTTGTCAACGTCGTCGGCAGTCACAATGATTTTTTCATCGATGATTTCAGAGCCATTATGTCGGCGCGAATTATTCATCCGTTGGCCGACTTTCTGGCAACCAGCCGCTACAGCTACGCTGAGATAGATGCCAACCGCGAAGAAATAGCACTGGGGCTGAAAGTAAAGCTATCGATTGCATTTCAAAATCTAGGTTTCGACATCACTGATTTCCGGATTGAAGGCACTGATTTCGACGATGACACCCTCAAACGCGTTAACCGCATTGCCGACTTAAACGCAGAAGCTCAGGCCGCACAAGCTGCAGGCGTTGATTATGCCAAATTGCAGCATCTTGAGGCCATGCGCGAAGCCGCCAGAAATGAAGGCGGTGGCGCGGGCATGGGCTTAGGACTGGGCGCAGGCATCGGTCTTGGTCAGCAAATGGCGCAGACTCTGACTGAACCGGCGGCACTAGCTCAACCAGTTGCGAACGACACTGTCGCAAAGCTGACCCAACTCAAACAACTGTTTACGGCTGAACTGATTTCAGCTGATGAATATGCCGCCAAGAAAAAATCCATCCTGGATAGTCTTTAACCCATGGCAAAATGTACTCACTGTTCGGCACCGTTACCCGCCAACAGCAATCGTTGTGAATACTGCCGCACCCGCAATGATGTCGACCTAACCGGTCGTCAAGCATTCAGCTTAGTGGGTCAGTCGAGCCGGAATTGTCCTCATTGCAAGACCCCCTTGCAAACCATCGAGCTACATCTCAACGGCAAAGTGGAAATAGATCGATGCAACGATTGTTTTGGGCTGTTTTTTGATTCCGGCAAAATAGAATTACTACTGGAACACGCCGTTAGCGATGTCTATGACATCAACATCAAGCAACTGGATAACATCAATAGTGAACGTTATCAGGCTGATAAACAGGTCAAATACATAAAATGCCCGTCGTGCCAGAATTTTATGCTGCGCCGGGTGTTCGGCTATCGTAGCGGCGTTATTATCGATCAATGCAAAATCCACGGCATCTGGCTGGATAGCGGCGAAATCACCCATTTACTGGAATGGAAAAAAGCCGGCGGACAATTGTTGGCGGCACAGAAAGAAATTACCGAAAACTCGAAACCTGCAAAATCTAAAAGCACCGGCCTAGCCAGAGATAATCGCACTAGCGGCCAGAGTGACTTCGAAGGCCCAACGGCATTGGATGTACTGGATACTTTGGCGAACGTACTCGGCAGTCTATTTAAAGAGTAACCGGCACTATTCTCGAGCGCGGACACAGCCCGGAATAAAGCAATGATTTTTTTATACAAAGTCGAGTTTGCTATACTCGCTGAGCGTCAGTCGATCGAGAACGATAATTTTTTCTAGTCGCCATGGCAGGTAACATGAATTTATACGATCAGTTTTTCAGGAAATAGGCATGTCATTTCTAAAATCTTTTTTCAAAGAGCGAAAAAAAATACCGGTCACATGCAGTCTTGAACCCGAAGCCGTATCTATCGATATTTTAGAAACGCTCATTCCTGTCCGTAATTTTAGCAATGACAAGTTACTGGCTTTTGCAACCGAAGCTAAATCAGAAGTTTACCCTGCCGAAACCTTATTATTCAGAGCCGGTGATCAAGCTGACAGCGTTCTTTATCTTCTAAAAGGCTCAGTCACATTATCGGACAATAGCGGGCAAAACTATGAGATTCAAGCGGGAACCATCAAGGCGAAATTTCCGCTATCCAGTGGCGCAGTGCATACCACGACAGCACTAGCCGGATCAGACGTTGCGGTTATGAGAGTCTCGCATAACATTATGGCAAGCCGGCAATCTGAAGCAACGCCCTTAGCAGAACTGCACATTCCTGAAGAATTATCTGAAAACCACTTACTGCACGCTTTTTTACAACATTACAACAACGAAGAAATGGAAATACCGTCGCTGCCGGATATTGCAGTTAGGTTACGACACGCGATGCAATATGATATTGACATTGCCGATGCGGTAAAAATTATCCAACTGGATCCGGTGATTTCGGCCAAACTGATTGAAGTTGCCAATTGCCCGCTTTATGTGTGTGTCACACCAGCCAAAAGCTGTTTTACCGCCGTCAATCGAATTGGCTTGCATGCCACGCGCAGCTTGGTAATCAGCTTAAGCATTCATCACATTTTCAAAAGCAAATCGCCGATAATTAAAAAACACCTGGATAGAATTTGGAAGCAAAGCCTTTATATTTCAACACTAAGCTATGTTCTGGCGAGCGTCAGCAAGCAAGCCAATCCGGAAGAAGCATTACTGGCCGGACTGGTCTGCGATATAGGTGCGGTACCGTTTTTGAATTTTGCAGCCAATTTGCCCAAAGATTACTACACCGAAACAGACATCGAACAGGCATTGCCGTATGTCAAAGGGCCAATAGGCTACCGGATTTTGCAGAACTGGGGATTTACCGAAGACTTTATCAAAATCCCACTATTTTCTGAGGATTGGTATCAAAATCAAGGCCCGGAACTGGACTTAACAGATATTGTGGTACTCTCGCGGCTGCATAGCAAAATCGGCCTAACTCAGTTAACTGAATTACCGGCGATTACATCTATCCCGGCGGCCAGCAAACTCAAGGATTACTCACTATCCCCTGAACATTCTTTAAAAATCCTGCATGAAGCCAAGCAGCAAGTGCATGAGGCATTGGCAACCCTCATCAATTAACTGATAGTTATTGCACTTTGCGGATTGCAAATAGCGCCAAGCTTAACGCTATCAAACTGGGCACCACGGCAATGAGTGGCGGATTAAGATCGTAAATCAAGCCAATATGTCCGGCGATTTTATCGATAATGTTAAAACCCATGCCGATAACCACCCCTATCATCATCCGTCCGCCCACACTTACGCCGCGTTTTACACCAATCACAAACGGCGCCGAAATCAGCAGCATGATGAAGGTGACTAGCGGATTCACTATGCGTCCCCATAAAGCCATTTCATAGACGTGTGATTTTTGTTGGTTGTCCTTCAAAAAATCGATATACATTATCAAATCATAAAGTGCCAAATTGTTGGGATTGACTACCACAATTTTCACCAGATCCGGGGCGATTGACGACCGCCAAATGCTTTCAGTTTGTTGACTGGCGAGTATTTGCTTAGTGGAAATTTCAGATTGCTTGATTTGCTCAAGCTGCCATTGCTGATCGCCTAAAAAGCGGGCGGCATCCGCGTGCGTTGAAGAGCGCAAATGCGCGGCATCATCCAGTTCAAAGATATTAATATCAGACAAACTGCCGTCATCTTGCAATTGCCGCACATTGATAAACTTTTTACCTTCGCGCAACCACAGACCGTATTTACTATTCATAACGACTTGCTCATTTTGCGCAGTCACTTTTAACAATCGAGCAGCACGCTCAGCAGAGGGAGCAATAAACTCGCCTACAGCAATAGCCATGGCAACCATAATTGCACCTGCCAACATCACTGCTCGTAAAATGCCGAATACCGACAAACCGGCCGCACGCATGGCAATGATTTCATGGTTGTTGCCCATCGCGCCCAAAATGAACAGGCTGCCCAATAAGGCCGAAGCAGGCATCAGCTCATAAAAAACAGTCGGCGAAGTCAGCGCCAAATACGTAAAAATTTCTTTCAAACCATAGTGGCCTTTACCCAAATCTTTAATTTCGTCGCTAAAAGTGAACAGATTGAACAGCGTCAACAATAAAACCAGCGCAACCAAGGAACCTTTCAAAATTTCCCGGACGATATAACCGTTGAGTACATTCACTTTGCCACCTTGCTCTTGAGTGTCGCCAGCAGCCATTGCCAGCCATACAGTCGTGCCAATAATATGCTGCCAATAATAAACAGCAACAAGTTGACGCCGACCGCGCCTAACCAAACCGGAATAGTTTCTTTAATCACCCAACTTTGGCTGACATGCACCAAGTTGCCGTAACTGAAATAGATTAAAAATCCAACCAGCATATTGCCGTAAACACCGCTTCGTGGCGACATCTGCGCCAAAGGCACCGCAATGAAACTGAGCAACATAATGCCCAATGGGATGAATAACCGCCGTTGCAATTCGGCAATATCACGACGTGCGGCCGATTTCAGCAATACCTCGGTAGCGATGGATTCTTGAATGAAACTGTCGGCAGCGACTTTGTTATCTACCCGCACCGAGTATTCATCGAATTGCTCAAGCACATAATTCAAAGCGCCGGGCTGGCCTTGTATGCGTTCGCCCTGTTCCAAGACCATATAGCGACCGGTGGGTAAATCTTCCAAATGCCCTGTTTTGGCGTTAATGATGCCGATGGTGCCGTGTTGACGATTTTGCACAAACACATCGTGCATTTTTTTGTCGTCGGTGATTTTCTCCACATACACCACCAGGTCGCCCTGGCTATATTCGCTGAACTTTCCAGCAGCGATACCTCTAAGATCGGCTGATTCTTCGTCTTGTTGCATCAGTTGCCCCACTCGCGCTTCAGCCCATGGCGCCACATAGGTAGATAGCCCTGTAGCAAATATCGACAACGGCAATACCAACAAAAACACAGCCCGATACATAACGCCTGCTCCCCCACCGGCGGAGGCAACCGCGGCCATTTCTTGATCACGGTACATTCTGCCCAACACCATCAGCACTGCCATAAATATGGCAGCGGGAAGAAACGTGACGCAGGCGATAACGGTCTTTAAGCCCAAAATACTTAGCAGGGTTTCATTGGACACTTGGCCTTCAATCGCCTTGTCTAAAATTCTAATAAACTTACGGCTAACAATAATGACCACAATCACTGTCAACACCGATGTCAGCGTCTTCAACAGATCTTGCGCGATCATTTTGTCCAGGATGCTAATGAACGGCCGATACCCCGATTTGTAGCCTTTTGACCAGTCTTCTGCCAAGCTTGTCTCCCCAATCTAAATCGATTTTGTGTTGTATAATCCGGCCCAGCCGTAGGATCTGCTGCGCTATGCAGCCTATCTTCTATCAACCCTTTTACATCCAGCCCGAGTTAAGCCATGGACTATTCTATAGAAAGCGCCCCCTTAGAAAAACTGCAATCTGATTGCATCATTGTCGGCGTATACCAAGATCAACAACTTAGCGCATCCGCAACCAGCCTTAATAGCAGCA
>JAQTQN010000251.1 GCA_028712225.1 Methylobacter sp.
TAGAGGGTAAGGCTGAAAAATCCCTGACTCAAACCATCGCCAGTGCCAAAGTAGACATGAACCCGCATCAAGTAGAAGCCGCGCTATTTGCATTGGCATCTCCAATTTCCAATGGCGTTATTCTTGCCGATGAGGTGGGTTTAGGTAAGACCATTGAAGCCAGTCTGGTGCTAGCCCAAAAATGGGCGGAACGAAAGCGCAAACTGTTATTGATTGTTCCTGCCACGTTACGAAAACAGTGGAGCCAAGAGCTGGAGGAGAAATTTTCATTACCTTCCAGAATTCTTGAAGCTAAAAACTTTAATGCGGAAATAAAATCAGGCATCGTTAACCCATTTGATAGGGATGGCAAAGAAATAGTGATTTGCTCCTATGAATTTGCAGCCCGCAAAGACCTTGAATTAGCCAGAGTTCCCTGGGATATGGTGGTGCTGGATGAAGCGCATAAACTGCGTAATATCTACAAAGCCGACGGTGCAAAAACTGCGAAAAAGCTAGAGGGGGCTCTAAAAAGCCGCCCTAAAGTGATGTTATCTGCGACCCCGTTACAGAATAACCTACAAGAGCTTTATGGTCTGACTTCAATTATCGATCCTCATTTCTTTGGTGATCTTGAGTCATTCAAAGCTCGCTATTGTCGACCCAAGTTGGATGAGGCTGAGTTTGCCTTACTGCGCTCTCGATTAAAGAAAATTTGCAGTCGTACCCTGCGTAGACAAGTTCAACAGGAAGGCGGGATCAAATTCACCAAGCGCTACTCATTGACAGAAGATTTCCGCCCCGGACAAGAAGAGTTAAGTCTTTACAGCGAAGTATCGAGCTATTTACAGCAAGATGATTTGTTGGCTATCAAGCCGGGTGCCCGTCATTTGGTAACTCTAGTTATCCGTAAAATTCTGGCTTCTTCTGCCTATGCTATTCAAGGCACATTGGAAACGATGATCGACAGGCTGGAAAAGAAACTGCCATTAATCGATGCGCTGCAAGATTACGAAGCAATGGACGATCTTGCGGATACCAACGATATTACGGATGAAGATCTTATTGATGCAAAAGCCCTGCAAGCGGAAATCGATAAGCTTAAGGATTTTAAACAACTTGCCAGCGATATTACACAAAACTCAAAGTTTGATGCTTTGTTAAGGGTATTAGGCAAAGCGTTTGATTTTACAGAACGGCTGGGCGGGGCGCGTAAAGCAGTTATTTTTACCGAGTCTGTACGCACCCAAACGTGGCTCTGCGAGCAGTTGGGGGAGCATGGCTACTTCGATCAGTTGGTATTGCTCAATGGCAGTAACAACGATACCGCCTCAAAGCAAATTTACCAGGCCTGGCTGAAAAAACATCACGGCTCCTCGCGTATCTCCGGTTCCAAGAGCTCTGACATGAAAGCCGCTTTAGTTGATAAATTTCGTGATGGTGCAAGCATCATGATATGTACCGAAGCCGGCGCCGAAGGTATCAACTTACAATTTTGCTCATTACTCATCAACTACGACTTGCCCTGGAACCCGCAACGAGTGGAGCAGCGAATTGGTCGTGTACACCGTTATGGTCAAAAACACGATGTTGTCGTTGTGAACTTTATCAATAAAGGTAACCGTGCCGATGAACGTGTCTTTGAGCTGTTAAGTCATAAATTTAAGTTGTTTGAAGGTGTCTTCGGTGCCTCAGATGAAATTCTGGGCTCCATAGAATCGGGCATGGATATTGAGCGGCGTATCCATGACATCTACCAAAAGTGCCGGAATGATGAGCAAATAGAAGAGGAATTTAACCTGCTTCAAGCCCAGTTTCAAACTGACTTGGAAACACGCTCACAAGATACTCGCCGCTCATTACTTGAAAACTTTGATGTCGATGTCGTCAAACGGCTTAATTTTCGTCGTGAGGAAACCTCGCAACACCTTAACGATTACCAGCAACGGTTCCTGCAACTGGCCCGAATGCAATTGCCGGAAGCCCAATTTAATGAGCATCGTTTTTTTTATACCCCGCCGGGCACCAGCGAGGGCAGTTGGTATGACGTTGATTGGCAGCGGGCTGATGAATCCGATGCAAAATTCTTCCGCACCAATGAAGGCTTAGGCAAGGACTTAATAGAACAGGCTAAAGCTGAATTAGCGGCATTAGAGCCTGACACTTTGCCCGCAGAACTGGTCTTTGAATACACCACTCAACGTAATGGACAATATTCCGATTTACAAAAATTGATCGGTCAGTCGGGTGAGCTTGTCTTGGAAAAATTGATTCTAAAAACCGCTAAACAAACCATCGAATATCTATTGTTAGCGGCTTGCACAGAGACAGGTGAAGAACTGCCCACGAAAACAATTGATCGATTACTGGAGCTGCCGGTGCAAGAAAATAGTCCGAATACCCCGCTTACTCAATCAGCCCAATTGGAAGAACAGCTCAAGGCGCTTTTGGCTGATAACGTTAACGCTGCTGAAAAAGATAACGAACACTACTACGACGAAGAAACCGAAAAACTGGACCGTTGGGCTGAAGATCGCCGCATTGCCTTGGATATTCGTATCAAACAGCTTGACCAAGAAATTAAGGAGGCGCGTAAAGCATCCAGACAGCTGCCGACGCTTCAAGAAAAAATGCAGGCTAAAAAAGTCCTCAAACAACGAGAGCGAGAGCGTGACCAACTCATGCTGGACTACCACGAAGAAAAGAAAAAAATCGAAGCGGAAGAGGATCGATTATTAGCGGATATTGAAGCAGCCTTGGAAATGCACCAACGCCGTGAACGCCTGTTTGCCATCCGTTGGCATGTAAGGGGAAAGCAAACATGATCAATACCACCGAACTGATGCGGGAACTGATTTATCAGATCCGTCTGGGAGAAGATTCAGGCTATGAATTCAAAACGCTGGTTATTAAAGGCCAGAAGGTTGAAAGTCCCCAACGTGACAGCATTGCCGATGAACTGGCTGCCTTTGCCAATGGCAGTGGCGGTATTTTGGTGCTGGGCATCAATGACAAAACCCGTGCGGTCGAAGGCATTGCCCAGGAATATCTGGATACAGTCGACCAATGGTTATCAAACCTGGCCCAGGCTGTCCAACCACCGGTGTTGATTGAAATCCGTCTTATTGAGATTCCCGATCTTCAAGGTAATCCCAAGCCCGTGGTGTGGGTCAAAATCCCAAAAAGCCTATTCGTGCATCGCAGCCCCAACGGTTATTATCATCGCGTTGGCTCAACTAAGCGTGAAATGCCGCCCGAACTCTTGGCCCGCATGTTCCAGCAGCGCAGCATGGTGCGCTTAATCCGCTTTGATGAACAAGTGGTCCCGAATGCCATGCCTGACGACGCTATCGACACCGCGTTGAAAACACGTTTCTTGCGTGGCGATTTGCCGGAAAAAATGCAGCTAAAAAAGCTCTACTTGGCTGCTGAAAATGAAGAACGGGAGCCGCGTCTGACCGTCACCGGCGTATTGCTCTTAACTGCCAGACCAACTGATTATCTGTCTTCGGCCTATGTGCAGTGTGTTGCTTACCGCGGCACAGAGCGAAATGCCGAATACCAGCTGGATGCCCAGGATTGCGATGGCCCCGTCGATAGCCAGATTCAGCAGGCGTTCAATTTTGTTAAGCGCAACATGAAAATAGAGGCCGTCAAACGTCCGGGGCG
>JAQTQN010000252.1 GCA_028712225.1 Methylobacter sp.
TCACATTTTCAACACTTTGCTCAATATCCATAATGACCAAGCCATTGGCATTGACTCTGGGTTTAACTGTTAATTTCACCCCGGTCTTACGTTGCTCTATAGAACTGGTCTGAATCGGGTTGACACTACCATTGGTATTGGTTGATTCGGAAGTTCGGATAGGCACTTCGTCACCAACCTGGATATTGGCTTCTTGATTATTCAGCACCATCAGCGATGGAGAGGAAATAACATTAACATTATTATTGGTAGCTTCGGCAGATAATAACGCTTTAACAGAACCTGAGTCCTGCAGCAAAGTCAGCCCGCCTGTTGCAGTGGCAAGAGCCGCTGAAGATGCAATATCAGTAAGTTTTGCATTCAATAAATTACTAGTCGCCGTGGTATTGCCCGAATTTAGATACCATTTGATGCCGTATGCCAACTCATCCGTCAACGTCACTTCCGCTATCGTCGCGTCAATCAACACCTGTAAAGGCATCACATCCAACTGCTTGATAATCGGCAGAATCACTCCGAATTCCTGCGCAGTTGCCACGATCACTACAGAGTTATTAGCAGAGTCCGCAATAATCTTGACCTCTCCCACGTTGGCGACTTTAGCGTCGCCAGTGGCGGTATTACCACTACTCAGGTTGCCGCTTTGATTATTGCTATTGATGCCGGTTGAGGCAGTTTTTTGCCCGGTTTTAGTCGCATCAGTTTTATTAGAGGTCTGTTTGTTGCTCACTGTGGTCGATTTTTTACCGGGAGCAAGCTTTGCCGATTTGCTTGAGCGTTGCCCACTGCCAAAAATATCGTTTAAAGTATCAGCCAACTCCATCGCATCAACATGCTGCACTTTGTAGACATTCACACCGCCGCCAGTGGCGGTATTAGCGCGATCAAGCCTAGTTATCCAGCTTTCAATATCTCTTAAGTAACGGGCTTGATGCGTGATAGCCATCACCGAATTCATACGGTCAATCGCGATAAAGCGAAAGAATTCAGATTCGCCCTCTTTGGATTTACTATCAAAAACTTCTTCAAGTTCTTTGATGACCGTATCGGCATCGACATGCGTCAACGGAAACAACGCAAAGGAGCGACCTTTTAAGACGTCAACATCAAAGGTGCTGATCATGTCTAATACCCGGCCCAATTCATCCGGCGTACCTGAAGCAACCAAAATATTGCGGGTACTATCAACATTGAGAATGGTCTTTTCCTGCACCAGCGGCTTAATCACATCGACTATGTCTTGCACGGCGACATTTCTGATGGGGATCACCCTTACTTGATAGCCCGTTCTTCCGGCAGTACCGGGCGCTGCAAAATTGGAGCTATACAAAGCTTCACTGTCAGGTTCGATGTGGTAAATGCTGGCATCTTTAATCAGTACGGCATTATTCATCCGCAGCAACATTTCCAAGGTGGGAATCAGTTCATCTCTACTGAGCGGGTCGGTGGTTTGCAGCGTCACCTTGCCGGCCACTTTCGGGCTTAGCACATAGTTTTGCCCCAAGATGTCACTTAATATCACTTTGGCGACTTCGCCTAAATCGGCTTCGTCAAAATTAAGGCTAAAAGAGCGTTCGCCGACGGCCGACGTTTTTCTGTGCTGTTCGGGTTTATTAGGCACAAACTGATCGGTACCAGGATAGAGCTCGCCTTTGAGTTTATTGGCATCGATAGTCGGTGCTTTGTTCTGCAAATCTTTAAAGACATCAGGGTTCTGGGGTTTTTCAGCAATTTGCGTGACCGGCACCAAGGGCAATTTTGCCGCTTGTTTGGGGCCTAATAATTCGCAGCTGGACAGGGTTAACCCCATAGCCATTAGACAAGAGACAGTAGCGACTTTTTTTACATTACTCATTGGGGAATCTCAGTAGTATCAACTTCGGTTTGTTCGGGTGGCTGTTCTGCAGGGGGTACTGCAGGCGGGTTAGCTGCATTTGCCGGTTGCCTTATTGGTGCGGTTTTAGGCTTGGGTTTTCTTAACAGCAATTCTTTTTGCTCGCTGCCTTGAATAAGAATGACTTTATCGTTCCCGATTTCCGTCAATTTCCAGCCATCAAGATCTTCTCCAAGAGTTATTCTTCGATGCTTGATTTTTGCTTGGCTGGTTTTGGCGCGACTTATTAATACTGACTGGCCTTTATTGGACGTGTAAATACCGTTTAATTGCCAATCGAAGTTTTCCACTGCGGCTGCCGCATTGGCCTGTTCGGGCGATGGCTCATCAACCGGCTTTCTGCCTTTAACAAATAGAGGCCTGGCTACCAAATCTTCATAACTGGATTCAGGCTGCTCGGTAAGTGTGATTCTTGGCAATTCATCAGGGCTGCTATCCGGCACTGTTACCGTCATCAGCGAGGTCAACAATTGCTGGTGAGCAGATGTTGCGTACAGCCATTCGCCGGCAATTACCAGCAACAGTCCCGCACAAACGGAAATCAACAAAGTAATTAGCTTAATGTTCATTCCGACTGTTTCCTCATAAAGCTGACTGCTTGGAAATTGACATTAAGTTCATTACTGAGATCAAGCTGCCGAGTCGCTCTGTTCCTGACGCCGCGCATCGGCCGAATATCAATTTGATCAATAACGATTAGCGGCGCTGAAGTTTCTATGTTGTAGAGTACCGTTCTTAATACTTCACTGTTGCCGGTCATTCTGACGCTGATGGTAATGCGGGTAAATTCGTCTTTGGTGGACACCGGCAACACTTGGGTACTGCTTAATTGCCCGCCCGCTTCAACGATAGTTTTTTTAATAAACTCCTGCAACTCTGCCGACGCCAGGGCGCTGGTTTCCTGACTGTTAAGGTAGCCTTGTTCGGCATAAGCCTGTTTAATCTGCTCCACATTTTCGGCTACTTGCTCTTTGGTCGCTAACACCCGCTCATATTGTTGCAACCGGAAAGCCAGGGCTTGTTTGCTTTCGTTTAATTCCAAACCTTTGTTGATAATGGGCATCACCACCAACAAGGAGAACACCAGCACTACTAGCGCCAGCAATCCCAGCGCCAACCATTTTTGGCTGAGCTTATTTTCCATCAACGACATCACTGCCTCCGGTTTTTTTAGGTGGGTTTTCTACCGGTTTTTCTTCGGTGTCTTCCGAACTGCCGGGGACTTCCTCGACATTGGCATCTTGCGCATTACCACTGTCTATCTCAGCTTTTGGCTCCGTTGGTGGCGGTTTAGTGGCGTCGACAGTAATCTGAAACCGCTCTAACCCGGTAACTTTATCCTGTGTGACCGGTGAAACGAAACGCGCATTGGCGAAATAATCGGATGCTTCCAGTAAGCTAATCAACCCAGAAGCTGACGCAGACTCACCCTGCATTTGTAAATGACCATCGGAATATTGGACGTACGTTAATGACGTGTCATCTTTAATCAAAGCGCTTAAGGCATTAAGCAACACGACCAAAGCCGGGCGCGCGGTTTTCTGATCCAATAGCAGCTTGGTATGTTCTGTGAGCGTATCAATTTCCAACTGCATGGCTTTTATTTTTTTGGCTTCCGGCTCCACTTCATCGATTTTGAGCTGTAACGCTTCGACGGCTTGCGATTCCAGCCACACCGGCAAGGCTATGACTGTCATTGTCAATATCAACATCAATGCCAGCAAGCCGCCGACTATCA
>JAQTQN010000253.1 GCA_028712225.1 Methylobacter sp.
CTGGCGGTGTTGCCGTAATCAAAGTCGGCGCTGCGACTGAAATCGAAATGAAAGAAAAGAAAGCTCGCGTTGAAGATGCCCTACATTCAACTCGCGCTGCTGTTGAAGAAGGCGTAGTTGCCGGCGGCGGTACTGCTTTGGTTCGCGCATTGTCTGCATTGGTAGGATTGGAAGGCATCAATCATGACCAAACTGTTGGTATCAACATCTTGCGTCGTGCCATTGAAGAGCCTCTGCGTCAAATCGTTTCTAATGCGGGCGACGAGCCTTCAGTAGTATTCAACGAAGTAGTTAAAGGCACTGGCAACTACGGTTACAATGCTGCTACTGGCGTTTACGGCGACATGATCGAGTTCGGTATCCTTGATCCTGCCAAAGTAACTCGTACTGCTTTGCAAAACGCAGCATCAGTTGCCGGCTTATTATTGACTACTGAAGTGATGATTGCTGATGCACCTAGCGATGATAAAGGTCATGGCATGCCAGATATGGGCGGCATGGGCGGTATGGGTGGAATGGGCGGCATGATGTAATCATGCAGCCTTAAAGCTCAGTTGCTTTAAGCAAGAAGCCCCGGCTGTTGAAAAACAGCCGGGGCTTTTTTTATGGGGGTAATTCTTAGTGGGAGCGACGCCTACGTCGCGACGTAGGCGTCGCTCCCACCGAAGGCGTCGTTCTTTTTAAAGCCCTTCCCAAGGCGTATACAAACCATCCACATTAACGCCAAACATATCCAGCACCCGGCCGACAGTCTCATTGACCATGCCCATCATCGAATCGGATTTGCTGTAAAACGCAGGCATCGGCGGAAACATAATCCCCCCCATTTCGGTTACGCTGAGCATATTTTTAATATGCACCAAGTTTAACGGCGTTTCCCTCGGCATAACTACCAAACGACGACGTTCTTTCAAGACCACATCGGCAGCACGGGAAATCAAATTATCACCAAAACCATGCGCCACCGCCGATAGAGTTTTCATCGAACAAGGCGCGATAATCATGCCCTCAGTTTTAAAGCCGCCGCTGGAAATGCTTGCCGCAATATCGTTAATGCCATGCGTCACATTCGCCAGCGCCGCTAAATCAGAGCGTTTCATGTCCATTTCATGCTTTAAGTTTACGACGCCAGCAGAAGAAACCACCAAATGCGTCTCCCATTCCGGCTGAGCCTGCAAAACTTGCAGCATTCTTACCGCATACACCGCACCGGTCGCGCCGGTTACGCCAATAATCAGCCGTTTTTTCTTGAGCCCTTCAGAGGAGTTGTTCATTATTTTCTAAGCAGAAAGTCTATTAGCCATCGTATCGGTGGCATTCACCAAGGCATCAATCATCTCGTCACCTTGCGCAATATGCCCGGCATTGGCGAGCACAATAAAATCCGCATTCGGCAATGTTTTATGCAAGCTAAAACCAGCTTCCATCGGACAGACCAAATCTTGTCGACCATGAATGATAATACTGGGCAGCTCGGATAGCTGCTTACAGTTATCCAGAATTTGGTTTTCGACGATAAAGTACCCATGCTTGGCAAAATGCAATTCCATGCGGACTTGTTTGATCATGTCTTCAGTTACCGATTCATTTGCCAAGCAGCCTGCTTGATAAGCGCTACCCAAGGCCACTTGTGCGCCCCAAGCCATCCAGGCATTAGCGGCACGTTGTTGAAGCGCAATGTCATCATGCCAAACTGCCGCACATAATCCGGACAGTAAATTTTCACGCCAGTGTACGGGTATGCTTTCAACCAACTGCTGCCATAACTCAGGATAAATCAGCCCCGCGCCATTACTCAGAAACCAGTTCATATCCTGCTGCCGCGCCAAAAAGGTGCCGCGCAGAATCATGGCCAGCACTTTATCTTGATGTTTTTGGGCATACAACAGCGCCAGCGCTGCGCCCCAGGAGCCGCCAAATAACAGCCATTGTTTGATGGCTAGCTGTTCGCGAATGCGCTCCATATCATCAAGCAAATCCTGCGTGGTGTTATATTCCAGCTCACCAAAAGGCAGCGACTTACCGCAGCCGCGTTGGTCAAATAAAATAATGTGATAGTGCTCAGAATTAAAAAATCGCCGATGATCCGGCTTGGTACCTGAACACGGTCCGCCATGTAAAAAAATGACCGGAATGCCATCAGGATTGCCGCTTTGCTCAACATAAACCAAATGTTGGCTGCCGGTTTCCAGCATAAAGGTGTGGAAGGGAAGGATTTCAGGGTAAAGGGCTTTCACGGGCTAAATTGGCTTAAATTCGATTAAGGAAATGTCTTTAATAATCCGATAGTGTTTCGTATTGGCGTTGCGTAGGCTGGGTAGAGGCGCTAGCCGAAACCCAGCGCTTAAGGTATCTGATGCTCCATGTTGGGTTTCGCGGTGCTCTACCCAACCTACATCAACATTAAGAAAATCGGCTCTTTCTTAGGTTTTGCATGTAATCTTCAACAGAGTCAATATCGTCACGGTCTGCCCAAATGCCGAACAAGCCATCTTTTTTATCCAGCACAAGCGGTTGGGCCGATTCTTCATACGGAACAAGCTTTGCACAAGGTTTGCCACGGAAGGTAATAACAACGTCTTCTCCTCGACTAACTACGTCAAGTAGTTCTTTTGAATGTATTCTCAAGTCTTTTGCAGTTGCTTTCATAGTTACTTCCGTCTTAATGTTCTATTTTCGAAGTATGAACTTGAGGGCTTTTGTCGTCAATGAAGTTACTTTCAGACACAAAAAAAGGAGGGGTTTTACGCCCTCCTTTTTGTGGTTTAGTTAAGTATTTAAACTTAGAACTTGAAACCTACAGAACCGCCCAATGTAAAGCCGTCTGTGTCAACGCCGTCGACATCATCAAAAGAGTGGTGGTAACGGCCATCTGCGCCGATTACGATTCCTTTCAATAATTCATAATCTGCACCCGCACCGAACTGCATGCCGGTGTTTAACACAGTAATCCCATGGGATGGAGGACTGATAATGTTAACGTCTAAACCAGCTGGAATTAACCATGGTCTAAATTTGCTGCCGTGCAAAAATCTAACTTTCGGTGATGCACTGATTCTTAATTGGTTTACATCTGCTTGATGACCAGACTGCCCAAGTAAATTATTCACGCCATTAGGCTGGCTTTCGCCAATCTGCGCATACTCAACGCCGAGCTCAAGAGCGAAAGAGGTGTTTTTCATTAAGCCGAATAAATCGTTGTTCACGTTGAAATCGATTGCGCCGCCATAATAATGAGCATCTTTATCGGCACTAAAACTTCCATTCAATGGATCTAGAGTTGCAGTGGTGGCATCACGGTTGTCATTAAAATGCATCCAGCCGCCACGAACAGCGAACAAATGATCTTTTGCTGCTTCAGCAGGTTTAGCTTTAACTGATTGAGCCCATTCGTCCAGCTCTTGAACTTTAGCTGCTTCAGCAGAAGGACGATTTTGTGAGGCTCTTAAGCTGCTTAATTCAGCTTGCATAGCTTGCAATTGCGCTTCCAAAGCATCAACACGGCTGTTGGTTGATGGTGCGGCGTAGGCTTCAGAAGCTGGCGCTTTAGCTTTGGATTTAGCCATTGCTTGTGGAGATGCTAATGCACCTACCATTGCTACAGTTGCGGTAGCGA
>JAQTQN010000254.1 GCA_028712225.1 Methylobacter sp.
ATGCGTTTGTTATCGTCAAACTGGTCAATCATGCCGCCAAAGGCATTACCAACAAGGATTTTGAACTGGCACGCAAGATTGAAGAAGTTATTAGCTGGCAACCCGGCCAAGAAGGTGGTGCGCTGACAGGCACTCCGGATGACCCGCGATTTAAATACATCAAATACGACTAACTCCACATCATTATTTTAAAACACGCATGTCCAACGCAGCTGCCGCCTTGCTATCGCGAATTGATCCAAGCAACATTCCGGCCATACCCAGGGTGTTGCTGGATTTAATGAACGCAGTACAACGCCCAGACGCCAGCATGTCCGAACTGGCCAAAATTATCGGCCAGGATGCAGGTCTTAGTTCCAAAATTCTGGCTGCGGCTAATTCTCCGTTTTATAGGCACTTTGGGGAAATCAGTGATTTGAACCGGGTATTGGTGGTACTAGGTTTATCAACAGTCAAAACGATTGCCATCACTCGGGCAGTACAGCAATTTTTCAACTCTTTACCGCAAATCCAACAAAACCTGATAGAGCTTATTTGGTACCGCTCGCTTAGCTGCGCACACTTGGCTCGCAACTTAGCTATCTTGACGGCTTATGATCAGCCAGATGAAGCGTATCTAGCCGGTTTATTACATCGACTTGGGCAGTTGATTTTATTGAGCGGCTTTCCCAAGGAATACCCAGAGTTTTTAACTGCGCATTTTGATGGTCAACATAACCAAGAA
The DNA here is from genome assembly GCA_028712225.1 of Methylobacter sp. Classification (GTDB taxonomy): domain Bacteria; phylum Pseudomonadota; class Gammaproteobacteria; order Methylococcales; family Methylomonadaceae; genus JABFRC01. Next base: position 725 of record JAQTQN010000254.1, read on the forward strand.
AAGGATAAATTCGGCGTATTTCATAATGAAATCGCCGCGCAATTAATTGGCAGCTGGAAACTGCAATCCTTTATAGCCGATGCGGTGCGCTACCAACACCATTCGCTCGCAGCCGTTGCCGACAGCGCCAAACTGGTCAAGATTATTCACGTAGCAAGTCAACTCAGTGCCGTTAACAGTGCCAACAAAGCGACTGTATTAGCTCAAGCGGGAGAGTTATTTGGTCTAAATCAAGCCCTGCTTGACGACATGCTAGCCGGTGTAAAACCGTTAATGGAGCGCACTGCAGGCAGCTTAGGGATAAGCATCTCTGATCCTGAAACTGCCGCTATTAAAAACCTGACCACGCCCGTACAAAGACAAGCTGTAAACAAATTGCTAGGTGAAAACATTAAAAATTTCGCACTCACTGCAGCAGTTCAGCAACAATTACAGGCCTCATCAGAACTCAGCAGCATTGTCGGTATTATTCAACGCGATCTGCAACTGATTTTCGGATTTCCAAACGGCGCGGTTTTTATTTATAACTCTGACACCGAAAGTCTTAACGGCATTTCAAGTAACGACGATCAGCAAGCAAACCTTTGGCCAACACTCACTATCAATGTCAACTCCGGCCAGAGTTTATTAGTGCAGGCGTTCTTGGAAAAACAGCAAAAAACAACTTCCCCCATTGAACCCGATAGCTCAACATCCTTGGTTGATCAGCAAATTTGCAGACTATTCGGCACTCAAGGCCTACTGGCAATTCCTTTAATTACAGAGCATCGCTCAGTAGGTGTCTTGGTCGCAGGGCTTGATCAAAGTGCATTTGAGCGATTAAAAAACAGTGCTGGTTTTATTGCCTTGTTTGCCCACGAAGCCGCAGCCGCAGTATCGACAACTGCACCGGCAGAACTAAGCGTAGTGGCCGATTTACGATCTGATTATGAATTGCACACCAGAAAAATATCGCACGAAATCAGTAATCCGCTCAACATCATCAGCAACTACCTGTATTTATTAAGCCAACGTTTAGGCAATGATAACGCCACAGAAATAAAGCTTATCCAAGAAGAGATAGATCGAGTAGGTGAAATCCTTATTAGACTAACCGATGCACCAAATAGCGTTAATAAAGAAAATTATGGCCTGATCGATATAAATGGCGTTATCGTTGACCTAGTTAAACTATTTCAAATAGGTCTTTTCAAAAGCAATAACATTAATATCAGCCTAACGCTTGATTACAGCTTGCCGGAAATTTCCAGCAGCCGAAACAAGCTCAAGCAAATCCTGACTAACTTATTAAAAAACGCCTCAGAAGCCATGCCTTCTGGCGGTAATATTTGCGTTTCAACCAAAGATCGGATTTATCTGGGTAAACACTGCTATGCCGAAATTCAAGTGCAAGATAATGGTCCAGGTATACCCGATGCCATCGCCAAACAACTATTTGTGCCCGTTAACAGCAACAAAGGTAAAAACCATCAAGGCTTAGGCTTAACAATCTCTAAAAACTTAACCGAAGAACTTGGCGGAACACTCAGTTGCAGCTCTACTGCGGACAAAGGCACGATTTTCAAGATTTTTCTGCCCCGAACGATATAAATCAAATAAATAAGGATCTGCCAAATGCTATGGAAGTCGACCAGCTTATCTCATGTAACGTTAAAACCCGGTCCGTCGATAGACATACTTCTGGTCGACGATGAGGCCAGGCTACGGGAAAGCTTAGCTAATATCCTTGTCATTTCCGGACATCAAGTTATTACTGCCGAAGGCGGTATCACCGCTATCAAGCTGTTAAAAAGTCATAACGTACACTTGATGTTGTTAAACCTGAACATGCCCGATATGAATGGGCACAGCGTACTTGAGTATGTCTCTGACAATAACTTAACTACTCAAGTCATCATTATTAGCGGGGAAGCCACTTTTGCGACGGCAACCGGTACCTTGCGATATGACTTTGTTCTCGACTTTATTAAGAAACCCTATATCGTTAAAGACTTGCTGCAGTTAATCAGCAACACTAAAAAAATCATCAATATCAAACAACAAAACCAAGCAATACAGCTGCAGCTAAACCAATCTGAGCAAATGTACCGGTTTTTTGTTGAAAAGTCCCCAGACATGATTTATTTGCTCAACCAACAAGGCCAGTTTACTTTTCTAAATAATGTGGTTGGCGAGTTGTTGAGATATTCCGCAGTAGAAATGGTCGGTAAACACTACTCATCACTGATTCACGCGGATGATTTAGCTAAAGCTGAGATTATATTTAGCGTACCGGACACTACGCATACCCAGCCACGCAATGCAGAGCTGCGCCTCTATTGCAAAGATTCCGAGACTATCAAATATGTTGCAGTCAGCGCCATTGTCATTGCTCTTGACGCGTTAGATATATTCAAACATTCAATGCAGGCCGACGAACAGTCATTCGGAATTTTCGGCATCATCCGCGACATTACTGAACGCAAACTGGCCGAAATCCATCTGCGTAAATTAAATTTAGCGATGGAGCATAGCCCAAATCTAATATTCATCACCAATCCAGCCGGAACTATCCAATATACCAACCAGCAACTCACGGCAACCACTGGCTACAGCCAGGAAGAAGTGCTGGGGCAAACGCCCCATATTTTTGCTTCAGGGGAGACATCAAAAGAGGTATATCAAGATCTTTGGCAAACGCTGTCTGCCGGTCAGGTTTGGCGCGGCATCTTAAAAAATAAAAAAAAATCCGGGGATATTTATCTGGCGCAGCAATCTATCGCACCTTTAGTGGATGATGCCGGTGTTACTACCCACTATGTTGCAATTCAAGAAGATGTTACCGAAGCATCATTGCTTAATGAAAAACTGAGCTATCAAGCCACCCACGATCCTTTGACCGATCTTAT
>JAQTQN010000051.1 GCA_028712225.1 Methylobacter sp.
AACTATTATTCAGTATTTATTGTGCTTACTATATTGTCATGGCTGTAGATGTCAATTCTGAAGATGGGTTGCTGATTCGCAAGTTAATTCCACTGGCTACCCTGCCAAATATACAGTTCACTGAGTTCTGTGCTGCAATTACCGTAGAAAAAATACTGGACGGGGTGCTCTTTAAAAAGGGCGATGTAGATAGCAGATTGGTTTATTTGTTGAGTGGCGAAGTTTCGCTTCAGGCTCAAGGATTGGTTGTTGAAACTATTGCGTCTTCAAGTGTTGCCGCGAAGTTTGCACTGGCCCATCAAATTCCCAGAAAAATAGATGCTGTCGCCAAGGGATGGGTGAGGTTTTTAAGGCTGGATGCTCAAGCTGCTTACACCCAATTCGATACAGTTTATCCAGAGGACAACGATTATATGGTCATTGAAGAATCCGAGGGTGATCCAGATGACTGGATGACCGCATTATTAAGATCGCCCATTTTTCAGAGGTTACCACCGGCTAATCTTCAAAAAATATTAATGGGGCTGGAAACAGTTAATTTTCACCCCGGAGAAATTATTGTTGAACAGGGCGGAGTCGGTGATTATTACTACCTTATCAAAAGTGGACATTGTTTGCTGACGCGCAAGCCATCGCCAAACGCCAAGGAAATTAAGTTAGCGCAATTAGGGAAAGGCGATACCTTTGGCGAGGATGCGCTACTTTCTGATGTGCCTAGAAATGTGACGGTTACAGCAATGACTGATGTCGTTCTGTTTCGATTAAATAAGGCGCAGTTTGTTTCCCTGATAAAAGAGCCTTCGTTAAAGTTCGTCAGCTACAACGAAATGCAGGAGTTGTTAAGTCGTGGTGCCATTTTGTTGGATGTAAGGTCGCAGGATGAATACGATATTTGGCATCTCGATGGCAGTATTAATGCGCCTTTTTTTACATTACGTATGCAAGTTAAGACGTTGAGCAGGGAAAAACCGGTGGTCGTGGTTTGTGAGAATGGTAAAGTCAGTGAGGCAGCGGCATTTTTACTGCTTAGAAATAAGATAAAGGCCATTATTTTGCACGGAGGAATGGAAAATATTGCGCCGGAATTAAAAATCACCCATCAGGCGCAGATACTTCGCGCGCAGCCGGAAGCAGCTATGTTTAAAATTGATGATGGGGTCGAGACATTGGTTGAGCTTGGTGATATTGCGCACCTGGAGAATCACTCGGACATTATCGATCATGCGCCAGATAGCGGTGCTGATTATGAAGATAAGTTATTGCTACTTGAGTCTGAAAATAAGGCGCTGAAGCAGGCCAATGCCGAGCTTAATCGTCAATATGCAAAACTCAGTGTGGATAACGAAAGTAGCGAAAAGCAGATATTGTTATTGCAACAACAGATTTTAAAACTCACTAACATGGTGAATTCTTTAAAAGAATTGAGGGATTAGCTGGAAACGAAAACGGCCTGTCTACAATTTAATTTGTAGCCAGGCCGTTTGCTTTGAAGCGGAACCAATTACTTGATTTTTGCTTCTTTATAGATAACGTGTTTGCGAACCACGGGATCAAATTTTTTGATCTCCATTTTTTCCGGCATGGTGCGCTTGTTTTTGGTAGTGGTGTAAAAGTGACCAGTACCTTCTGTAGAAAGCAATTTGATTTTATCGCGCATAATTAATTCCTTAAACCTTTTCGCCGGCTTTACGTAAATCGGCTAAAACCACATCAATGCCTTTTTTATCGATAATACGCATTGCTTTGGTGGATATTCTGAGACGAACCCAGCGATTTTCACTTTCTACCCAAAATCTGTGATGTTGCAGATTAGGCAGAAAACGTCTTTTTGTTCTGTTGTTAGCGTGTGAAACATTGTTACCGGTAACTGGACGTTTGCCTGTTACCTGACATACTCTGGACATTGTTGATCCCCTAGGTGTTACTAAAATTCATAAAATTAGCCCGACTTTATACCAAATAATCTTTTCAAGGTAAATTACAATCTATAAAATGAAACGATATTTACGCATTTTGCCTGCTTGTCAGGCGACTAATGGAGATTTAAATGCTGATTAAGCTCGGTATGGTCATGGATTCGATTGATCATATCAACATAAAAAAAGACACTAGCTTTGCCATGCTACTGGAAGCTCAGGCCAGAGGCTGGGAATTACATTACATGGAGCTGAATGATTTATATCTTCGTAACGGCCGGGCTTATGCCAGAACTCGAACGCTTAAAGTGCGGCGTGATGAGCGGCAATGGTATGAATTTACAGCTGAACAGGACATTCCTCTAGAACAGCTGAACGTAATTTTGATGCGTAAGGATCCGCCATTCGATCAAGAGTATATCTACGCAACCTATTTACTTGAACGGGCTGAGGCTTTGGGAGCGCTCGTTGTCAATAAACCGCAGTCACTGCGCGATGCCAATGAAAAACTCTTTACTGCGTGGTTTCCTCAATGTTGCGCTGAAACTCTGGTTGCCAGAGAGTCCGCCCGGATTAGAGATTTTTTGATCGAGCAAGGCGAAATTATTTTAAAACCATTGGATGGCATGGGTGGATCCTCCATTTTTCACTTGCGCTTGAATGATCCAAATCTCAGCGTCATTTTAGAAACGATGACAGAGCATAATAGTCGTTACGTGATGGCCCAAAAATATCTGCCGGAAATTAAAGACGGCGATAAACGCATACTGATTATTAACGGTGAAGTTGTTCCTTATGCGTTGGCACGTATACCCGCTCAAGGTGAATCGCGAGGTAATTTGGCGGCAGGTGGCCGCGCTGAAGGACGGCCATTAACAGAACGAGATCGTTGGATTGCCAATCAAGTGGGGCCAACTCTGCGTGAAAAAGGTCTGGTATTCGTCGGCATCGATGTTATTGGCGATACACTTACTGAAATTAATGTGACCAGTCCGACCTGCGTACAAGAATTGGACCGCCAATTCGGACTGAATATCAGCGGTCAATTAATGGATTATATTGAAAATTCTTTACGATGATGTCCAATTCGCTCAAATTTGAGCCGTCCACGCCGTTATCAAATAACGATTCGTTACTGGTAGCAGTTTTTATTGCGACTGTCGCTCACATAATTATCGCTTTGGGAGTCAACTTTACAGCGCCCAAACCGGAGAAAATAAATCGCTCTATTGATGTAACTTTGGCCATTACGCCTTCTCCTAAAGCACCTAAAGAGGCCAAGTTTTTGGCTCAAGATAATCAAGTCGGTGCCGGTGAGAAAGCTAAAAAACCCGAGCCACCTAAGCAGCAGTTGCCAAGTACTGGTAATGGTCAAACAAAACAGGTTAGCAAAGCCGCTCCTGCACCTAGCAAACCTAAAGAAACACCTAAAGTCCTTACTCAACAAAAAGCAGTAACTAAAATAGTTGCGGCTACAAAACCAGCAGTTGTTGAGAAACAGCAGGAAGAACAGCCCACTCCAAAATTATCGGCTGAATCACTACAGCAACAAATCAGTGCATTGGGTACAGAAATTAGACAGAGTCAGCAAAGCTCGGATCAAACCAAAATAGTATCGGTTAACTCGGTCAGTACTCACAAATATGTTGCCGCACAATATTTAAAAGATTGGGAAAGCAAGGTCGAAAGAACCGGTAATTTGAATTATCCGGAAGCGGCGATTAAGAAAAACTTCTCTGCTACACTGACGATGGATGTCGGTATTAAGTCAGATGGTTCCATATACACCATCCGAATCACCCATTCATCGGGCATTCCTGCACTTGATGAAGCGGCAAAGAACATTGTTAAGATGAGTGCGCCGTTTCCACCATTACCGTTAGATTTACGGAAAGAAGTCGATATATTGGTAATTACCCGGGTATGGAAGTTTTCAGATGAATCCGGCATGACGACAAGATAAAGCCGTGCAATCTTGCATTGTTAAATAAATTGGCAACTTAATCACTTTACATCGCATCCTTATGAATCAAGGCTCGTACTTTAATAATCAATTCATTATTGCTATGCCGACTCTGGCAGATCGCAATTTTTTTCATACGGTGACTTTTTTATGTCAACACAATGAAGAAGGCGCGCTGGGGATAGTCATAAATCGCGCGACGGATATGATGTTGGGTGAAATCTTTAGCCAGATGGAAATAAATGTAACGTCTCCAACGGCTAGTCAGCAACCTGTTTATGCTGGCGGTCCAGTTCAACAAGATCGAGGATTTGTCATCCACTCACGAGGAGGCGACTGGAATGCGACGATGCCTATATCGGACAATATTTCCCTCACTACTTCGCGTGATATTCTTGAAGCGATTGCGGCAGGAGAAGGCCCCGAGCATTATTTGATAGCCTTGGGTTATGCGGGTTGGGGAGAGGGGCAATTGGAAAAAGAGTTTTTGGACAATGCGTGGCTAAATACGCCTTTTTCCAGTCAGATATTATTTGATACGCCTGTCAGTCAACGATGGAGTGCGGCGGCAGATCAAATTGGTATTAACATTAATAAACTGACCACACCCGCTGGCCATGGCTAGACCCGATCCGTTATTACCCAAAATCCAAATTGATACTTACCTAGGCTTTGATTTCGGCAACAAAAAAATTGGTATTGCTGTTGGTCAAACTACTACGGGTACAGCCAGTCCCTTACAAACCCTGCGTTCTCTCAATCAAACGCCCAACTGGGATGTCATCACAGCCGTGATACAAGAATGGCGTCCTGCGGGCTTAGTCGTGGGTATTTCCAGGCAAGCCGACGGCTCAGACAATCCTATTACCCCACGCATGTTAAAATTCTGTCGGCAATTGGAAGGGCGCTATAACTTGCCGGTCTACCAACAAGACGAAACCTTATCGACATTCGAAGCCAAACAATTGCTGTTTGATGAAGTCAATGTCAGCGCCAGCAGGCTTTGGGAAGTACAGGATCAACTTGCCGCCCAACTAATCTTGCAAACCTGGCTAAATGATTACTCCAAAAGGACCCTTTAAGTGTTAGAAATAAAAAATGTACTTGATCACTTGGAAGCCGAATTAAGAAAAGTGATTCTTGACAGACAATTGAACAATCCGGTGATGATAGGTATTCGCACCGGTGGCGTTTGGGTGGCTGAGCAGATGCATCAACGCCTGCAACTTGCCGAGCCTTTAGGCTTATTGGACATTTCATTTTATCGGGATGATTTTTCTCAAGTCGGCGTACATCCCAATGTTAAGCCCAGTGCTTTGCCTACCCATATCGAAGGCCGCGACGTCATTTTGGTGGACGATGTTTTTTATACCGGCAGAACTATCCGTGCTGCATTGAATGAGATTTTTGATTACGGACGCCCCAATCAAGTCGTGCTGGCGGTATTAATCGAACGTGACGGTAGACAAATTCCGCTTTGCCCGGATTGTGTAGGCGAGCGCCTTAGCTTAAGTCCAGGACAACGCATTAAACTTACCGGCCCTGAACCACTGGGTATACATGTTCAATCTATCGATGCAGCAGCATAAATTATGTCTAGCAATCTGCAATTAAATTCGGAAGGCAAACTTAAGCATTTTTTAACTCTGGAAGGCCTAAGCAAAGAATTATTAACAGAAATTCTCGATACCGCCGAATCGTTTGCGGGCATGTCGGATAGCCAAGTTAAAAAAGTACCGTTGCTGCGCGGAAAAACCATCGTCAACCTGTTTTTTGAAAACAGCACCCGCACTCGCACAACGTTTGAACTGGCCGCTACACGGTTATCTGCCGACGTGCTCAGTATGAACATTGCTACCTCGGCAACGTCTAAAGGCGAGAGCCTGCTGGATACCATTCGCAATCTGGAAGCAATGTTTGTCGATATGTTTGTGGTGCGTCATGCGATCAGCGGCGCTGCACACTTTATTGCTCAGCATACCGCGCCGCATATCAGCGTAATCAATGCTGGTGACGGCCAGCACGCACATCCCACGCAAGCGATGCTGGATATGTTTACCATTCGCCAGATCAAACAAGATTTTTCCAGTCTGCGGGTGGCCATTATTGGCGATATTTTGCATTCACGGGTTGCCCGTTCGCAGATTCAGGCGCTCAACATTTTGGGTGCCGCCGAAGTCCGTGTTATAGCCCCGAAAACCTTGTTGCCGGCCCACGTGGAAAGCCTAGGCGTGACCGTGTCGCATAACTTAACCGAAGGCCTAAAGGACATCGATGTCATCATCATGCTGCGCTTGCAAAAAGAGCGAATGACCTCAGCGCTGCTGCCCAGTGAAAGTGAGTATTTCAAATGCTTCGGCCTGACGGAAGACAAACTCAAAATTGCCAACCCCGATGCCATTGTTATGCATCCAGGCCCCATCAACAGAGGGGTGGAAATCGATTCCAAAGTTGCCGACGGTCCGCAATCAGTCATTCTCAAGCAAGTTAGTAACGGTATTGCTGTGCGTATGGCGATTATGGCAATGGCCATGCAAACATCAGCGGCTGCTCCCGGCAGGTCGGCAATAGTAGGGAATAATTGATGAGCCAAATCCATATCCAAAACGGCAGAATTATTGATCCCGCCAATAACATCGACCGTATCGGTTCTGTGTATATTGCCGATGGGCAGATTATGTCCGTGACCCATGAGCCTGCGGGATTTACTCCTGACACGATCATTGATGCCGGCAATCAAATTGTCTGTCCCGGTTTTATCGATTTAAGTACGCGGCTGCGCGAACCGGGACAAAGCCGCAAAGCCACTTTTAAAAGCGAAACAGTCGCGGCTGCCAGCGCTGGTGTAACTACTATGTGCCTGCAACCGGATACTGTGCCGGTAATTGATACCGCTGCGGTTGCCGAGCTGGTAAAGGATCTGGCGGAAAAGACCGGTTACCAGCAAATTTACCCGATTGCGGCGCTCACCCGAAAGCTGGAAGGGATTGAATTAAGCTCAATGCTGTCGCTTAAACAAGCCGGGTGCATTGCGGTGGGTAACGCCAGCCAACCGGTGCAAAATTTGCTGATTTTACGGCGCGCGATGGAATATGCCGCCAGTCATGATTTGCTGTTGATATTTCGCCCCAATGACTATTGGTTAGGCAATAAAGGCTGCGCCCATGAAGGTGCATTTGCCACCCGCTACGGTTTGCCGGGCATACCCGAAGCCGCGGAGACCATTGCTTTGTCGCATTGTTTAGAGTTGGCTGAGCTCACCGGTTGTCGGGTGCATTTTGGTCAAATTAGTTGTAAGCGTGCGGTAATTAAAATCCATCAAGCGAAAAAATATGGCTTGAACGTCAGTGCCGACGTTGCGATTCATCAATTGCATTTAACCGAAAACGACATCCAGCCATTTGACAGTAGTTACCATGTGCTGCCGCCTTTACGCACTGAAACCGATAAAAATGCGTTAAGGCAGGGCCTTGCCAGTGGCACTCTGGATGCTATCTGTTCCGATCATCAGCCACACGACATGGATGCCAAGTTGGGCGCATTTCCGGAAACAGAGCCGGGGATTTCCTCGTTGGAAACTTTGTTGCCGCTCATGCTCAGGCTGGTCGCACAACAGAAAATAACTTTGCAACAAGGCATCGCCGCGTTGAGCACAAATCCTGCGCGCATCTTGCGACTAAACAGTGGTGCGTTAACGCCTGGATTTACTGCTGATGTCTGTGTGTTTAATCCCGAGCTCAACTGGCAAATCGATGCCGAATCTTGGCAAAGCCAAGGACTCAATACGCCGTTTTGGGGGCAGACTATGACTGGTAAAGTTACCCATACCTTACAGGCTGGAAAACTGATTTATCGTCAGGGCGAATAATTCCCCAACCCACATTCAATCCTTATGAACAACGAAGACATCAACAAAGTTAAAAGCTATTTGCTCGATTTGCAGGACCGCATTTGCAAAGCCTTGGAAGGTGAAGAGCCCGAAGCCAGATTTATTGAAGATCCATGGGAACGCCCCGAAGGCGGTGGCGGCCGAACTCGTGTATTGAGTGGTGGTGAGGTCTTTGAGCAAGGCGGCGTCAATTTTTCTCATGTCTCCGGTTTTAGCCTGCCACCCTCTGCTACGGCCAAACGTCCGGAGCTGGCAAACCGGCAATTTCAGGCGATGGGTGTGTCGCTGGTTATTCACCCGAAAAATCCTTACGTACCGACGTCTCATGCCAATGTGCGATTTTTAATCGCTGAAAAACCGGGTGAATCCACTATTTGGTGGTTTGGCGGCGGCTTTGATTTAACGCCGTTTTATCCGTTTAAAGAAGATGTGTTGCATTGGCACCAAACTGCAAAAGCAGCTTGCGATCCATTTGGTGCTGACGTTTATCCACTTTATAAAAAATGGTGTGATGAATATTTTTATCTTAAACACCGCGATGAAACACGGGGGGTAGGCGGACTGTTTTTCGACGATCTCAACGAGTGGGGCTTCGAGCGCTCATTTGCCTTCATGCAAAGTGTCGGCGACCATTACATTGATGCTTACTTGCCTATCGTGCAAAAACGCAAGCACACACCTTATGGCGAACGAGAGCGAGAATTTCAGCTGTACCGTCGCGGTCGTTATGTGGAATTCAATTTGGTATTTGATCGCGGCACCCATTTTGGCCTGCAATCCGGTGGGCGTACCGAATCAATCTTAATGTCCATGCCACCCGTTGCGCACTGGAAATACAACTGGCAACCGGAACCTGATTCACCGGAAGCAGAACTTTACGCAAGCTATTTAAAACCTCAGGATTGGTTGATCTAAGAAAATCGCAAGTAACAGCATATTGAAAATATTCAGTTTGACTGATTCTTATCAGCAACAGAATAAAGGCTAGTTTGGACCCTCAGATAAAGGAGGGTCTTAAAGCAGTTATGATCTGAAAAAAATCTGATTTTGGGGAAACCTAAAAAACCTAATTTACTTTGAGTTGGCCGCCTTGTCCCATGCCGCCTTTTACATCCTGTGCCTTGTAGTTTTTGACTGATTGAACCATGTTGTTATAGGCATCAAAAAATGCAGCAGCTGTTGCTATGCCTTCAGGCGTTCTACTGTAAGCACCGAGGCTACCCCCCGTTGCTCCTGCAAAAAGCCCGCTCCATCCACCAAAAGCGCCTGAGCCGGAACCGCTCATATTATTTGCAGTTGAGCTGCCTTGAGAAATTGCAACTTGTACTGTTGAACGAATATCGGTAAGCGTAAGCGCAACATCGGTAGTTCTAGTTTCCACGGCGCCTGAAACGGCACCAGCTAAAGCGCCAATGCTACTCAATCCTGCCGCTCCAAGTCCGGCACCTAATAAAGCGCCACCTAAACCTGCATTCCCGCCGCTGGTATTTTCGTTAAGAACTATTATTTGAGGATCCAATAGATAATCCGCAGCTACCCGTTGTCCTTTTTCTTGTTTTGAACCCGCACGGTATTCCCCTGAGTCTCGTTGTTCACCAACGATATCGTTTATTAATCCCCGGGTTGCTTGATTACCTATAGAGGTAATAACGAAGCAGTTGGATTGTTGTACAGCTAGACGAATTAAAGGATCAACAGTGGTGACACTACTAGAACCACTAAAACGGCCATCACTGACAGCAAGTGTGCCCAATGGACTGGCGCAGCGTTCTAAGGATTTATTTGCATTTATACTGGTACTTCCGCCAGCAGAGCCTGTCAACAGATTGCTACTTCCTCCTGTTTGTAAACCGGGCTGTGGACAACCGCTCAGTGCTAAAACAGAAACTAACAAAGATAATTCTCGAATTGGTTTAGCAATCATACTTAAAACTCTCCATTAAAAAGGTACTGCCTTGAATTGAATAAAATTTAGCTACCTACCAGAATGAGGCGTTAATATATCAAAATTATCAACAATAAAGAGGATTTTGCTTATGGGATTTAAACTGTCAGCAATAAAAAATATGGCACTCATTGCGTCATATTTATGTATTGCAGCTTGCGCACATAAAGAATCACAAAAGGAAACAATCAGTATCTGTGATGAGAATGGTTGTGCGGAACGTCCAAAGAATTACTCCTCCTTTGAGCCTGCAAATAATACTTCAGCAGAAGATGAAAAAATCACTGCATTAGAAAAACTTGCCGCAAACGATCCTCGGGCGGCTTATGATCTTGCTCTCAGGTTTTTTAGGGCTGATGGTGTACGCCAAGATAGTTATCGTTCCATCAAATGGATGCGCGAAGCGGCGGAGAACGGATATTTAGATGCACAAAAAGCGCTTGGCCGACTTTATTTAACCGGTCTTGGTGAAATGGGCGCTGACTACGGAGAAGCTCAAAAATGGTTGGCTATTACTGCTAGTCGTGGCGACAAAGAAGCCTCCACATTACTTACAGAAGCTACCGAAGCACGTAAATCGGAATTGGCAGAGTATCGTTGGTATAGTCGATGGAGGCCAATTTTTTACAACTACTGGTATTCCGGATATAGCTATCGCTGGTATTGGAGTAATCGAGGATGGTATTTATATTAAGTTTTACTAATGGTGAAATGCTAAAAACCAGCGGTTTTCAGTTAACTCAAGCCAAACCTTACACCAGTAAAGGCAGTTATTGCCCGTATCAAAAGGCTACTATTAGATCGGGCCATTAAATCCACTTTCCGAACAATACTTCTTACTTAAATAATGGCGTAGCCAGGCGTTGGTATCGTCTTGTCGATCATCTTGCGCTTCGGGTATTTGCTGTAAGCGTTGGCGAACAGCATGGTGTGGCATTAATAACAACTCTATATCGACCATTGCAACGAACTTGTCCGGGCTTGTACTCTTGCCGTTAAAAATCTTAAACAGCTGATGCTTCTTTAAACCCAGATGAATATTGAGTTCTTCCCTGAACTCCAAAAACAGCGGCAGCAAGTCACTGCCGGTATACGATTCATCATGCAGTTTGTCTAGTCGGCTTAACAGATGGCAGACCGCAAAACGGTATACTTCCGACTCCCTAACGAACAGCCGAACCGCAGTTGAACGCACTGCGAACCGGTCTGCATTATTTAGCCGCATGGAAACGATATGTTTCTTGTCGTTTTTTAAATTGTCATCATCTTCGATCAAGGCTTAATTCCTGGCGCACTTGAGTAGTGCAAAAAAATCAGGTTATTTAACCCGGTAATTAGGTCTATCAAGAATAAAGCATCAATGTTACAGATATATAACAGCCACTTGATCGGGTGGAATTATCTTTAGATTGGGGTTTAACAGTCAGTTGCTTGGTCGCAATGCGTTAATAAGACAGCCATATTGCTGTAGCATGATGAAATTTGAGGTGTTATTGCGTGATGGTTGAGGTCTTTTCGCTTGCCGAACCGGCACCTGTTTATCGACCGTATTGTCCGTTTTATTAAACCGCGACAATGCAACGTATGCGCCGGGAGGATCGAATTCGTAAATCTTTGCCGCCAAGACTTTATTGTAAATAGCCCGGAATTTCTCCCGTCATGAAGTAGTTGAGCTATCCGCCATATAATTTTTATGAATGAAAGATGACCGTTACGCCAGCCTATCCCGGTGTTCGAAAAAACTTGACCACTGCAGGCTTAGTCTTTAATTTCTCTGCTCGTCGGTGTTATACCAATCCCAATAAATTCATATCTTATTGTTTCTTAGCTGGTTGAAGGCCAGATCAACGTTAAGGATTAACCGTTCGCCCTGAGCCTGTCGAAGGGTGAATGGTTAATCCGTTCATGGTTCGACAAGCTCTCGGCAACTGCTCCTGCGTTGCCCTACCTCCTGCATCCTTGCAGTCGACCACGAACGGCTTAACTTAATGACATTGAAGAATTAATAGGATTTAATTAAAAACTTATTGGGATCGGTGTTAGTACTCAGCAGTCAGGTACGAATTAAAGCATTCGATTTGCCGCTTAAATTCCGCTTTTTTTCAGGCAAGACAGAGACCAACCCAACCAAATTTAGGGATAGTCGATTTATGAGAATCGTTCCACGTAAAAATGTTTTTAGCGTTTTATTGACCTTAGTATTTTTACTAATCCTTACGGGTTGCAAGGAAGAGACGAAAACAGCCGCGCCGCCTGCGGTTTACCTGTTAAACCACCAGCATTGGACCCCAGCGCTGGTTCTGAATTTTACGGATGCACTCGCGCCGCCGGATGACAGCAGACAATCTTTGTTAGAAGCAGCGCCGCAATTAGATCCGCCCATGGAAGGCGAATGGCGCTGGCAAGATCCTTCCCGACTGGTGTTTTTACCTGCCAATAAAACCTTACAACCCGATACCACGCTAAAAATATCGCTGGATAAAGTAAAGCTCTATCCCGGCTACCGCCTCAGTCAGAAAAACCTGACGTTCCACACCCCGCCGCTGCAAATCACACGACAAGAGTGTCGATGGCAAGACAGTGACGATGCGCCCTTGCGCCGCGCGTTGGAATTGTTGGTGGAATTTAACTACCCGCTGGTTAATCCCTCTTTTACCGCGGCGTTAGACAATGGTACTGAGATTGGCATTAATACTAATCAAGGCACGCTGATTACCGCCAGCACCGATTTTTTAGTACGCCCCAGCCAAGATTCGAAAATAATCGCCAAACTCCATTCGGGCAGCGTCCAGTTACAAACGCGTGATCAGAGTGTTATCAATGCCAAGCTGGCAACAGGTGCCGACTGTGAGCTGGCGATGGTGCGCGGCGATTGGGATAAGCCGGAAGCCAACACCCAGCCTACCGTAAACGGCATTGAAATCAGCATGGATGATGGCAAGCTCAACGTTCGTCTCACTGGCGAAGCGTTAACCGAATCGGCAAAAAAAGCCGGTGCCGGTCAGGTAGTCACCAATGGCGTCAAAATTAGCCCCGACCTCGAAGGTAGCTGGAAGGTGGGCGAGTCAGCGGAAGGCCCGGATTTGATTTTTACACCGAAATCCCCGGATGCATTTAAACCCGGCTCGCCTTATGAAGTCACGGTCGCCGCGAGCGTTTTCCCGACATTAATTTTCAACAAATCAGACTATAGTGCCAGCCTCACAACTTTAGATATGTCGGCCGCTATCAACTCCATTCAGCTCTACAGCGATCCGGTTGATCCTAAAATAAAACGTGCTACGGCCACTTTAAGTTTCAGTTATCCGCCATCAAGAGACAGTCTTGCAGCTAAAACATCGGCATGGTCGCGGTTGCTGCCGGCAAAATCCTTTCAAGATGCGGTGGCTTATGAAATAAGCTACGACGACAAAAATCCCCGCTTGGCTTATCTCAAAACCGTACCGTTAAAGATTGCCGACAAACCCAGCGAAATTAAGATTGTGCTCGACAATGGGATCACCGCGTCCTCAGGAGGCAAACCGGCCCAAGGAAGCACACGCACCCTTTCCATTCCTGGCGCGCTTGATTATCTGCAGGTCACCGAACTCGACGTAAATAGCGTTATTAAAGAAGACGACAGCATAGAACGCCTGATCATGCTGCAAACCAATGTGGCACTTAAGGAACCTGCCGGATTGGAAAAAGCCGTCGAGGTCTATTTATTGCCGGATTGTCATATTAAAAATCCCGCCAGACCGGCGCTATGCGCGCAAAAAGATGTTACCGAATGGCAAAGCGCCAATCAGGTAGATGCCGATGTGATCAAACTATCGACAGCCGTGCCGGTTAAATGGCGAGATTCCGGCAGCGAAGATAAAACGATTCAACACCTGACGTTTGCCGCGCCCGAAAATCAACAATTGTTTATCAAGGTCAACAAAGGCATTGAAAGCATCGACGGTTTTTATTTGAGCAAAGACGCCCGTTATCTCAAAGAGCTGGGTGCTAACAAACGCGAACTGAAAATACTCCACGAAGGTGCGCTGCTTAGTTTGAGCGGTAACAAAAAACTCGGCGTGACTGCGCGCGGCATCGATAACATTCACGTGGAATTGCAACGTGTGTTGCCGCATAACATGCAGCACATTGTGCAATTTACGTCCGGCAGCTTTCAAAACCCAAGATTTAAGTTGCCCATCGAACATTTTGCCGAAAAATTCGAATACGACGAAACCTTGCCGCCCGGTAAAACCATGGAGCGTAATTACCTGACGGTAGATTTCGGTAAATTTACTCGCGACAAAGGCTTTCCGCCGCGCGGGTTATTTATCCTGTCGGTAGCGGAGAAAAAACCGGACAGCTGCAAAGATAGCGATACTGAGAACGAAGGCAGCGAAGCCGAACAAGTTCAGGATGAACAAGCCGCAGATGAAAATGCAGATGCTGAAGTACAAGACGAGCAGGCAGACGACTCGGAAAACGAGAGCGAAACCGACTGCGCCGAAAACACCGACGACAGCGAAACATCCGGCGTTACCCAGGATAAACGCTTGGTACTGCTGACCGACATGGGCTTGGTCGTCAAAACCAGCACCAAGGGTCAACAAGATATATTCGTTATGTCTTTCCGTACCGGCTTACCGGTGAGCGATGCGCAAATCTCCTTGTTGGGTAAAAATGGCGTAGCGCTTTTTTCCGGTAAAACCGACAGTCAAGGCAAGATCAGTTTTCCGACTACTGAAGGCCTGACGGCCGAGAAAACGCCTACCGTTTATCTGGCGGAAAAAGACGGCGACCTGTCTTTTCTGCCTTTTAACCGCGATAACCGTCAGTTGGATATTTCCCGTTTTGACATAGACGGGCTGCGAGACAATGCTGACAGCCTGCAAGCTTATTTATTTTCCGATCGCGGCATTTACCGGCCCGGCGACGCGGTGCATATTGGCGTTATCCTGCGTAAGCGCGACTGGTCGGCATTGCCGTCGGGCTTGCCGTTAAAAGCCATCATTACCGATCCTGAAAACCAGGAAGTCTGGAGCCGCACCTTGGCTTTCGGTGCGGAAGGTTTTGAAGAAATAAACTGGCTCAGCCCGGACGGCGGCAAAACCGGCAGCTACCGGATTGAGCTGATTATTAACGACAAAAACAAAAAATCGTTAGGCAGCACCAGTGTTCGCGTGGAGGAATTTCAGCCTGATCGACTGCAAGTTAAAACCGATATTCCGACAGCGCCCGCCAAAGGCTGGTTGGT
>JAQTQN010000052.1:0-2054 GCA_028712225.1 Methylobacter sp.
CCTATTTTGAAGAATTTCAAGCGCTGGTCGAGCAGGCGCAAGGCGCGATTATTTATAGAGGTTATCTGCAACGCGAGGAAGTGATGGCATTGTTAGCGGCCAGTCATTTTTTGGTGTTGCCTTCAGGGCTTGAAGAAGCTGGCGGCATGCGTGAAAACTTCGGTAACGTGGTTGCCGAAGCGATGGCGGTGGGACGTCCAGTGTTGGTTGCCAAAGGTTTGGCCTGGGATCACCTGGAAGCATTCCAGGCTGGTTTTGTATTTGAGAGAAACGAGGCTTCCGTCCTTGATGTTCTTAATAAAGCGCAAGCCTTGGACCGTGCCGAATGGCAGCAAATGTCAGCCACGTGTCGACAGTATGTCGAGCAACAGCTCGATCCGGTCAAGCTTGGCGATAAAGTCTGGCAGGTGTTAACGCAACCTGACCACGTTAATCTGCCGCAACAATTAACAAAAAGGTCATCTTATGAGTAAAGTCGGTCTTATTGTTCCCACGTTAAATGCCGGTAAGCTTTGGGAGACCTGGCTGCAAGCCTTCGAACTGCAAACCCGGAAGCCGGACTATTTGTTGGTGATTGACTCGTCTTCCAGCGACGACACTGCAGCACTGGCGCGCAATCATGGTTTTGACGTGCAAGTTATCTCAAAGTCGGAGTTTAATCACGGCGGCACCCGTCAAGCCGGAGTCAATGGTTTTTCGGCAGCCGATATTATTGTGTTTTTGACTCAGGATGCCTTATTGGCCAGTGCGGATGCTATCGAAAAGCTGCTGGCGGTGTTCGAGGACGAGAGCGTTGGCGCGGCCTACGGGCGTCAGTTGCCGCATCGTGATGCCGGGCCGATTGGGGCGCATGCGCGCTTGTTCAATTACCCGGCTGAAAGCCAAGTGCGCAGTTTGGAAGATCGCTCAAGATTTGGCATTAAAACCGTATTTATCTCTAATTCTTTCTCTGCTTATCGGCGTAGCGCGTTGATGCAGGTAGGCGGTTTTCCGACCGACACGATTATGAATGAAGATACCTTTGTCGCCGGTAAGATGCTGGTGAACGGCTGGAAGCTGGTTTATTGCGGGGATGCACAAGTGTTTCATTCCCATGATTATGGTTTTATTGATGAATTTAAGCGGTATTTCGATATTGGCGTGTTTCACACTCATACACCTTGGTTGCAACAGACATTTGGTGGCGCATCTGGGGAAGGTTTGCGCTTCGTCATTTCAGAAATGCGTTATTTAATGACACATGCTTTTTGGTTGATCCCATCGGCAGTGCTACGGACAGGCTTGAAATGGCTTGGCTTTAAAATGGGCGGGACACTTCATCAGCGCTTGCCGCGGACGGTCAGCCGGTTTTTCAGTATGCATAAAACTTACTGGCTGCGCAGTGCGCCATGAGTCAATGAGTTGTTAATACAAGAGTCTTACCTTAACGGTTTCGAGGATGGCAAAAGCCATCCTCCATCTCAATAACTCTATCGAGCACATCCCGCTTGCGGGAGCCGTGGGTAACCAACAATGACGCAGGGCTCACGTCAGCAGCGGGTTGTAATTCAAAAGCTGCATTCACCAGTGGGCACCTTGGGTACCCGGTATCGCCAACAATTGACACGTTCAGGTCATGTCTATTTGGTATTCGAGCTTGGCCTGGAAAGATCGAATAGGGGCTGGTTATTCATAAAAGGCAGGGATTCTGCAACATGGCAAGCTTGGCAGGCACTTTTAGCTTTTTCAAATCCGGCCCATGCTTTTTCGGAATTCTTTGTGCCAAATGCCTGATTGACTTCTTCCCAGGTGGTATTCAGCAAAATGGCATCGGCATTCGCCTTCCGGGCTGGGCGCTTGAGGTAACCGTTCTGGATCGTGGTACGAATCTTTTCCCAGTGATATGCGGCGAGTTCGTAATTATCGCGGCTTAGCGCCTCATGAATTGCTTCGAATCGTTCGCCGACCTCCCACATGGGCTGATCGAAACCACGTAAGTATTTTTGCAATAACTCAAACCGCTTGGTGTCGTTTTTAGCGCCTAGCAGCCAGTCATTCGACGGCTTGTTTTCGGA
>JAQTQN010000052.1:2154-14923 GCA_028712225.1 Methylobacter sp.
TGACCCAAGTAAACCGGTCAATTGTTGAAGGGATGTGCCAAATAATGGATAATGCGCGGTCTTTGGTTACAGGTAAACAAGCGTTCCTATTATGCAAATTACGATGCTTAAAGCTAAATTACATAGAGCCACAGTAACCCGGTCAGAGTTGGGTTATGAAGGTTCTTGTGCAATTGATGGCGCCATTTTAGATCTGTCGGGCATTAGGGAATATGAGCAAATACAGATTTACAATATTAACAATGGCGAGCGTTTTACAACTTATGCCATTCGAGCCGAAGATGGCTCTGGGGTTTTCTCTGTCAATGGCGCAGCAGCTCGGCTGGCCTGTCCCGGTGATTTGATTATCGTGTGTGCTTATGCGTCAGTTAATGCGCAAGAAGCGGCAGCGCATAAACCAACATTGATTTATTTCACCGAAAAAAATCAAGTTTCTCACACCGCATCTTCTATTCCTGTTCAGGCAGCTTCTGCTTGATGGATCTCATACGCTGCTGCAGTATTTGCGGCAGCGTGTGAGTTATGGATCTACTTTTATGCCCTTTCAGACACATCAATTTCATTACCCGTTTCAACTAAGGTAATGCTTTGCTCGATGTTGCTGAGCACTTTTTGCAAGCCAATTCTCTTGGCGCTATTGATAATTAGCGGCGCTTTTATCGAGCCTTTGATGGTCGGTTGTTGCGGCGATTGGCTATCTTCATCTTTATGAAGCAGGATCAAAACAATAATGTCTTCGGCATTGTCTAATGCCAACGTTTGCTCTTCTTTATCCGTTAGAGTTAGGCTGTAGTTAATGTTGAACAACGTCGGCGGGGCTACTGAGAAGGTCAAAAGCTCATCATCCAGCGATTGCAGCCAGAAGATAATCGGGTTGTTTTCTTGATGAAATAATTTGAATCGAGTTTGGTCTTCAAAGCCCGGAATGCCGTTAGGAAAATTGATGATTGAATTGGGGTCGATGACTTGTTCGCCGAGTAAGCTTGATTTTATTTTCATGGTTTTTAAGTAGATTGGTGGTTAAAAGAGTGCTGCAAGATATAGTTCACGGCAGTGAATGTAGCAAGCGGCGGTGGGGTTATTTTTGATAATCCTGGTAATAATCTTTTTGCACGTCGTAAACAAAACTGTCATAGCCGTCACGCACGCCATACAGTAGCCCATAAATCCCCAACTCGGTATCCCTGACAGTTTTGTGAACAGCGCTGAAAAAACCGACGGTTTCCTCTCTGTTGGGTAGTAATGAGCTGTCTTGTTGTTCAGGTGGCTGATTGTTCCACGTGCAGGCGCAAAGTGTTAGCAGTAATAAATAGGTAATTAGTGAATGGAACATGGCTAAATTCCTTGAGTCTGGCAATATCTTGTTTCAAGCAAAAATAGGGCCAGTGTTGATTTAACTAGGTTTCGCAAAGTAATGGCCGGCAAGTGTCAATTTTTCGACAGCACTTGTGCCAGATTGCAAGCCAAGCCTGTTCTCTGTATCCTGCAATACATGCAAATCAATCTTATTTCAGTAGGAAACCGTATGCCTGGCTGGGTGCAGCAAGGCTATGAAGAATACGCCAAACGCTTGCCGCGCGAGTGCGAATTAGTGCTCAAGGAAATTAACCCGGGCAAGCGCAGTAAAAACAGCGATGTGGCCAGAATTGTTAAAGAAGAAGGTGAGCGGATGATTGCGGCGATTCCGCAAGGGGCGCACATTGTTACGCTGGACATCCCCGGCAAACCCTGGACCACGCCGGAATTGAGCCAGTCGATGCAACGCTGGCTGGAAGGCGGGCAGCATGTCGCATTGATGATTGGCGGTCCCGAAGGTTTGTCTGATGCCGTCAAACAAATGGCGCGGGAATCCTGGAGCCTGTCAAAACTGACGTTTCCACATCCTCTGGTGCGTATTGTCGTCGCCGAGCAGCTCTATCGGGCCTGGAGCATTTTGCATAACCATCCGTATCATCGCTAATGTCCGCACAAATTATCCTGGCCTCAGCCTCACCGCGACGAAAAGAATTGCTTGAACAAATTCGCGTGACTTACCTTGTTAATCCTGTTGATCTGGATGAAACACCATTGCCCAATGAAATCCCGCAAACTTATGTACAGAGGTTGGCGGCAGAAAAGTCGGCGGCTTGTGTGGCGCAATGCGGCGATAAGTTACCGGTGCTGGCTGCCGATACTGCGGTAGTGTTAGGTGATGTGATTATGGGCAAACCTAAAGATCAGGCTGATGCGCTAGCAATGTTGACGCTGCTTTCGGGGCAGACGCATCAGGTCTATACCGCATTGTCACTACGTGGACAGCAACATTGGCAAGCATTGAGTATTACTGAGGTCACTTTCAGACGATTGACAGAACCTGAAATTCTGGCTTATTGGCAAACTGGGGAGCCGGTTGATAAAGCCGGTAGTTACGCCATTCAAGGCGTAGGCGGGTTGTTTGTGGAATCGATACGAGGAAGTTTTTCCGGCGTGGTAGGACTGCCGTTATTTGAAACTGCCGAACTTTTGGCAAAACAAGGGATAGGATTGTTCAAATGAGCGAAGAAATTTTAATTAACGTGACACCTCCTGAAACCCGCGTCGCGGTGGTTGAAAATGGTGTATTGCAGGAAATTATTATCGAACGAGGCCGCCAGATCGGCTTGGTGGGCAATATCTACAAAGGTCGCGTCTGCCGGGTGTTACCGGGCATGCAGGCGGCCTTTGTAGATATTGGTTTGCCGCGCTCAGCGTTTTTGCATATTTCTGATTTGTGCGCACGCGAGTTGGAGCAAAAAGGCTCGGAAAATATCGAGCATTATCTTCACGAAGGCCAGCATATTGTCGTGCAGGTGGTTAAAGACCCGTTAGGTAGTAAAGGTGCGCGCTTGACCATGGAAATATCGATCCCCTCGCGATTTCAGGTGTACATGCCTTATGCCAACAGTACCGGTGTTTCGCAGCGTATTGAATGTGCGCCGGAACGGGCCAGGTTGAAAGTCTGTCTTGAGTCGTTCAGGGATGAGCATCAATGCGGCGGCTTTATTGCCAGGACGGCGGCCGAATGCGTCGAAGAGCCAACATTGATTGCCGATATGTTGTTTTTATTGAAATTGTGGGAATCCATCGCCGCCAAAATCGCCAGCGCCCAGCCGATGACCTTTATCCATAAAGACCTGCCGTTGAGTGTCAGAACCTTACGGGATTTGTATAAGGAAGGCATTGAGCGGGTGCGGGTGGATTCAAAGGAAACTTACCAACGGCTGATTGAATTTGCGGAGATTTTCGTGCCCGACATTGTGCCGGTCATTGAGCATTACAGCGGCGAATGTCCATTGTTTGATATTTACAGTGTCGAAGATGAAATCCAGAAGGCCCTGGAACGGCGTGTGGGTTTAAAGTCCGGCGGACACTTGGTGTTTGATCAGACGGAATCCATGACCACAGTGGATGTCAACACCGGAGGTTATGTCGGTGGCCGTAATTTAGAAGAGACTATTTTTAAAACCAATCTGGAAGCGGCGCAAACCATCGCCAGGCAGCTGCGCCTGAGAAATCTCGGCGGCATCATCATTATCGATTTTATCGATATGCATAGTGAGGATCATAAAAAGCAGGTCTTGAAAGCGCTGGAACGGCATTTGGAAAAAGACCGGGCAAAAACCAAAATTACCGAAGTATCGGTGTTGGGATTAGTTGAAATGACCCGCAAAAGAACCCGGGAAAGCCTGCAACACATTTTGTGCGAACCCTGTAAAACCTGCGGCGGCAGCGGCGTGTTGAAAACCCCTGAATCGATCTGCCTGGAAATCTTCCGTGAAATCATCCGTGAAG
This sequence comes from Methylobacter sp., assembly GCA_028712225.1. Classification (GTDB taxonomy): domain Bacteria; phylum Pseudomonadota; class Gammaproteobacteria; order Methylococcales; family Methylomonadaceae; genus JABFRC01. Next base: position 5,965 of record JAQTQN010000052.1, read on the forward strand.
TCAGGCAGTACAACGTTAAGAAGTTGCTGGTGCTGGCGTCCAATGAAGTCGTGGAAATGTTGCTGGATGAGGAAGCCGATATGTTGGCGGAACTGGAAGCCTTTTTGGGAGTGCGTATTAAGTTCAGGGCCGAAGCCGAATATAATCAAGAACAATATGACGTAGTGTTGCTGTGAGGATAGAGGTTAAATAACCATGATGAGCTGTTTGGACTTCTTTGCCCTGCAATTGTATTAATGATTCACCATATTACCCGTGCCACCCGGCACCTCATTTTTTGGTCATTGTTAATTCTAGCTATAGGATTAACGGTAGTAAGGTTGACGCTGTCCGGCATTGATCACTACAAGACCGACCTGGCTGCAAGGTTTACTGAGGTAGTCGGTGCGCCGGTGCAAATCGGCCGGTTGGGCGCAAAAATGCGCGGCTTTAGCCCCGAACTGGTGTTCAAAGATATTGCCGTGTTATCTCCGCTTCCCGGTCAAAAATCCCCCATTGAATTTCGTGAAATCCGCTTCGGACTTAATCTGCTCGATTTGGTGATTAAACAAGAGCTACTGTCATCGGCCTGGGTGACGGTGGTGGGGGCGAAATTAACAGTTAAACGGCAGGCGGACGGCGAGATTGTTATTGTCGGGCTGAAATCCGGCGAAGGTCAGCCGCAATGGTTGTTGCAAGGCGGTAAATACGAAGTTTTACACAGCGCCATTACCTGGCAGGATGAGTTTAGGTCTGCCAAGCCTTTAGCATTTGACCGGGTGGATTTAGACATTATCAATAATGGCGGACGGCATCGGTTAAATATGATTGCCGAATTACCCAAAAAACTGGGCGAGACCTTAACAGTTTCTATGGATATGGAGGGTAATTTATTTGAACCTGCCGACACGCGCGGGGCGATGTATGTCGACGGAAAAAAACTGCAATTACCTGAACTTGCAGCGTTTGATCTGCCATTAGGGATAACGATCAAGTCCGGTGTTGTCGATCTTAAAATCTGGGCAGATTGGCAACAGGCAAAACTGGTTAAATTGGCCGGTGACGTCAAGCTGCAACAACTCAATCTCAACCGGTCCAACAATATTGTGTTCCCGGCCAAACAGCTCAATGCCGGATTTGATTTAAGTTTGGTTAATAACCGTTGGCTAGTAAACGTTCAACATTTTGACCTGATTAAATCAGATGCTGCGGCGGCAGAAAAAAAACAAGCATCCCAATTTAGTCTGGCTGCCGAATTAACACCGGATGCGGCACTAAAAAATGTCGGTTTATTCATCGATCGCTTGGACTTGCAGCCGGTAGCCGATGTATTGGCGTTTTTTGCGCCGCTATCGGAACAGCAGGCCTTGCAGCTTAAGCAAGCGCAGCTGCAAGGCTTTCTGGACAAGGTGTCGTTGTTTGCCGATTGGCAACAAAAAACGCTAGCTGTTAATGGCGCGTTTAATCATTTCAGTGTCGCTAGTCTTGGCAAAGGGGTACCCAATTTAGTTGATATTAATGGACAGATTAAAGGTACTGAACAACAAGGTGTTTTAAAGCTTACTAGCAAAGATGGTTGGATCAGCTTTGCTGATTTGTTTCGTGCGCCATTGCCTATCGCCAAGCTTGACGCAGCAGTCAGCTGGCAGCAAACCGACCAGGATTGGCAGTTGTCCAGTGACAATCTAGTGTTGAATTCCATGAGTTTTGAAAGCACTAATCACTTTCGGTTAAAGCTGCCGAAAAACGATGCGCCGGTTTTTCTTGATTTACAAAACAGTTTTGTTGCGGGTGATGTCACGCAGGTGACCAATTTCTTGCCGGCATTGGTTATGGATACTGATACGCTTAATTGGTTAGATCATGCCTTCATCAGTGGCCGTATTGCCAAGGGCGACACGCTGTTTTACGGCAATTTAAAAGATTTTCCTTTTAACAAGGGCGAAGGCGTTTTTGAGGTGCTGTTTACCGGTGAAAATTTTGATCTGGCTTACGACCCAGCCTGGCCGCATCTTACTAACCTGAATGCCGATGTGTTGTTTGAGCGCGATAGCTTGAAAGTGAATATCCAGCAAGCGCAGACAGAACAACTGACTATTAAACCGACGGAAGTGATTATTCCGTCCATGAACACCAGCAAACACTTATTAGTCAAAGGCGAGCTAGAGGGGGAAATCGCTCAAGTGCTTGGTTTTATGCAAAAAACACCGTTGAACTCACCGGTCGATGCCTTGCTTGATACCATTACCCCGCAAGGTAAAACCCAAGTGAGGCTGGATCTTGCCATTCCATTAATTGAACAAGCGAAAACTCGCGTTAACGGTAGCGCAAAGCTTAATAATGCTGAATTAAGCATCAAAGCATTGGACCTACGCGTCAGCAAAATAACCGGGGATTTAAAGTTTAATGAAGTGGGGGTTTATAGCGATACCATTCGTGCGTCAGCGTTGGGGCAACCGATACAAATCAACATTAAAAGTAATGCTAGCCAGACGGCGGTCAATGTTAACGGTCGCGTCGGGGTGAGTGATTTACAGGCACAGTTTAATCTTCCGTTGCGCCAAGTGGCCCAAGGTGTCGCCGATTATCGGCTTACTTTGGCATTGCCTTATGGCGATAGCCCGCCAGAATTGCTAGTGGAGTCAATGCTTGTAGGTGTTGAGCTGCAGTTGCCCGGCGGGCTTGCCAAAACGCTCCAACAACAAAGACCGCTGTCGCTGACGATAGGATTAGAGGATAAATCCAGGCTGCCGCTGTTACTAAAATATGACAATCAGCTTAAAGCATCCCTGCTACTGGATACCAAGCAACAAAATCTATATTCAGCACATGTGCTGGTGGGTGAGGGTGACAGTGTTCAAGACCAACAACCCGGGGTGACGCTGGAAATCAAGCGCGATCGATTACCGCTGCAGGACTGGTTGAATGGGTTCGCTATGCTGCAGCCGGGCAAGGAGCCGCAAACCAAGGATAATAAAGGGGCTCAGATCAAGGAAATCAAACTGCACAGTGCCAATGCATTATGGAAGTCCGCTGAATTAGGAGCGTTTGATTTAACGTTCCGGCATCTGGGACAAGACTGGGTGGGTAACATTGATAGCGCCGTTGCCAACGGTAAGGTGTTTATTCCCAACGATCTTGCCAATGCAATTATTAAACTTGATATGACCAGCGTGGACTTAAATGCTCTAAAACAGCTGAAGTCTATAGGCGCTACTTCTGAGCAAGGCTTATCGCCGGAAGCGATGCCATTGTTTACCTTAACCAGCCAAAAAACGCTGTGGCAAGCGACTGATTTTGGGCAATTGATTGTGGAAACTGAGCGCATCACAAACGGCATAAGATTTAAAAAGATAGAGTTGTCTAACGCGGCTCAAAAACTGCAACTGACGGGTGACTGGAAAACACACGGATTACGTTCTGCAACTCACTTACAGGGGCGATTGGATATGCCGCAAGCTAGCCGGACCCTGGCACTGCTGGGGATCACTAAAGATTTTGCCGAAACAAGCGGCTCAGTTGATTTTCAACTGGATTGGCCCTCAGCCCCTTATCAATTTGCCTTGGCTGATTTACGTGGTCAGGCTGATTTCGATTTGAAAAACGGCAGGATTTTGAGTATCGAGCCCGGCTTCGGCAGAGTCTTAGGAGTGCTGGCGGTGGCGCAGTGGATAAAGCGCATTCAGCTGGATTTTAGCGATGTCTACGGTGAAGGGATGACGTTTAACAGCATCACCGGGCATTTTGATTTAGTTAATGGCAAGGCTGTGACTAAAGATTTAATCGTCGATGCCGTACCCGCTAAAATCACCATCACAGGGGAGAGCGATTTGGTTAACCGTACCGGTGAGCATATTGTTAATGTCACCCCCAAAAGTGCCGATGCCGTGCCTATAGCTGGTACAATTATGGGTAAAATCATGGCATTAGTTGGTCAAACGCTGACGGGAAAAAACCAGGAAGGTTTTTTCTTTGGCTCCCAGTATTTAGTAAAAGGTGCGTGGAGTAACGCGCAAATTATACCGTTGCATGAAAACGATGGTGTATTGCAAAAAACTTGGAATGGATTAACTGACTTTTCCTGGCTACAACAAAATAATCAACAAGAGAAACAACATGACTAAGTGTGCAGCCATACAAATGGCATCAAGCCCAAATGTTAGCGCCAACTTATTGGAGGCAGGTAAATTAATTGCTGAAGCGGCTAAAGCCGGTGCCAAACTGGTGGTATTGCCGGAAAATTTTGCCTTCATGGGTGAGCATGAGTTCGATAAAATAAAAATCGGCGAGGTCATTGGCAACGGTCCTATTCAGGAGTTTTTGGCTAACGCCGCTAAAAAATATGGTGTTTGGGTCGTTGGCGGCACTATTCCCATATTTGGCAATGAGCATAATAAAGTGCGTGCTGCCTGTTTGGTTTATAACGATAAAGGCCATCGTGTTGCTCGATACGACAAGATGCATTTGTTTGATGTCGACGTGCCCGGTACCGCTGAGGTTTACCGCGAATCAAATTCTATTGAGCAAGGTGATGTGCCGTTGGTTATCGACACCCCATTTGGACGTGTTGGCCTGGCTGTCTGTTATGACCTGCGGTTTCCGGAGTTTTTTCGTAAATTGAGTGAACAAGGCCTCGATATTCTAGTGATTCCCTCAGCATTTACTGCCGAAACCGGTGCCGCGCATTGGGAAGTATTGCTAAGAGCGCGGGCGATTGAAAATTTGTGTTACGTGATTGCTTCTAATCAAGGCGGCTTTCATATCAATGGGCGGAAAACGTTTGGGCACAGCATGATTATCGATCCTTGGGGTGTGGTGCTGGATTGTTACAAAACTGGGAGTGGTTTTGTGGTTGCCGACCTGGATCATGACCGATTGGAAAAAGTCCGTAGCGCCTTTCCTGTTTTAACTCATCGTCGTTTTTTGTAATTAACAATGAAAGCTAAACATTTTTTTTATGCGGCGATTGGTTTGATGATGGTCGCTTGCAGTGCAGAGAATTCCAGATACCGGGATATTAGAAATTTGGAGCGCCCGCCGACGTTGCCCATTACAAAACAATCTGGTGAAGATCGATTGGTTGATGATGGTGCGCTCGATAAGAAACCGCGCAAACAAGGACTAGGTGGACTCGTTTCTTTGACAGAAGACTCCCCGCCGAAGTTAAAAATCAAGCAACCTGTGGACCAGGCGTGGGAGAGTTTACGACTGGCGCTGAAGCAAAGCAGTATCGAAGTAACTGACTTTGAACAAGATAAAGGCTTGTACTACGTGGCCTACAAAACCGGCGGTTTCTTTAGCAAGCTGGCGGCTGGATCATTATCCGTGCGTAGTGAAGCCAATTACACGCTGACCCTGGAAGAAGATGGCGGCGAAACGGTCGTTACCGCTAAGGCTATCCAGCACGAAAGTACTGCCGCAAGCCAGGATGGTTATAACGAAACACAGTCCGATGCCAGTGAAGACCTGCTGCAAAGTGTCTATGACACCCTACATGATGATTTGAAACCAGAATAAATGCTCCCAGCCGACTGTTGCGGTAACAGTCGGCTTTCCAAACGCCGTCTTGACAGACACAATAGGCCGATTACATTCTTTGTTCTTCGGGTGTTGTGTCGCCCGTTATAAATTACCTTTAAATACTAATCACTCGATATGACCGACTTACTTAATCTCGCCCGACAAGCTGTGCTTACGCCATCAGGATTGCAAGATGGCGACATTGAAAAAATCATGAACTGCTTGCTCAGCGCATCTGTTGATGATGCTGATATTTATTTTCAGTCGAGTCATTCCGAATCATGGGTGATGGAAGGCGGCATCATCAAAGAAGGCAGTCATAGTATTGAGCAGGGTGCCGGCGTCAGAGCCGTGTCTGGGGAAAAAACCGGCTTTGCCTACAGTGACCGGATTGAATTGCCGGTGCTGTTGGAAGCGGCAGGTAATGTCAAAGCGATTGTTCGTCACGGACAACAAGCACAAATGGGAATGATCAAGACGGCCAAGTGGCCAAGATATTATCCGATTGTTAATCCTTTACCTTCGCTGGCAACTAATCAGAAAATCGATTTGTTAAAAACTGTCGATAGTGAAACCCGTAAGCTTGATCCACGCATCGAAGAAGTGATTGTCAGCCTGTCGGGAACCTACGAAAACATTTTGGTTGCTAATCAGGACGGCTCGTTATCCGCCGATGTGCGGCCTTTGGTGCGCATGAATGTGTCGGTGATTGTTGAAGAAAACGGCCGTCGCGAGCAAGGCAGCATGGGTGGTGGCGGGCGCAGCGATTACAATTATTTTATCGAACAGGACCGGGCACTAAATTACGGTAAAGAAGCGGTCAGGCAAGCATTAGTCAATTTAGAAGCGGGTGAAGCCCCGGCAGGCAACATGACGGTGGTATTAGGTCCCGGCTGGCCGGGTATTTTATTGCATGAAGCCATCGGCCATGGCCTGGAAGGCGACTTTAACCGCAAAGGCACATCGGCATTTAGCGGCCGGGTAGGCGAGCGAGTGGCGTCTGATTTATGTACCGTGGTTGACGACGGTACCTTGCCGGGACGGCGCGGCTCGCTCAGCATCGACGATGAAGGTACGCCCACCGAGCAAACTATTTTGATTGAAAACGGCATCCTCAAAGGCTACATGCAGGACAAACTCAATGCCCGTTTGATGGGCGTTAAGGCGACCGGCAATGGCAGGCGCGAGTCTTACGCGCATTTGCCCATGCCGCGCATGACCAATACTTACATGCTGCCCGGCCAGCATGATCCTGAAGAGATTATCAAATCGGTTAAAAAAGGTTTGTACGCGAAAAACTTTGCCGGTGGTCAAGTTGACATCACCTCAGGCAAGTTTGTGTTTTCGGCAAGCGAAGCGTACTTGATTGAAGACGGCAAAATCACGCGCCCGGTGAAAGGCGCAACGTTAATCGGCAACGGCCCGGATGTGTTAACCAAAGTATCCATGGTCGGTAACGATTTGGAACTGGATAGCGGCGTCGGCACTTGCGGCAAAGACGGGCAAAGTGTGCCGGTCGGTGTTGGTCAGCCTACGTTGAAAATTGACGGATTAACGGTAGGTGGAACTAGCGTTTAGTTTGTCATACGGATTAATTAAACCGAGCCCAATATACAAAACACAGAGACTACCGTGCAAAATCAAGAGCAAATAAATCAGTTAAAAAATACCGTTCAAGACTTATTGGACGAAGCTAAAAAACAGGGTGCAACTGCCGCAGAGGCGGGCTTAAGCCAGGATAATGGCTTGTCTGTCAGCGTGCGACTGGGGGAAGTCGAAACGCTTGAATACCATTGCGACCAAGGCTTGGGAGTGACGGTCTATTTTGGTCAACGGAAAGGCTCCGCGAGTACGACGGACTTGTCACTTGTCTCTATTAAAGAAACCGTTAGTGCGGCATGCAGCATTGCCCGCTTTACCAGTGAAGATAGTTTTTCCGGGTTGCCCGAACAACAGCTGCTGGCAACGGAGTTTCCTGATCTTGAGCTTTATCACCCTTGGGATGTCAACGCTGATAAAGCTATTGCCTTGGCAACCGAATGTGAAGATGCGGCGCGCAGTTTTCATCCCGAGATCAGTAACTCTGAGGGGGCTTCAGTCAATTCTCACCAAGGCATCCGGGTGATGGGCAATAGCTTGGGTTTTTTGCAAGGCTATGCGGCTACCCGGCATTCGTTAAGTTGTTCAGTATTAGCGCAGCGTGGCGAGAGCATGCAGCGGGATTATTGGTATAGCGTCGCCAGAAATGCCTTACATCTTGAGTCTGCGGTTTCGATAGGCAATAAGGCAGCCGAGCGAACCCTTAGACGTTTAGAAGGTCGTAGCTTAAGCACCCGGCAATGCCCTGTGCTGTATTGCGCAGAAACTGCCTCAGGATTGCTCGGCTCGTTTATCGGCGCGATCAGTGGCGGCAATTTGTATCGTAAATCATCGTTTTTACTGGATGCTTTGGGGTCGCAAGTATTTCCTGAGTTTGTGCGCATCCACGAACAACCGCATTTAAAAGCGGCCTTAGGCAGCGCGGCTTATGACGGCGAAGGTGTCGCAACGAAACCCCGTGACATTGTCACCGGCGGAATATTGCAAGGTTATGTGCTGGGTACTTATTCAGCCCGAAAATTAGGCATGCAAACTACCGGTAACGCAGGCGGCGTGCATAATTTGACCATCGATCCCGGCAGCTTGGATTTTGACGGCATGTTAAAAGAATTAAATACCGGTTTATTGGTCACCGAATTGATGGGGCAGGGCGTCAATATGGTCAATGGCGATTATTCCCGAGGAGCGGCAGGCTTTTGGGTGGAAAACGGCCAGATTCAGTACCCGGTTGAAGAAATCACCATTGCCGGCAATTTGAAAGACATGCTGAAACACATCGTTGCCATCGGTAATGATGTCGATTATCGAGGCAATATCCGCACCGGTTCCATATTGGTTGAGCAACTGTCGATTGCTGGGGAATAAGCCGATATTGACTCGGCTAGGATTTATTAATCCCCTTTCGAGTTTGCTCCAACGACAGCATCATCTTTATGGCGATAATTTCGTAGGAGCGAGCCATGCGCGGTTGACCGGTGAATTGCGCCTTCATATCACGGGCATGGCCCGCTTCTACAATCCTTCGCTCAGAGTCATTAAATGCGCATTGTAAACATTATGCTGAGTGGCTCGACCGTCCCCTTTGGGACGGAACAAGTTGCATACAAATATACAAATCTTTTTTTGGAAAAGGGGCACGACGTCTTATTCATCTATAAAAATGCTTACGATGAAGAGGGGGTTGAGAAAAAACATCCACGCTTGACGCGCTTGCGGCTGCAAAATAAAAGCCTGTTATCGCTAATAAAAATGCGGTTTTTTATCAAGAAATGGCAGCCCGATGTTATTTTTGTGCATAACTTTTTCAGCCGCACGCGGTTTGGAGGCGCTGGGCTGGCGCCGATGATTGGGATCGCCCACC
>JAQTQN010000255.1 GCA_028712225.1 Methylobacter sp.
GACAAGCTCACCACGAACGGATTAACTTAATGACATTGAATTCACGAGGCTTTAATTAAAAACTTATTGGGATTGGTATAACTTTGATATTTCGTTGCCGATGGTTTGCGGGTGGTTTTGCGATTGTCGTGTTGGGGTTTCTGTGGTCACCCCAACCTACGCTCCCGAATTTTTTGTTGTTTTCTGGGGAGGCTGCGCCGCAATTTGGGAGTATTACACGCGCGCGGATATATCGATGAATGCTGTAGTGGGGTAAGTGTTTATACTGTGTTAAAGCGGTGAGGTAGGTCGGGCAATTATTTCTGCCCGACCTGGTGTTGATGTGGCGTTAAAGCAATTTTTTCAGGTTGCTAAAGGCTTTGAGAGCATTGTCCAGCTCTTGTTCGGCGTCTTTAGTTGAGCCTTCTTTTAGATGTTTACGGGCATTTTTTAAGGTGTTGCTGCCTTTGGTTCGGGCAACAAACACGGTGTCACTGGCATTGATTTCTTTACTGGCATCCAATGCATCTTTGATTAAATCAGATACGGCATCAGCACTGCCGCCACTTTTGAGCGCATCAATGGCGGATTGTACTTTGGCAACCGTTAGGTCAATGGCTTGCTCAGGTGGGTATTGAGCAAATGCGGGTGTTGATAATACGGCGCTAGAAGCGACGATGATTAATGCGGTCAAAATCGTTTTTAAACTTTTCATAATGACTCATCCTCGTGTTGTTATTTTAGTTGTTTGGCAGCATTGCTTTAAGGGGCTCAAAACAGTCGAAGGGCTGAATCTGAGATCCCTTAATAGCTACCGGGAATGAGTCTAGCATGATTGTAAGGATTGGCTGCTTTGCTAATTTACTAAGCATATAGACAATCGAGGCGGTTTTATTTTTAGCTGGCTAATCAGGTAAAGTTTTAATCCCTGAAGTTATTAAACTGCAGGGGCATTTCCAGGTTTTCTTCGCGTAGCATTTTGATTACGTCTTGCAGATCGTCGCGATTTTTGCCGGTGACTCTCACTTGTTCGCCCTGAATCGCGGCTTGGACTTTGAGTTTTTTGTCTTTGATTAATTTGACTATTTTCTTTGCCAATGCCGAATCTACGCCTTGTTTGAGGGTGATTTCCTGGCGCACTGTTTTACCGCCGGGTTTGGGAGTGCCAACGTCCATGCAGGCGATGTCGATGCCACGGCGACTAAGTTTGGCGCAGACGATGCTGAACATTTGCTGCAGTTGGAAGTTGGATTCAGAAATCATCACCAGCTTATCTTCGGTCAGCTCGAATTTGGAGTCGGTGCCTTTAAAGTCAAAGCGGGTGCCGACTTCTTTGTTGGCTTGGTCGATGGCGTTACTAATTTCGTGTTTATCAAATTCTGAAACGATGTCAAAAGAAGGCATAAGATTAAATTCGTAGGTGGTTAACGTTGATGCTATTTTAACGGGCAATTGGCTTTGCGCCCAGTATTTAGGTGCCACGTCTAAAGCGCTTAATGGTGCTGAGCGGAGTTGGCAATGGCTTGAATACGCAAGCGACGAATGGCTTCGCCGATTTTTTCGCCTTTAAGACCGCTCTGTAGAACAGGCCGGGTATCAATATTTGCAGCAGCAATGGCGGCACGATTGATAAAGTCCGCCTGGGGATAGGGCGTATGTTCAAGTCCGGTTCGGCCTTTGGCATCGGCTTCGCAGGCCAGTAAAAAATCGGCCAAGGTATTTTTGGCTTTAAATGCGCCTAAGTTTGCCAGCATGTCGGTTAAAGTGCTGGCGCGTAACTCGGACACTCGGTGGCAGTGGGTGTGGTAATGCATGACTTGCAACGCCAAAGTCTTGAAAGCATTAGGGACACGCAAACGGTTACACAATTGTTCCAGAATAGGTAGGCCATTTTGTTCGTGACCGTGATGATGCGGCCAATGTTCTTTGGGTGATAGTGCTTTACCCAAATCATGCATCAGAGCGGCAAATCTAACTTCAGTTTTGGGCGATAACAGCGCCGCTTGCTCCAGGCTGAGTAGGCTATGGATGCCTGTGTCAATTTCCGGGTGATAGCGTTCCGGTTGGGGTACGCCGAACAAGTTATCTAACTCTGGAAGAATTCGAGCCAATGCGCCGCAGTTTCTTAAGGTGTGAAAAAAAGCTGCCGGTGTAGATTCATTCAATGCTTTGACTAATTCAGCCCAAACACGTTCGGGGACCAAGTGGTCGACTTCGCCATTGTTGACCATGTCTTGCATTAATACTCTGGTTTCTTCTGCCACGTTAAAGCCCATTTGCGCATAACGAGCCGCAAAACGGGCAATGCGTAAAATGCGTACCGGGTCTTCGGCAAAGGCGGGTGAAATATGCCGGAACAGGCGTTGCTCCAAGTCGCGTTGGCCGCCATAGGGATCGACAAGCTGGCCTTCAGGCGTCATGGCCATGGCGTTTATGGTCAAGTCACGGCGCAATAAATCTTGTTCTAAAGTCACGTCCGGCGCTGCGTGAACAGAAAAGCCTTTGTAGCCTGGAGCGGTTTTACGCTCGGTTCTGGCCAGGGCATATTCTTCTTTGGTTTTAGGATGTAAAAATACCGGAAAATCTTTGCCGACCGGGCGGAAGCCCAGATTAAGCATGGATTCCGGTGTTTCGCCGATGACTACCCAGTCTTTTTCAGTAACAGGTCGTCCAAGTAAGGTGTCGCGGACTGCGCCGCCAACGAGGTAACAAATCATCAACTAAGTCGGAGTGGTTAAAATTGAGGTAAGAATAACACGGGCTTGGTTAAGTTTTGCTGATGAAGCAAGGCGCTTTTTGTGCGCTTGCCAAATTTATAATGAACAGCTCAACTTGGTTTAAGTGCCTGACAGAAAACACTATAAGCAGGTATAATACATCGTTATTTTTACCGATTATCAGGTGTGGTCTATGCAAATTATTCAGGAAGCGCTTACTTTTGACGATGTTTTACTGGTGCCCGCGCACTCAACAGTGCTCCCTCGCGATGTGGAAATGACAACACAATTGACCCGTAACATCAGATTGAATATTCCGTTGGTCGCGGCGGCCATGGATACGGTGACGGAAGCGCGCTTGGCTATCGCGATTGCTCAAGAAGGCGGCATCGGTATTATCCATAAAAACATGACGGTCGAGCAGCAAGCGCGCGAAGTCAGGCATGTTAAGAAATACGAAAGCGGCGTCATTAAAGACCCGATTACTGTTGGGCCGGATGCCAGCGTCCGCGATGTCATCAAATTAACCCGATCTAAAAACATTTCCGGTGTACCTGTTGTTAAAGGCGATGAGCTGTTGGGTATTGTCACCAGTCGGGATTTACGTTTTGAAACACGCTTTGATGAGCCGGTGTCAACGGTAATGACACCTAAAGAACGACTGGTGACTATCAGTGAGCACGCCGACCGTAAAGAGGCCGTTGCGCTGTTGCATAAGCACCGTATCGAGAAGGTGTTGGTGGTCAATGATGATTTTCATCTGCGCGGCATGATTACCGTAAAAGACATTCAAAAAGCCAAGGATTATCCTAACGCGTCTAAAGACGAGCAGGAACGTTTGCGCGTAGGCGCGGCAGTCGGCACTGGACACGGTACCGAAGAGCGTGT
>JAQTQN010000053.1 GCA_028712225.1 Methylobacter sp.
GGAAGCCTTGGAAACCGCTATTAGCGGCGGGCAATATAATGATCCGTTTGGTCCTTTTTATGGCGGCAAAGCACCTGCACATGGCCGGTTAGTCACCGAACAATTAATCCGCGAGCATAATTTGCAGAACCGGGACTTAGCGGTGATCGATTTGCATACCGGGCTGGGCTCATACGGCTATGGCGAAATTATTTGCGACCATCAACCGGATAGCACGGGAACAAGGATCGCGCATACTTGGTATGGGGATTCGGTGACCTTGCCTTTACTGGGCACGTCCAGCTCAGTACCCAAGACCGGCCTACTGGATTATGCTTGGCACGCGATTATGAACGAGCGCAGTTGCTACATTACCTTGGAATTCGGCACTTTCAGCACCGAGCAATTATTTGAAGTCCTGTTACGCGATCATCAACTCTGGGCGCAAGCAACTGACCTGCATGTCAGGTTTGCCCAAGCAAAAGCCATGCGGCATCATTTCTGTCCGCATGAGCAGGCCTGGCAGGAAATGGTGTTGTTCCGTGCTCGGCAAGTGATCAGTCAAGCATTACGAGGCGTATCATCTTGAATATATCGACTCGCGACGCCCGGTTGTCCGATCTTGATGCGTTGGTAGGGCTGGAAAATGCCTGTTTTGATACCGATCGGTTAAGTCGGCGCAGTTTTAAGCATTGGATCGCGACTGAACACCGAGCGTTGTTGGTTGCCGAAGTTGCCGGCGTCATTGCCGGGTACATTCTCATCATCTATCACCCGGGTACGCGACTGGCGCGCATTTATTCACTCGCTGTCAGCCGACAATCGCGTGGTTTGGGTGTGGCCAAAGCATTAATGACTGCCGGAGAACAGGCCGCACGCGAAGACGGACGTTTATATCTGCGACTTGAAGTAAGCGTGGATAACCTCCCGGCCATTAAGTTATATGAAACGTTGGGCTTTCAAAAATTCGGTATCTACCGCGATTACTATGAAGATCACCGGGATGCCTTGCGTTATCAAAAACGCATCCGGCGTTATCCCGATACCCTGCAACATCGGTCGGTCTATTGGCTACGACAAACCACGCCGTTCACCTGCGGCCCGGCGTCGCTGATGATGGCTATGCATGGGCTCAACCGAGCCTATCAGCCCTCGCAAGAAGAAGAAATTAATCTATGGCGCGAGGCCACTACGATTTTTATGACCTCCGGGCACGGCGGTTGTCATCCGATAGGCTTGGCATTGGCTGCCAAACGTCGGCAATTTTCTGTCGAGGTGTGGATTAATCATACAGGCACGCTGTTTATTGACGGCGTTCGTAATGAAGAAAAAAAGCATATCGTCGAATTGGTTGATGACAGCTTCAAGCGTCAGGCAACAGAGCAGGGCATCGCTGTGCATTACGCCAATATTTCCCAGAATGATTTGATTGTCGCGTTTAAAGCGGGCGCTATTCCGTTAGTTCTGATCAGCACCTTTAGAATGGATCGCAAAAAAGCGCCGCATTGGGTGGTGATGAGCGGTTTTGATGATGATTGCTTGTATATGCACGATCCCGATCCGGAAGAAGGTCGGCAAAGCGAGCTTGACTGCCAATTTATTCCTATTGCACGGGAAGACTTTGATCGAATGTCCTGTTTCGGTAAAACCAGGCTGCGTACGGCGGTAATTCTTCGGTTTTAGGAATTTAGCTATATAGTTTTGGCAGGGCTACATTTCTAGGTTGATTGGCGCTCTGCAATTTTCAGGTTATCGTGGAACTAATAGTTATTAGCTGAATTTAAGTCAGAGCTTTCCAAAATAAATATGAACTTATGCATGAGAGTAAGGCTGCCGACTGAGATAATTTCAATAGGACATGTTTTTTACAGTAAAAACACAATCACTTGCCCGAAACTTCAACACGCATGTTATGACCGTGAGAATAACGAAGAATTCCAAAAAGGACTAGGCATGAAGGATTTGTCGTGTATAATACCCGGACATTCGCTGGTGTAGCTCAGTTGGTAGAGCAGCTGATTTGTAATCAGCCGGTCGTAGGTTCGACTCCTATCACCAGCTCCATGTAAAACAAGGCCTTAGATGCAAATCTAGGGCTTTTTTTTTGCCTAAAATTTGTTGGTCACCATGCAAAACTTATGAGGGAATCGGGGGAGTTAATATTGAAAACTTTCCAGGCACCAAGATTACTGCTGGCTGAATTAATGTCTTGCAGTATTTTGGGCTGGAAAGATTCGAGTTGATAGCTGAAAAGCGAGAGGGCGTTGATTTACAAGCCGACATGAATAAGCCCTTGATCCTGAAAAATTCTATATTTTGCTGCTCTTCTGGCTCAAAAAAAATCCAAGACGCCAAATTTGTTATAAGAAAAGGCTTACTCGACTTTCATCGGGCGCTAATCAGCGAGCAGGTAGTGGGTGAAATCTGTAATCATGAGTAAATATTTCTCCCGAATTCAGCCTGATTAATGAGTAAACCGATGACCGTATCATGCATGACTTCAGGTTTGGTGAAGCAAATTGTCTTATGTGCCAGCCGTTTGATGCAGGTTCTGAGGTTCAAGTTTTTGCGCTCAATTTTCTGAGTGTTACGTTTACCAATCTCATGTTGGTCAGCGTCCAAATGGCGTGAATAAGCGCCCTAATCATCTGTGTACCCAAAGGGCGTAAATAATAATGACTAATATCCAAGGGGCAAGCAGCGCCTTGAGTTATTTAAAAACGTCATCCGTCCGTTTGCCAAACACATAAGCCCAAATCGTATTGGTGGCGTGGTCAACGGCACTTGTGCCCTTGGGTATACCAACACCAGCGTTGGTTGGACTTGGCTCCCACATACGAGCACTGCTCATCAGTCTCCACTTCCAGTCTAACGCTCAGTTCACCGTCGCGTCTTAAATCAGTCAATCGGGGGTTAACTTGCACGAGGCCGACCGCCTTTTTTTAACGTGCTGATACCGTGCTCTTGTCGATCTTGTACGCCCTCGCCGTGTCACGGATACCACTAATGTCTATCAGTTGTGCCTTGATACCCGGTTCATAGGCACGGTAACGGTATTCCAGCATGAAGCTTTTGGTGGCGCACTCGGCATTGTCGCAACGGTAACGCTGTACGCCACTGGCGCTTCGCCCCGCTCCCCATTTATGTTCTTAGCATTAATCCAAACGTATTAGGTTTTTGGTACGCATTATGCGGGCAATACCATTTGCTAATAAAATTGCGAATAGCGCTCCGCAAGCATCTGCTAATAAGTCCATGAGTTCAGAAGCTCGACCGGGAGTTAGCATCTGATAGCTTTCTTCAAGAATGCCGATCACGATTACGATTAGCAGCGGCATTGAAAATAGCTGAATTGTGGGTCTAGGATGAAGTTTGAAAGATAATGCACATATCAGTAGGCCTAAAACGGTAAATGCTAAAAAGTGTGCAACTTTGTCGAGGCCTTTTATTTCCCCCAGTATTAGCAGTGGTGGCTGCGAAGATTCTATGAATAACGCTGAAATCCAACCAATGATAAGTAGTGCTAGGATGGCAGTTTTGTGGTTATTTAGTTTGGCCATTTATGGAATCTTTAATTTTGGTAAGGCGGTGGCTAATTCTGTATGGACTTATTTTAGGGGGCTTAATAGTAAGTCTTTCGAAAATATCACCAAAAGTGTTCAGAGGATAGACCAAAAAAATTAGTGGCGAGCTTCCCGATCGGATTAAGTGCCGCTTTTAAAATTTGATAGATAGTATGGCGATTTAAGAAATACAAACCCTTTGCGTGATTAGTTGCATATATTGCTTGGTAAATATATGCAACTAATAGGCTTGCTTATTGACAAAGCCTTTAAAGGTAGTCAAAAAAACGATTTTTAAGTCCAGCCAGAGTGACCATTTTTTTATGTATTCAAGGTCATGGTGGATTCTGGCTTCCATTTTGTCGATGGTATCGGTTTCGCCTCTGCAGCCATTTATTTGCGCAAGGCCAGTTATACCTGGCTTAACTTTGTGGCGAAGCATGTAGCCTTGAATTTTCTTACGATACAGTTCGTTATGTGCAACAGCATGGGGGCGGGGGCCTACTACTGACATGCAGCCTTGTAACACGTTGATAAATTGTGGGAGTTCGTCCAATGAGGTTTTACGTAAAAAATTGCCGAATGGCGTGATACGAACATCGTTTTTAGTGGCTTGTTTGACGTCATTGCCGTTTTCGCAAACGGTCATGCTGCGAAATTTCCAGACATTGATTTCTTCGCCGTTGATACCATAGCGTTTTTGTTTGAACAATACAGGTCCGCGCGACGTTAATTTAATGCCGATAGCAATCAGTAACATGGGAATACTGATAATAGGCAGGATAACTGCGCATAGTAATAAGTCTTCTAGACGTTTAATAAAACCGTCAAATTCGCTGAATGGTGTGTCGAACAGGCTAACGACGGGGATGCCTTGTACGTTGGTCCATTTCGACTGTATAAGGTTGAAAGTAAAAAAATCCGGGACGATGTTAATTGAGGCTGTACTGTCTGCAAGCTTGCCAACCATGTCGCTTATTCTAGTTTCTGCGCGTAGTGGTAAGGTGATGTAGATATGATCGATTTTGCCTTCCCTTGCGTTCTGCAAAAGAGTATTGAAGTCACCAATGTGTTGATCTTTTAAATCTAAGCGGCGATTGGGCTCTTCATTGCGGTCATCATAGTAACCAATTAGTTTATAGCCCAGCCATGGGAGTTGTGACAGTGCTGTTTCCAGGCGTTTACCGAGAGGATTGGCACCTAAAATAGCGTAAGTTCTGGTGTTTAATCCCTGCTGTCTTAATAAAGATAATGCCAGTCGCTTGATGGTGTGGGTCAGAATAATAAGTGCGGGCACTAAAGGTAAAAACAGTTGGATGCTTTCTTGGGAGTAATTGAATTCATGTGCAAAGAACAATATGCCCAGTGCAACTAATGCAAAAGCCATTAACCATGATAGGAGTATGCGCCAGGCTTCATCGAACATGGGTTCGCCGCGCCAGCCTTGGTAGATGCCGTTGTATTCGGCAAATAGCGTAAATAGGGCGATACAAGCCATCACGGGTAACAAGTAATCATGGTTTATCTGTACGTCATAGTATGCCGTGGAGATGTACAGTGCGACGATTATAGAAGCGCTATCCAATGCGCGAGTCAGCACATGGATTGAAAATTGGTGGGGGTGGATAAGTCCGCTTGATCTTTCCTGTTGCATGCGATGAATGGTATTGGTGTTATTTACGGCTAGGGTAAGCTGGTTTTATCTGGCGGGATAATAGCACGGATTGTTTTATTTGCGGTTGGCTGATAAATGAAAGCGAACAGTAGTGAAAAAATTGTGATCGAGCTCTCAAATTCGCACTATTTAAGCCCTGTCTGACTTAAGATCTTCGAATATTCGGCGAGTTGATGATTATCAATCATGGCGCGAATTGGCTGATTTTTATGGATAGTCGAAACATAAAAATCTACAGAGCGGCATGTTTTACACCAACTGAGGGGGGGATAGATCAATGCAGAGCGGTCATGCTGGTGCCTCAATCTGTTTTACCGGTTTATTTAGCGGCGATAGCTTTACGTAAGTCGCCAAGCGTAACGACACTCGGTCCATGTAAAGCGGTAATTTGTTACACATCCAAGTTTAATTTTTGGATGTTTTCATATAAGTTCACTGAATATGGATTCGCTGTAGTGGGTGTCGGCGTATTAGCTGCTGGCGGGGGGGGCTGTAATCATGAGTAAATATTTCTCCCAAATTCGACCTTATTGATGAGCAAACCGATGACTATATCATGCATCATTTCGAGCTTGGAGAAGCCAATGGTCTTACGTATCAGTCACTTGATTCATGTTCTCAGGCTCAAGTTTTTGCGCTCAATCTTCTGAGTGTTACGTTTGCCAATCTCATGTTGGTCAACGTCCAAATGGCGTAAATAAGCTCCCCAATCATCTATGTACCAACACCTGCGCTGCTTGGATTTGGCGCCCACATACGACCACTGCTCATCGACCTCCGCTTCCAATCTGACCTTCAAGTCACCGTCACGACTCAGCCCCGTCAATCGGAGGTGAGGTCGGCCGCCTTTTTTAACGTGCTGATCGCAGTGTTCTTATCGATCTTCAGTACTCTGGCTGTGTCCCGAATGCCACTACCGTTGATGGCCATATCCACTAACTGTGCTTTGATATCCGGTTTATAGGCACGGTAGCGGGTATTCGAGCATGAAGCTCTTGGCGGCGCACTCGGAGTTGTTGCATCGGTAACATCTGCCCGACACTGGCGCTTCGTCCCACTTTCATAAGTTGGTTACTGCCGTAGTCGAGGCAGAGGATTTCTTGATAATGTGAATATACAAGAATTTCAGATTCACCCCGCTACCGTTATATGCTTAGTGATGCGCTCGGATATGGCAGTACTTCCAATTACAACAGCAAGCACCGTTTTTCTTAGAAAATGGGAAGGTATTACATTAGAATTTGGTAGCTGGTTGTGACGATTAATTACAAAATTAAAGTGCATTTGGTTATCTCCGTTAATGCGTGGTAAGGGAATATCGGTTAGATTGTTGTTAACGATGCAAAAGCAAATAGCAGGCCAGATGTTTTAAAAACTTTGTGTTGGGTAAGCTTAGAAATTAATGAGGCTGTTTTTGAAAGCGGTATTCTGTGTTTTGTGTCTGTTTGTTTTAAAACTATTAACGGTTTTTAATTAGACCGTTTGTTTCAGTTACATTTACCGAGTAAGTCGGTGCAAGGTTATTTATGTTGATACGTTTCAGGCCATCTTTGAGCTTAAGTTTGGTTGTTAGTTTGCTG
Organism: Methylobacter sp.; assembly: GCA_028712225.1. Classification (GTDB taxonomy): domain Bacteria; phylum Pseudomonadota; class Gammaproteobacteria; order Methylococcales; family Methylomonadaceae; genus JABFRC01. Next base: position 6,798 of record JAQTQN010000053.1, read on the forward strand.
CTTTCTGGGTGTGCCTCAACACGGCAGATTGCAATTGATTATCCGTCCTTGTCTGCTCAGGGGGGGGGGAATGGTCAAACTGCCGCACAAACTAATAAATCAAAAGTCTTTCAGCCATTGCCTGGCTTTCAGGTAATCGATGGTGATGATTATTATCTGCGGCTGATTTCGGAGTTTGAATTCAAAGGCGAAAACGTTTTAAAGGGCGGTTGTAGCAACATAACGCCGTCATATGAAAAAGGCGATCAAACTTCAGCGCTTCTTTTTAGCGTGCGTAACGAAGCGCTTAAATTCACTAATGAAGTGGCCGGGTTTTCGTACCAGTCGGCAACTGGTAAGTGTAATTTTAAATTTGAAGCAAAAAAACTAAATCTGACTCCGTGGATGAGATTGGATTTGGGCAAGGAAACGTCAGTTGATTACAGTTTCTTGTCGAGTGCCAACAGTGATGTCGATGTCTCAGGGTTGGTGAATGACGTAACTGCGGCCAGTAATTTGCTTGCGCTGACGGGCGTGGGGATGGGAGTGTCTGTCATAGGTCAATTTGCAGGTCAATGGGCAAAAAATAACCCACAAACTATTACTCCTAAGCAAACCGATTCAAAAAACAGTTCCGAATCGCACTCTTTGCCAGCGGTAGTAAGTTATTCCGGTAAATCGGGTACGCTTAATCAAACAACTTTTAATATTTATGCCGTGGCCGAAGGTGGAATTAATATTTTAGGTGCAGACACTAAGCCGCTGGGGGAATTGAAAATAATTCCTGAAATTACGCCGTCCTTATTGTTACAAAGAACTTCAGCCGATGGCGTTCCCGATGCTCGTGACTTGTCTTTAGAAGAAATTGGATACTCGCCAATTCGATCGGCAGCCGGAGAAATAAAATTGCTGGATTTGATTGAACAATCAAAACATGCAACTAAGCCTAATCTGAAGCCTAATTGGAATAATTATGACGAGGTGGCAGGCGAGTGCCGCAAGCTGAAGCTGATATTAAAAGACTTAGGATTTAATAAGTTTGATCGTAATGCGGTGATTTATTATTTTCTGGCTAAAACCCCTGATTGGAAAAATTACAATATTAGCCAACAAAAAGTGCTGAATGAGGAAGTGCGGTCCAAAATGCTTGAGGGTTTTCGGAGTAAAGACTTTAGTTCGTGTTTGAATTTGGATGACTATGTCACTATGAAATCGATGGGATTGGCTGTGAATTCGCAATCTGATTGGAACTTAATTGTCGAAGCCAGCCAGAAAAAGGAACAAGTTTTTACACCGCTTAAATCAATTGAACGGCAGTTGGTTTCTATATTGAGAAACCCTAATAAGGCGGAAATGGAGCAGCAATTATTTCCTTTATTGAGCACGGCAAAAAGTGGTGAAGGAACTGTGTTGCTGCAAAATCATCTTGGTAATTTTGGCTTGGAGACATTGATAAATCCTGAGACATCGCCAGCTCCATCCGCATTGTCCGTAGATACATCTGTTCCAGCAGCTGCCGTATCACCAGCTATTCCAGGTGAAGGATTGGTGGTGACTTCGCAGCAGGTGGCGAAGATTTTTTCAGGATTGTTGATTGATGAACTGAGTTGTGCGCGACCTATACCTGATCAAGCAGCTAAGCAGTCGGGCGGAGCCGGCATTTTGTTGTTTACTACTAAAGATGGCAGTCCGCGATCGAAAGGTGGCGCAATAGAATTTGAGTTTTCAGCCGGAAAGATTAACCGAATAGTTTTTCAGTCATCAACTCATCGTGATTTTGAACAAGACTTGGTGGATCGCCCGGAATTAGGGGGCTGTCGAATTGATCCGGCTTTCGTTGTTAAATTGCACTAGTTATATTTTTTCAGGCAGAAGATTGAAAAATTGATGTAAATCAAAAAAAAATGCTGAATGACGAACAAAATGGCGCCTCCTAAATAACAAAACCGGGGGAACACTATGGCTCTAATTACTTGGACAGCGGCTCAGTATGGTACTAATGTTGGTTTTGCTGACGATGAACACAAGGTGTTGTTTGGACTGTTAAATAAATTGTATGACGATGCTACTGGTGGTGCGGCGCGAGCTTCAGTAGGCGCTTCGCTGGATGCATTGATTGCTTATGTGGTTGATCATTTTGGTCATGAAGAAAAAGAAATGCAGGCAAAAAAATACGGCGGATATGATCGACACAAAGCAGAGCATGAAGCTTTAATAGGGATATGCGCGGATTTGCAGAAAAAATTCCATGCTGGAGAAGCTGAAGTCACTGAAGAAGTAGGACAACTGGTCAAGGGATGGCTTGATAACCACATCCCTAATTTTGATAAAGGATATGCTGACGCTTTAAATAGTTGAGTTTTATTCGCTAATCAGGCCCGTGAGTCTCTTCGGTTCACGGGCCTTTTTTCGTTTAAAGACACTTGCCTATTAAAGACAGCAGGCCGCGGCTGCTAATGAGACTGGCCGGTCTATGCTTGCTGCAGTTTCCGCTCACGCCTACAAAATTATTATCCAGTGATGTTAAGTATTGCCCCCGCTTGAGCATCAAATAATTGTAAACTGCTCAAATCAGGAAAAGCACAGCTGGTATAGATAGTTCCGTTCGGTTAAAATCGCACAGTTTATTTGTGATAATTATTACGTAAATGGAATAAATTTGAGCATTTGCCCAATTTGATATTACGAAAAGATATAACGCATACATCAGTTTATAACTACTATTTGGAGGCTGCTCCGTGAAGAAAACAAAGCAACTGTTTGCAGGGTTGACCTTATTGGCGTCGAGTCAACAAGGTGCGCAGGCAGATTACACGCTCAATTTGATGGAAGGAATCACAAAGGTCAGTAATCATATTTATGATTTGCATATGCTGATTTTATGGATTTGTGTATTCATCGGCATTGCTGTGTTTGGCACCATGTTCTATTCGATTTTTCATCACCGAAAGTCAAAAGGACATAAAGCCGCGCAATTTCATGAAAATACTACTGTTGAAATCATCTGGACCATCATTCCTACGCTGATATTGGTAGCTATGGCAATTCCTGCAACAAAAGCAGTGATTGAACTGGATGATGTGCAAGATTCGGAAATGTCTATCAAAGTGACAGGCAAACAATGGTATTGGGATTATCAATACCTTGATAACGGTATTAAATTTGAAAGTCATCTTGATGAAGCCAGTGAAAAGGCGCATCGATTGGCAAATGGTAATCCACATTCAGTGCCTCATTACTTGTTAAATGTTGATAAACCGTTGGTTGTGCCAGTTAACAAGAAAATTCGCTTCGTATTTACTGCCGCAGATGTTATTCATTCATGGTGGGTACCTGAGCTGGGCTGGAAAAAAGATGCTAATCCAGGTTTTATCAACGAAGCATGGACTTATGTTCCTAAGGCCGGCACATATCGTGGACAATGTACTGAGTTATGTGGTCGCGATCACGGTTTTATGCCTATTGTAGTTATTGCAATGGAACAACCTGATTACGATGCCTGGGTGAAAAAAACGCTAGCAAAGCAACAGGAAGCAGTTGATTTAAGCGATCTTTCTCGTGAAGACTTAATGTCTAAGGGAGCGTCAATGTATTTGAAAAATTGCGTAGCTTGTCATCAAATCAATGGCTCCGGTATAACAGGAACTTATCCGGCGTTAACAGCTAGCCTTAGAGTGACAGGCCCAATTGATCCTCTGATAGGCTTTATTCAGGCTGGAACAAGCCGAATGCCAGCCTTTTCGAAATTAAAAGACGATGAATTGGCGGCGTTGATAACTTATATAAGAAATGCCCCGGAGTTGGGTAACAGTGTGGGTGATGAAATTCAGCCTAAAGCCATTACTCCTGTTTACGATGATTAAGATGATGATAAAAAATAAGTCATTGACTTTATTGATCATTCAATCTTTTTATATATTTTTTGAGGTATAACTTATGTCTGCTGTAGTTGCTGAACATGATGATCATCACGATGATCACGATCATGGTCCTGCCAAGGGTATTTTGAGATGGATCATAACCACAAACCACAAAGATATTGGGACGCTGTATTTATTATTTGCGTTGGCTATGTTTTTCGTAGGTGGGTCTATGGCTATGATTATCCGCGCTGAATTATTTGAGCCGGGTATGCAATTTGTTGATCCTCAGTTTTTTAATTCAATGACCACCATGCATGCACTTGTTATGGTGTTTGGCGCGGTGATGCCTGCATTCGTTGGCTTAGCTAACTGGATGATTCCAATGATGATTGGTGCGCCGGATATGGCTCTGCCACGTATGAATAATATGAGCTTCTGGCTTTTAGTTGCGGGTGTTCTTATGTTGGCGAGCACTCTTTTTATGGAAGGTGGTGCGCCAGCTGGTGGTTGGACATTGTATCCGCCGCTAGTATTGCAAACAGGCAAGGCTTTTCCATTTGCAGTGTTCTCTGTGCATTTGTTGGGGATTTCTTCAATTATGGGGGCAATTAATATCATTGCTACCATTTTGAATATGCGTGCCCCTGCAATGACCTTGATGAAAATGCCGTTGTTTGTCTGGACTTGGTTAATTACCGGTTTTCTGCTGATTGCAATCATGCCTGTTTTTGCAGGTGCGGTGACCATGTTGTTGACTGATAAGTTTTTCCATACTAGTTTTTTTGATGCAGCTGGTGGTGGTGATCCAGTACTTTATCAACATATTTTTTGGTTCTTTGGGCACCCTGAAGTTTATGTAATGATTTTGCCTACTTTCGGTGTTGCTTCTACGATTATCCCTGTTTTTGCTCGTAAACCATTGTTTGGATACAGTTCAATGGTATATGCAACAGCATCAATTGCGTTTTTATCCTTTATTGTTTGGGCTCATCATATGTTTACCGTCGGTATGCCGTTGGCCGGTGAGTTGTACTTTATGTATGCAACCATGCTAATTGCTATTCCTACAGGCGTAAAAGTATTCAACTGGACAGCGACTATGTGGAAAGGGTCGATGACGTTTGAAACTCCAATGTTGTTTTCAATTGCTTTCGTAGTTCTATTTACCCTAGGTGGTTTTACTGGGTTGATGATGTCTATTGCTCCTGTCGATTTTCAGTATCACGATACTTATTTTATCGTTGCTCATTTTCACTATACCTTGGTGCCAGCGTCTGTATTCATCTTAATGGCTGCAGGCTATTATTGGCTTCCTAAGTGGACTGGGCATATGTATAACGAAAAAATAGGCCAGTTACACTTTTGGCTGTCAACTGTTTCTGTAAACATACTGTTTTTTCCGCAGCATTTTTTAGGTTTAGCAGGGATGCCACGAAGAATTCCTGACTATGCTATTCAGTTTGCAGATTGGAATATGATTTCGAGTATCGGCGGCTTCATTTTTGGTGCTAGCCAGTTACTGTTTCTCTATATTGTTATCGACACAATTAGAGGCGGGACAGGTGAAAAAGTGACTGATGAAGTTTGGGAAGATGCACATAAGCATGGTTTGGAGTGGACTTTGCCTTCGCCAGTCCCTTACCACACGTTTACTACTCCGCCAGCAGTGATACCAACTGAGCATATTTAGGGTATTTTCGTAAGCCTGTCTTTATGCATAAAGGCAGGCTTACGCTGTTGTTACATCAAGGGCGTATAGATGGATGCTAAAAAGAAAAACATATTAACTGCAGTAGTATTGGTTTTGATTGCAGCTGCGATATATATTTTGTCTGTGGTTAAGGCAATGTCTTCATGAATCGGTCGGTATCTCAAAAGAACATTAAGCTTGCGCGGAATCTTGTTATTGTTGCAGTTGCAATGTTCGGTTTTGGTTATGCGTTAGTGCCAATTTATGATGTGCTTTGTGAGTGGAAATGGATCGAGCGTGATAGACCGGATGCTATTAAGCAAGCAAAGGAAAATGCTTATGAGGTTGATAAAAACCGTGAGGTAACAGTGGAGTTTGTTGCTAGTTTGAATGAAAACACGCCTATGGTTTTCTATGCGGAAATTCAAAAGTTAAAGGTTCATCCGGGTGAATATCATACTGTCAATTTCCACGCTGAAAATAAGACAGATAAAGTAATAAATGCTAGGGCGATTCATAGCTATTCACCTGCACTTGTAAGTAGCTTTGTTGATACTATTACTTGTTTCTGCTTTGATGAGCAGCTATTTGAACCTAAGGAAGCCAAAACGTTGCCAGTTCGATTTGCTGTGAATCCTGATATGCCGCCACAGTACAAAACAATTACACTTTCGTACACATTCTTTGACAAAACTGAAAATCAATAAAAAATAAAGAGGATCTTATGTCTACAAATGACGCTTACTATATTCCGCACAAGGCAACCTGGCCTATTGTTGGGACGTCTGGCTTAATGATAATGCTTGCAGGGGTGGCCAATTTTTTAAACGGTTCACCTATAGGCACAACTATGATTTACGTGGGTTTGCTCATGTTCATCGTAATGTTAGGTGGATGGTTTGCTCTCCAGTCTGTCGAAAGTGAAACGGGTATGTACAACCATGGCGTGGGAATTTCCTATCGCATGGGTATGATGTGGTTCATTTTTTCTGAAATTATGTTCTTTGCCGTATTTTTTGGCACATTGTGGTACACCCGCAACTTATCAGTGCCTTGGTTAGGTGGCGAAGGTGCAAAAGCAGCTACACAACAAATCCTTTGGCCAGCATTTGAGGCGACATGGCCGACGAACGGTCCAGGTAAAGTTGGTGGCGAGTTTGAGCCGATGGGGGCTTGGGGATTGCCATTTTTGAACACACTTATTTTGTTAACAAGTGGTGTTACATGTACTTGGGCACATCATGGGCTTTTGGCTAAAAAACGCGATCAACTGATTAAAGGTTTGCTGGCAACTGTTGGGTTGGGGTTTTTATTTGTTGCATTTCAAGCAATCGAATATCACGAGGCCTATACCGAAATGGGGCTAACATTAGGTTCAGGAATTTACGGGTCAACGTTTTTTATGTTGACTGGATTTCATGGGTTTCATGTTTGCGTAGGCGCGATTATTCTCAGTGTTGTTCTATTTCGTAGTTGGAAGGGGCACTTTCAGCCTGAAAACCATTTTGCTTTTGAAGCTGCAGCTTGGTATTGGCATTTTGTTGACGTAGTTTGGTTAGGTTTATTCATATTTGTTTATTTGATGTAACTTAAAATGTAAGCACAAAAAAGCGCTGCTAACCGGCAGCGCTTTTTTTTTGTCGGTGTTGTTTGGTTTTTTACTTATTTGGGTTGCTCTGCAGACGGTCTATGCATTTGCATGCCAATGCCATCGGGTTTGAAAATTCCAGTTGCAAAAGCAATAAAAAGAAAAATAAACAGTAATATTGATAATGAAATTCGAAAAGTGAGGGCTTTTACTGTTTTTTCGGACGGTTCAGATGAGTCGCGTTTGACAAGATGAAATAACGCCGACCCCAAGCTAATAATTATCAGAACAAAAGAGATAATAACGATACTTTTAATGATCATGGAGTGATTAATTCTGAATTAAGTGTTGTTATATTCTCTGCCATTCATGCAGTTATGCCAATAACAAAAAATATGTTGATCAAAATTAGCCGCTATTCATTGAAGATTGAGCCAATATCTTTTCTATCTTATCTATGTGTATTTTCGCTATTGATGACTTTGGGATTTTGGCAGTTAGACCGTTCAAATCAAAAACGAGAGTTTTTAAATTTAGAAGAGCAAGCCAGAGCAGCTGACGTTTTGACGTTCTTTACAGCTCTTCCTGACAATGCTGATAATCTGAGATTTAAAACGATAGTAGTTGAGGGACGCTATGATTCAAATCATCAATTTTTGCTGGACAATCAGATAATCGAAGGGAAGGTCGGCTATTTTGTTTTGACTCCTTTGTTATTAAAAGACCAAGAAAAGGCTGTTTTAGTAAATAGAGGATGGGTGCCTTTAGGCTCAGATCGCTCAATGTTGCCCAAAATCAATCTTGATCAAGAATTAGCAAC
>JAQTQN010000256.1 GCA_028712225.1 Methylobacter sp.
GCGCGCTAAAACTAGCGCAGATGGTGAGTTGGCGTTCATTCAGAAGAAATTTGTTGGTTTGACCGTAGTTCCTTCACAAGACGTACCCGTGACAGTCCCTCTGCCACAAGCTGTTTGGATGTTTGGAATTGGCTTATTCGGCTTACTTTCAGTATCAAAACGTAAAAAATTGCTCTAAATTGCTAATCGTTTTTAGTTTGTAGTTGTTTTATATCATTGTTGATTTAAAACAGATTTCTAAACCGCACCTACTTTCTTGGTAGGGCGGTTTTTTTTTGTGCTGTTGAAAAGCAGGTGAGTCTGCGATTGGTTTTACATCTGTGCTGATTGTCGGGAACGATACTTGGACGTCTGTAAATTAAAGAGAGTAACGCATCTAAAATCATGAGTGTCCAGCTTAGTTTGCGACTGACAAAATTGTCAGTGCCCTGACAACCTTGGCAATTTTGTCAGGTTAACGGTCTGTTTGAGTAATCGCTTTCAATCGCGGATCAAAGTTTATTTCTGAGCAGAAAATACGGCACTATCACTCCGACTAAAATGCATACCACCAACACCAGCCAAATATTATTGTTCCAATCCACGGCATAAATATCCGCTTTAACCGGCTTACTAATGCCGGGAATGCTAGGTAAGTCGCCATCGCCGCCATCTACTTTTAATTGCGCTTTCATGCCTTTTTCCATGTGCTGTGCTAATTCACAATGCACGAGATAAGTTTTCTTTAGCGCCGGCATGATCAGAGATGCTTTTAATTCGCCTTGTCCATACAACTCCAGATGAAACATGCCTTGCGGGTAGATGTAGCCGGGCAAGCCGTGAATCATCAATTGATGGCGAATTTGGTCGTCATTTATAAAAGTGATGTTGATGCGAGAGCAGGGGGCTACGTCCCACTCCTGATTGTCGAAGGCAAACATCTTGCCGTTGAATTTTTGTGCGTGTTTGTGACCAGCTCGGATAGTGATGTCGACGTCGCCGGCGATTTTAAGGCAATCGCGCGGCAGTTTGTCGTGGTTGGCATTCATGATCATGCCGGTTTCATCCATCATCATGCCGCCATGATTCATCATTTCTGCCTTGGCTTGATTAACAAGCAGCAGGGCAATAAAAGCTAAAAGTATTTTCATGACTGTGATTTCCGCCGGAAGATCAGCAAAATAATGACCGCCAACCCAACTAACAAGCCAGCCGCCAAGCCAAATAAAATAATACGCAGATAATCTGGTGCGATCTTACCGGCGTCTGCTAAATACTGGGCAAAATCGCCTGTGCCCCAGACCGGTTGTTTTTTTGCATAGTAGTTTTTGTTGAACACTTGGTCGAGCAGCGCATCATGCATTTTCGGCATGCCTTGTTCGTCGACAAACGGTCGATAAGCCAAGATGGCCATATTACCGCCGGGTTCCATACCGTCGGTCGTCGTGCCGGTAGGGACATGGTCATGAAACATCCACAATCCAGGGCTATAGCTGTGCAATCCATCGTTAGTGGTTTGCAAATCCAGATCAATCCGTTGCGCTGTGGCAATGTCGAAAACATCACGGGTGATTTGCGCTGCAGCGGGTTGCTCGACGCCGTCGTAAGCGGTAATGGTGGCTTTATGGCCGTGGATATGGAGGGCTACCGAAGAGCGCTGGGCATTGGCTACATGAAGTTTGATGTGCTCATTTTCATTGACCACTACCAGGCCGTCACGCAAGGTATAAGGAAACGACCGGCCATTGAGCAGAAAGTAGTTTTCGAAAGACTCTGTGATGTTGTAGTCGCGGCTCATGCGTTGCGCAACCAATCTAGGGTCGTTGGCATTCTGGATAATACCGGCCAAGCGTTTATCGACTGATTGATAGTGCAAGTCATATTCCTGGTCGAAAGATTTTTTAACCGCCGCCGCAGGGTGACGCACTTTACCTGCGCCGATATTGAAAGTTTGCGGCCAGTTATTGGCGGCGTTTTCTTCGACGATAAACATGCCGTTTAAGCCCATCATAAAGTGCTGGGCGGTTTGCACATGGCAATGATAGAACATGGTGCCGGTATGTCTGGGCTGGATTTCATAGGTGTGACTGGTGCCGGGGTAAACCGGGTGTTCTTCGCCCCCGTCATTGTCAGAAGCACCTATATGCCAGGCATGATCGACGCCATGCAGGTGAATGGTATGGGGCAAGTAGTGCGTATTTTCCAAGGTGACATAGACCTTATCGCCTTGTTCGACGCGGATTACCGGCGACGGCGCTCTCAAGAATGGTCGGGCGACGAGGGAATTGAAGTTTTTAACCGCCATGCCGCTGGATTTTGGCGCATACATCCACAATCCAGGCTGAATGCCTGGAGCTATATCGTAAGTATTGATTAAATACTCACCATCCGGGCTGGAGCCGTTAAGCTCGACCACTTCCAGTTTAATGCGGATGATATCCGGGTCGCCGTCGTGATCCACGTCGTCGCTCATAGTGACGGCATCTTGTGCAAAATCCGACTGCATCAGCGTGCCCATAGAAACATTGTTGCTGCCTTTGACTGATACCGCCACGTCGTAAGGATTGTCAGGCTCGCAAGAAATTGACTCGTCAATGCTGACGCCATCAATGACTTGTGCTGGCTGCCACTCGGGATGTTCATTTGAACAGGGTTTTTCTACGCCCTCACCAGCACCTGCTTGACTATAAACTGTCGCAGGTGGCGTTATCCCGGCCTTTTGTGATGCGGCTGGGAATAAATAAACAACCGTCACGGTCAGCAAGACACACAACAGTAGTAATAAACCTAAATGTTTTTTTGGCATGGACCGGAAAATAAGATGACTACTTAAAAAACGTATTGTAAATGGCGGGCTGGTTTATACCTAGGTGCAATTCCGGAGCTTGCTTAGACTATTAACAAGCAGCTATAACATGAAATAATACCGGCACGTTATTTAACCAATCCAACCAATGGGTGAAACTCTAATATCATGGCGCAATATATTTTTTCAATGAACCGGGTGGGTAAAATTGTTCCGCCCAAGAAGTACATCCTCAAAGACATCTCGCTGTCTTTTTTTCCGGGCGCAAAAATTGGTGTACTGGGCCTAAATGGTTCCGGTAAATCTACCTTACTGAAAATTATGGCGGGTCTGGATAAAGATATTGAAGGTGAAGCAATCCCTTTAAAAGGGATCAACATCGGTTATTTACCCCAAGAGCCGCAGCTTGATCCCAATAAAACCGTGCGCGGCAATGTTGAAGAAGCCGTTGCCGAAATCAAGGCGGTGCTGGATCGGTTTAATGAAGTTAACAATGCTTTTGCCGAACCGGATGCCGATTTTGATGCCTTGCTGGCAGAGCAAGCCGACTTGCAGGAAAAAATCGAAGCCGCTGGTGCCTGGGAATTGGAACGAAAGCTTGAAATCGCTGCCGATGCGCTCCGCTTGCCGGATTGGGATGCTGACGTCACCAAGTTGTCAGGCGGGGAAAAACGCCGCGTGGCCTTATGCCGGTTATTACTCTCCAACCCCGTTATGCTGTTATTAGATGAGCCTACCAACCATTTGGATGCCGAATCGGTCGCCTGGCTGG
>JAQTQN010000054.1:0-10536 GCA_028712225.1 Methylobacter sp.
TCCAACCCCAGGGTGTCAGGTAAAACGCCTTGACCATCACACCAGCTGGCTACCATACAGGCCAGCCAGTCATGATTAGGAGACATCAAGGCTTCCGACTTTAACCGGGAATAGATTTGTGCCCGGTTGTCCTGGTGTTGGAGAGCGGGTGACATGATTAATATTCGACCAAAATATCTTCATCCCTGACTATCATCTGGCAAGCCAAGCGCCAGGGCGAGGGCAGGTCATCAACAATCATTTTTTCCATTTCTTCTTTGGTGATTTTGCCGCTGGATTGCAGTACGGCTTTTTCTTTTTCAGTTAAAGGGCCGCCCATGCGTTGGTGCTTCTGATCGACACTGCTAACTTTTACCAAACAGGTGCCGCATTCGCCATCTTCACATTCATAATTGATGGGGATTTTGTTCTCACGCGCCAGTTTTAAAAGTGATTCTGTGTGACTGCCCGCTACGGCATAAACGGTTTTATCCCGGTATTCGGGATTTGAAAAGGTAACTAAAGCCATGATTTACTCCTAAATAAAAATAGCTGTGGCGTTGCTTGTTTAAAGCAACAATAAAACGTCACTGGTTTGCAAATGTAGGCCGGAATAAGACCGACGGAGCGTAGCTAAAGTCGGTCGTTTCCGGCGGCTTTTGGTGCTCGGTGTGCCGGAAACGCCAGTTTTTACTCGCGTTCAAACTGGTTTATTCCGGCCTACAGCTTGCTTAATGGCAGTGACTTAATAGTGTTTTAAACCGGCTTAACGCTAATGGTTCCGCCCAGCACCTGCGCTTGGCAGGCTAACCGGTTATGTTTGCCTGCCATGTTTTCACGTAAGACTTTATCTTCAAGCACTGACGGTTCGGTCAGGTTGTTCCAGCCTTCCGTTACTTTGGTAATACAGGTGCCGCACTCGCCTTCACGGCAGCCATAAACAATACCTGAACCGACTTTTTCGGAAATTTCGATAAGCCGGGTGCCCGCGGGTGCAGTCACGGTAACGTTAATATCTTCAAATGTAATCGACGCTTTCGCCATTTCTACTCTCCTGTTGTGTTAAAAAATTATGCAAGATCAGCCATATCAATCACTTTGGCTTGCCTTAAACCCATTAAATCCAGAGCCATTTCATGCCCGAAATCTCGACAGAGTTGGATTTCCTCATCTGTCGGAATTAACTTGATGCGTATACCTGGAATCGGCACACGCAACTTGAGTCCACGTAAGCGGTCCTCAACCATTTTCACGCCTTCGCCGGTCCAGCCGTATGAGCCGAACACGCCGCCCAATTTAGATTTGAGATTGACTACCGCCAATGACGACAATAAATCCCACACCGGTTTAACCGCATCGCCGTTGATGGTCGGCGTGCCGAATAGAATGCCGTCCGCACCTTCGATCAAATCAACGAAAGGTGAAATTTCACTGCCTTCCAGGTCGTATAACGAGACACGCACATGCTCAACGGCCATTGCGCCTTCATAAACAGCCTCGGCCATACGCCGGGTATTGCCGTAGGAACTGATATAAAAAATAAGCAGGGTTTTCTCGCCGACACTGATTTCACTTTGCAATGCAGAACTCGATAATTCGCGATAGCGCTGGACATATTTTTGCGGTTGATCACGCAGTAGCGGGCCATGCGCAGGCAATATTTTGTCCAACGCCAGCGGTTCAATCAGAGTTAATGCCCGATTTACATACTCCTTAAACGGCCGCATGATGTGGGCGTAGTAGTATTCAAACGAGAAGCGAAAATCACCGACTTCATCGTTAAATAAACGTACATCGCAAAAATGGCAGCCAAATACATCGCCGGAAAACAAAGTTTTTTCTTCCGGTAAATAAGTGCATTGGGTATCCGGCCAATGCAAATAGGGCGTGTGTAAAAACTCTAAGGTGCGATCCCCCAGTGAAACCTTGTCGCCGGTCATGACCGGCGTAAAATCGAATTCATCCTGTTTTAACAATGCCTTGAGCATGGATTGCGCTTTTTGGGAAATATAAAGCTGAGCTTGCGGCGCACGGCGCATGAGCTCAGGTAACGCGCCGGTATGATCCGGTTCGAGATGGTTTAAAACGATGACTTTAATTTCGTCATAACGCGCGACTGACTCCAGTCGGGCAAAAAAATCGCCGGCATACGCTTCCTTAACCGTGTCGATCACGGCCACGCCTTCACTGCCTCTGACGACATAGGCGTTGTATGACGTGCCGTTGGCCGTTTTTAAGATGATGTCGAAGTTGCGTAAATTAGGATCCAGCGCACCAATCCAATGCACTCTTTCTGATAACGCAATGGCCTGTGGTGCGCCATCAATGGTTAAGATCGGTAACTTACTCATGGCCGCAACTTGCCTGAGCAAGTGTCTTCGGACAACTTTCCAAATCAGTAGTTGTCTCGATTTCAGTTAAACCAATCCACGCATCTACCGCTTGTTGATCGAACCCTGCCATCAAGCGATCACCCACTTGCATTAACGGGCGGCGAATCAACAGCGGATTTTCCACCATCAGCGCCAGCGCTTGCTGTTCTGTCAACTTTTCCGGGGCAATCTCACCCAGTTTGATCGCCGGTGCGCTGTAGTTAAACCAATCGCGTACCGCCAGATCACCGAAAAAAGCCCGTAAGCGCTCAGGCTGCCAACCTTCGGTTAATAAATTTTTGGCTATCACCTGATGGCCCGCTGCTGCTAACAGTTTCTTTTGCCGGGTGTTGTTAATGCAACCGGGCTTTTCGTAGAAATTAACAGTAGCCATCAGAATGCCCTCAATTAGTGGGACTGCAACTCGGCCATGGCTTCCGCCATTTTTTCCGGCGGAATACCGGTTAAAGAGCCGGGCGGATTGATTGCTTCTCCGAGTGAATTCAATATCGCACCTTCAATCGGGCAGATACTGGCGCATTGAAAATCGGGAAAGTCACCTTCGCATTCGGTGCATTTTTTAGGATCAACCAAAAAATGCGGTTTGGCTTCATAAATAGCCTTACTTGGACAAACCGGCTCGCAAGCAAAACAATTAACGCAAGATTCAATAATTTTTACTGCCATGACAGACTCCTAATTCTTATCGTTCCAGCGGTGTGAGACGCAGAGCGTCTCTGGCGGCGTTCCCACGCTGGAGCGTGGGAACGATAAATGACAACTCCTGAAACGTAGGATGGGCTAAGGTACGAAGCCCATCAATCGCGAAAGATACCGAGGCATAGATGGGCTTTCTTCGTCAGCCCATCCTATACAATCGCTTGTTATGCACTCGCCCTGACCGCTTCAGGCGTCGAGTCCAGCTTACCGGCCGCCGCCATTTCCTTATAAACTGCCATCACAGCTTCTTCGATAGGCTCCATGGCATGTTCGCCGTTCGGCATAATGCCGGCGGCTTCGAGCATTTCCCAAGGTTCATAACCGACTTTGGAACACAACACTGCTTCGCATCCCGCCAATGTGCGGACGGTCACTTGCAAAACGCTTTCACCGTCACCGCATGAAGTGTCGCCGGCACAATACTGGTCGGCTTTACGATGACTGATAAAACGAACACCGTCCGGTGAGGCCTCGTAAATCAGAAATTCTTTGGCATGACCAAAATGCATGTTAATTACGCCTTGACCACTGGTAGCGACGGCCATCAATACAGGCCGCGTACTGAGCTTGGGTTCTTGCTTATGTTGCTGAGCTTTTTCCGCTTTTTCCAAACGTTTGCTGTCCATTTCCGCCTGGATGGCTTGATGAATCACCGCACGTTTTTCCATCGCCGCCTGGTAATCGATTTCCATGTCCTCGATCTTATCCAGCGTAAACTCGTCGCCCCGATCTTCACCCAGCATGCCCACCGCATCCGCACGGCATTGGCGGCAATGGCGCATCATGTTCATATCGCCGGAACAGCTGTCTTGCAGATCTTGTAATTCATCGGGAGTCGGGCCGCGTTGGCCCATCACACCGTAAAAAGTGCCGTGCTCGGCTTCGGCGATCAGCGGCATTACGTTATGCAAAAACGCGCCTTTGGATTTAACAACCTTGCTGACTTCCGCCAAATGCTGATCGTTGACACCTGGAATCATCACCGAATTGACCTTCACCAAAATGCCCTTGGCAATCAGCATCTCCAGGCCTTTTTGTTGTTGTTCGATCAGGATTTTTGCGCCTTTTTTGCCTTTAATGCGTTTATTCTTCCAGAAAATCCACGGATAAATTTTCGCGCCGACGTCAGGATCAACGCAGTTGATGGTGATAGTGACGTGATCGATATTGTGCTTTGACAATTCCTCTACCGCGTCTGGCAGAGCTAAACCGTTAGTAGAAACGCACAACTTAATGTCGGGTGCTTCTTCGCTCAACCGCCGGAAAGTTTCAAAGGTGCGTTCAGGATTAGCTAACGGATCACCCGGACCTGCGATGCCTAATACCGTCATTTGCGGAATATTGGCTGCCACCGCCATGGTCTTCTTAACGGCCTGATCCGGCGTTAACAATTCAGACACCACGCCGGGGCGTGATTCATTGGCGCAATCGTATTTACGATTACAGTAATGACATTGGATATTACAAGCCGGAGCAACAGCTACATGCATCCGGGCAAAGTAATGGTGAGCATCTTCTGAATAACACGGATGATTCTGTACCTTTTCCCGTATCGAATCAGGCAATGAATCCATTTGATTATCGGTAGTACCGCAGGAACTCGCGGAACAGCCGCCTTTTTTTTCCGCTGCATGAGCAGGGGCATCATTCAATACTGGTAGTTGCATAGCCTTGACCTCGTTTGTGCGTTGACTTGAAAAAGTAAATGCACAGGCCATGCCAAAGGCGGTATTTTGTTTTATATCTTTGATTTATAAGGCCATATTATTTTGTGGGCGGCGGGATTGTTGTAAAGTCAACAGTCATGTTTTTGGGTTTTGTAATGAAGGGGACAATGGGGAGTATAAATAACAGTGTTCTTATTTCGGTCTGCGTCAGTCTTATTAAAACTTCCAATCTTTTGAGGAGCGAATGCCTCGGCAGTAATTAAATACCAGTGACACAAAATTCACGACACCTTCCTTTTATTGTTTAGATGAAACGCCTGCAGGACCTAGATATTCTCAATAACCCTGCTATATTCTATGGAATTAATTTTCTATCGTAGAGTTTAAACCGCCGACTTCACCACTGCTTTTTAATGTGTACTCTTCAGGCGAACTGATGGTTTTTTTCTGTTTTGCAATCGTTTCATCATTCAATCTCTGTCGAGTATCATCGGCATTTTTATAGGGTAATACCATGAATAATCTAAAAGCTATCTTCTCCGATCCCGCGTTTCTTAAAGCAGTGCATTGTGAAAAAATGACTTACCAGGCCGATAGCGTCATTCTCAAAGAAGACGATGAAGGGCAGGACTTGTTTTTGATTGTTAGCGGAGAAGTTGAAGTAGTTAGCAGCCTTCAGAATGATGATCACGGCTTACCGGCAAGACTTGCACGTCTAAGTGTTAACGACCTTTTCGGGGAATTGTCTATGTTCGACAGTGAGCCGCGCAGCGCAGAAGTTATCGCTTTGACTAATTGTGAAGTCATTAAGGTTAACGGCCCGGAGTTGATCGCTTATCTCGACTCACATCCAGCAGAAGGGTACTTCGTGATACGAGAACTTTTTATGCATCTAATCACGCATATGCGTCAAAACAATTTGCGCACAAAAACCGCTCTGCAGATGTATTTCGCTGAACATAACAATGATTAAAAACTTAGTCTTGTAGGCCGGAATAGTGCGGTATGTTGGGCGTGCTTTTTATGTCCAACATACAGCACTGGAAGTTGGGAAACAGAGGGAACAATTTCTAAAAATGATGTTTTAAACGTATCAGAATTAAGGCAGGATATAAGTAATCGGGTAAACGAAACCGGATTAGCAATTGAAGTGCAGGTTAGTAGTCTCACAGTAAATAAGATTGTTGCAAGAACTGAAGCTTATGCCAAGAGAAGCATATCGTTGTTGTGAGGTGTGTCTTTGACAGAAGAGCTCGGCGAAATACCACTTAGGGGAATCGTCTAAAAATTATCCATTTATCCTTCGACAGTCGCGTAGATCGGGCAACGCTTTTTTGCCCGACACCTGAGGTACTGTGATGTCGGGCACGAACAGCATGATTATTCCAACAACGCCCCGCGCTTACTCTGCACCGGCTTATTAATCGATACCTCCTTGGCTGCCGCCATCCCCGCTATAATCGCCCTGGGTGTCGTTGGCTTTGGGTGCTTTAAAGGTACCCAAGTTATCGATCTCAACCTCAACTTACATCATGATACCAATCCAACAGCTCTTCGCCGCCCCAGTTTTCCGCATCGGGGGGAATGGTTTCATCCGTGTGATAGAGGGTCATTTGGCCGGGGTTGGGCGAGGTTACCAATAGGCTTTCTGCATATTCAACTGAGCAGCCTTGTTTGCCGGTTTCATCTTTTAACCATTCTGCAGCCATAGCAATGGCTTTTTGTTTGGATTCACCAAAGCCGAAGACGGCATAATCGTGTTGCACATATAAAATAGTCATTGCTGCTCCAAATACTTAAATTTGTTTCATGGTGATGTCCAAGGTCAAAATGCGATAGGCGATTTGTCTTGGCGTCATGTTTAGCAAACGGGCAGCTTTGGCTTGTACCCAGCCGCTTTGTTCCAATGCAGCAATGACACGTTCTCGGTCATCCATGTTTTCATCATTAAAATCAACAGTAGCCAGTTTTTGCGGATGATGACTGAAGCCTGTGCCGATTTCATCTTCCAGACCGGTGCTGACCATGACATCGCGATCGATAATGCCGTTTTGACTCATAATTGCCGCGCGTTCCAGGCGATTTGCCAGTTCGCGGACGTTGCCGGGCCAGTTGTGCTTCATCAGGATGCGGATTGCGCTTTCTTTGATTTCCAATGGTCGGCCGCCTTGTTGTTCCGAAATTTTGCGTAACAAAAATTCCGACAACTCCGGGATGTCTTCCGTTCTATCGCGTAACGTCGGCATGTTTACCGGCATGACGTTTAGCCGGTAATAAAGATCCTCCCTGAAGGCGCCTTTAGTCACTTCTTCTTCAAGATTACGATTCGTCGCGGCAATGATGCGGACATTGACGGTGATGGTTTGGGTGCCGCCGACGCGCTCAAATTCACCTTCCTGCAATACGCGCAGCAGTTTGGCCTGGAATGAGGCGGAAATTTCGCCGATTTCGTCAAGAAACAAGGTGCCATTGTCGGCAAGTTCAAAGCGGCCTTTACGTTGACTAATGGCGCCGCTGAACGCACCTTTTTCGTGCCCGAATAATTCAGATTCTAATAAGGTATCGGGCAAGGCGGCGCAATTGAGTTTTAAAAAAGGTCCGCTGGCGCAGCCGGAATTAAAGTGAATGGCATTGGCGACCACTTCCTTACCGGTACCCGATTCGCCACGAATCAATACCGTGGTATTCCATTTGGCAACCTGGCGAATCAAATCGAACACTTTCAACATCGGCGGTGAATGGCCGATGATATTTTCAAAGCTGTAGTTTTTGATTAATGCTTGTTTGAGTTGATCCCGTTCACTCAGCAGATGGCGTTGCTTGCGCTCGATGACGCGCAGCATCTTGACGCTTTGGGCAATCAAGTTGGCAACCATTTCCATAAAGCGGGCGCGCTCGCCCAGAAACCGGCTGTTGTCGGGTTGGGCGGCCAGCACGCCAATAGTGTCGCCGTCTTCTATATAAATAGGTGAGCCGATAAACGGTAATTCGGGATCGTATAAACCCAAGCGACCTAAAAAACGCGGTTCTTCTGAGACTTTATCAACAACAATGGTGCTGCCGGCGGCTAGTATTGCCCCCATTAAACCTTCGCCAGGGTTGTACCTGACCGGCTGATCAAGTTGTTTACTGGCCCCGTCGGAGTGAACGGCGCTGACAATCATGCTGTTATTTTCAATTTCCCTTATTGTTATCATCCCCGAACGCATCCCTGATCGTTTATGGAGTATCTCCAGAACAGCCTGCAGTTTTGCATGCATATCTTGCGTGCTGTTTAATACTTGACTGATCAGGTACAAGGTATCAAGTTCGGCTTCTATCAGCTGGGTACGTTCAGTCATTACATTAACCTCCCCGACTCCTGTTTGTGCAGCGGAAAGCTTATTTTAAATCGGCATCCCTGATCGTAATCAGGGTCTATATCAATAAATCCCTTGTGCTGGTTAACAATTTCCTTGGCGATAACCAGACCCATGCCCGCTTGATTACCTCCCATGGTATGAGTGGTGTAAAAAGGCTCAAACACTTTGGTGCGTTTTTCAACGGGAATGCCGGGGCCGGTATCTTCAATGCAGACATAAACCAAATCAGCATCGGCGGTGGTCGAAATCTTAATCCGCTGATCCTCTCTGCTTGACTCGCTGACTGCATCAATGGCATTGTCGATCAATTGCTTAAATAATATGCGCAGGCGATTTTCAGAGCCCAGTATGTGTGGCAGCGGGGACAGTGGCTGCCAATGCACGTCTAAGCCGACATTCGAGAAGCGTTGGTCACTCAGTAACAGCACGTCATGCAGAATTTGATTTAGATTCACCGGAATAACTGCCGTTTGCAGAATTTCAGGGATGCATTTTTGCATGGTCGCAATGGCTGCTTCGCCGGATTGCTGAATTTGCTGCAAACTTTGCAATAAACCGGCATGCTGATCATCGCGTTTGTGCCTGAAAATCTGCTCGGCCGCCCTAATTTGGTTCATGGGCATTTGAATTTGGTGCATCGCACCCAACAACGTTTCCCTGATGCTGCGCACACGTTCATCCTCAGACATAATGGTTTTTAAAGTCTGAATATGCAGCTCTTCCATTTGCCGGCGTTGCCGGGTGATGTCGGTAATGGTCAGTATCAGGTACTGTTTTGAGACATTCTCAAAAAATGCATCTGCGTTCACTTCATTTTCTATAAACCAGTTGCCTGCACAAGAAAACCAGCGAGATCTGCGGCTGCCTTTGCCTTCTATTCTAAATTCACGGTTACTAAAGCCTTGTTCGTTAGTTTGTAGCTGCGACCATAAATCGCCCATTTCATCCCGCAACAAGTGCAGGAAATGGCTGGCAGGCTCGCTTTTATCCAGGTCGCTGACCAGGGCTTTATACATGTGGTTATCTAAAATGACCTTGTCCTGATTATCGATAACAACCATCGCAATGGGCGATGAATTAATCACCGATTCGATCAATAACTTTTGATTGATCAGCTTTTTTTCCGATTCGTGCGATTGGGTAATATTCCTATGCATGCCGATGTAATGGGTAATCGTGCCTTGCTCATTTAACATCGGCGCTATCGTCAAATCGGCAAGATAACGCTGGCCGGATTTATGCCGGTTGCACAATTTCCCGCGCCATACCTTTTTTTTGCTGATGGTATGCCACAAATCGTAATAGACATTTCGAGGGGTGGATTTGTCAGATAACAACGATTCGTTTTTACCCAGAACATCAGCAGGCTGGTAGCCGGTAACGCGGCAAAACTCCTCATTCACATAAAGAATCTTGGCTTTTTTATCGGTAATGGAAATGGCGATTGGCACTTGTTCAACCGTTTCCACAAACAAGTTGTAAGGCATCCCGTCGGCATTGTTTTTATAGTCTTCTCCAAATACATCAGGTGCAAGTTCGTCGATGATGCTCGTCATATTGGTGTGCGCCTGTAAAAATCGTAATGAAGTTTTTTTCATAGTCATATCCGTAAACTAAGTGCTTTAAGAATTACATAGCAAATATGACGCCAGAATTAATAGCTGATGCCTTGCACAATGCGAACGGTGTTTTATAAAGCAACCCGGCACGTTCGTGGTGAGTTTGTCGAACCATGGGCGGGGCGAGTTTTGTGGGTTATCTACAAGCGATTGTTGGTCGGTTGAATTTTGTAATGTTTACGACAGACACTTTTTAATCATTGTCGGGATGTATTACTTACAACAGTTTTTATGCACTGTTTTGGGGCGTCTTTACATGATTTAAGGCCGTTACACTTGGCGTGTTTGCTTATTTGCCCGATTGGCATAATTGCTGCTTTTATGTTGTAAACAGCCTTACAAACAGCCTGGAAAATACAGTGAGTGAATACCTTCTACTTCTATTAGGCACGGCTCTGGTTAACAACGTGGTCCTGGTGAAATTTCTCGGGCTGTGTCCGTTTATGGGGGTTTCTAAAAAACTGGATACTGCGTTGAGCATGGGTTTGGCAACCACCTTTGTACTGACTTTGGCCGCGATGACCAGCTGGATGCTGGAGCATTTTATTCTGGCGCCATTGCATATTCAGTTTTTGCGCATACTCGCCTTTATTTTGGTGATTGCGGCGGTGGTGCAATTTACTGAAATGGTCGTACATAAAACCAGCCCGGTGTTGTACCAGATACTGGGGATATTTCTGCCGCTGATCACCACCAATTGCGCAGTGCTGGGCGTGGCATTATTAAACGTGCAAGAGCAATACGGATTTATGCAAAGCATGATTTTCGGCTTTGGTTCCGCTGTCGGCTTTACCCTGGTGATGGTGCTGTTTGCAGG
>JAQTQN010000054.1:10636-14669 GCA_028712225.1 Methylobacter sp.
CATGTCGGCAAGCCCGCCGAGCCGCTGATTAGAGTCGGTGACAGAGTGCTGAAAGGCCAGTTACTGGCTTACAGTCAAGGCCTGATTTCCGCACCGGTTCACGCGCCCAGCTCAGGCATCATTCTTGATGTAAATGATTATCCGGCACCGCATCCGTCCGCCTTACCGATTCGTATGATTGTGCTGGAAACCGATGGCAAGGATGAATGGATGGAAACGCATCCGGTCGTCGATCCCTTCCAATTAACGCCTGAAGATATAAGTTTACGCGTCGGCGCCGCAGGCATTGTCGGCTTGGGCGGTGCGACGTTTCCCACAGCAGTTAAGCTCAATATGGGGCGCGAGAATCATATCGATACACTGATTATTAACGGCGCGGAATGCGAGCCTTATTTAAGCTGCGATGACCGGCAAATGCAGGAGCGCGCCGAGCAGATTATCGATGGCGTGCGTTTGATGCTGCACGGCATGACCAATTCGCCGGAAGGTGGCTTGGCAGGACAGCCCGGGATGACCCCTGAGCACGCCGTGGTGGCGATTGAAGACAACAAACCGCAAGCTTATTTTGCAATGCGCGCTGCGGCAGAACCTTATCCGCGGATTAAAGTGATACAAATCCCCACCCGCTACCCGATGGGTTGGGACAGGCAATTGATCCGTTATGTCACCGGCAAGGAAGTCCCGGTCGGCTGCCGGTCATCGGAAATCGGTGTGACTATTCATAATGTCGGCACTGCTTACGCGACTCATAAAGCCATACGCTACGGGCAACCGCTGGTCAGTCGCGTGATTACCGTGGCAGGCGGCGCGGTGGGACGGCCTATGAATGTCGAAGTGCCGCTGGGAACGTTAATCTCCGAACTGTTCAAATTTTGCGAAGTAAATATCGGAGATACTGCGCGCATCATTATGGGCGGGCCGATGATGGGCGATTCCTTACCGCACTCCGGATTACCAACAGTTAAAGCCACCAGCGGTATTCTGGCGTTAACAGCAAGCGAGCTTAAAAACAGCGACGAAAAGCCCTGTATCCGTTGCGCCAGTTGCGTGACTGTCTGTCCGGCAGGTTTACGGCCTTTAGATATGGCCAACAATATTCGTGTTAACCAACTGGATGCGGCAGTCGATATTGGCTTAAAAGACTGTATTAGTTGCGGTTGCTGCTCTTATATCTGTCCGTCCAATATCCCTTTAGTACAGTATTTTAAATATGCCTCGGGCGAAGTCATGGCCAGACAGCAAGCGGCGCATAAATCCGAGCAAACCAAACGCCTGATGGATGACCGCAACGCCCGGCTGGAACGCATTGCCCAGCAGCAACGTGAAGACGAGCTGGCGCGAATTGCCGCCAAAGCAGAACGGGAACGGCTAAAAGCAGAGCAGGAGGCGGCAGTATGATGATTCATTTAAAGCCCAGCAGCGGCGCGCATGTCGGGGCAAAATCCAGCGTTAGTCAAATTATGTGGCAAGTCATGCTGGCGCTGACACCGGCAACAGTCTTCGGCATTTGGTGTTTCGGCTGGCCGGCACTGAATCTGTTTGTGATTACCGTGGTCTCGGCGGTGGGTTTTGAGGCTTTCTGTATACGGCTGGCGGGCAGGGCGGCTACACCGGTCATTATGGATGGCTCAGCAGTATTGACCGGCTGGCTGCTGGCGATAACGCTGCCGCCTTGGGCGCCGTGGTGGATAGGCGTGGTTGGTGCCGGACTGGCGATTATATTAGGCAAGCAAGTCTATGGCGGCCTGGGGCAAAACCTGTTCAATCCGGCCATGTTAGCCAGGGTCGCGCTGCTGATTTCTTTCCCTATCGAAATGACTACGTGGGCGAATGTTTCGCCGTTGTTTTTTTCGGATTCACCAGGATTGTTCGAAAGCTGGCGTATTACTTTTGCCGGGCTGGAAAATATAGATGCAAACACCGGCGCGACCACGCTGGGCTTTATCAAAACCGAGTTTTCCCAGAACCGCTTGTTGACCGACATACTCAAGGATTATTCCGGCTTTCTTAGCTTTATCGGCTGGTCGCGCGGCAGCATGGGCGAAACCTCAACCCTGCTGCTGGGTTTGGGCGGCGTGTGGCTAATCCGGCAGGGCATCATTCAATGGCAGATTCCTGTGTCGTTATTATTGGCGGTTATGCTGTCGGCAGGTGTTTTTCATGTTATCGATAGCGAGCATTACGTCAGTCCGCTGCTGCATTTGAATTCCGGCGCGTTGATGTGCGTGGCCTTTTTTATAGCCACCGACTATGTCACCTCGCCGAATACGCCTACAGGCCAACTGGTGTTTGGCGCCGGTTGCGGGCTGCTGATTTTCGTTATCCGTACCTGGGGTGCATATCCCGAGGGAGCCGGTTTTGCCGTGCTGTTGATGAACTCGGCGACGCCACTGATCGATCATTACATTAAACCCCGTATCTACGGACGTGACCGTAAAGGCAAGCCACTTGAAATACCGAAATAATAATAGGGTCGGAGCGTAAATAATTGATAGTTCCCACGCTCCAGCGTGGGAACTCATCCAGCAACGCTCCGGCGTTGCGTGACGCTAGAGCGTCACAAAGCGGCATTCCCATTTATGCCCCAGAGGGTACGCCGGAGCATGGGAACGATTAATGCAACAGAGCGCAAACCATGAAAATTGACCCAGTAACTATCCAACGCTTACAAGACCAAGTCGGTAAATACCTGGAATGGCTAAAGCGCTGGCTGGAACCAGCAAATCTTGCGAGGCTTAGACCCAAGCTGGAATTTCAAACCGGCATCTTAGCGGGCTTCGCGTTAATCGCCAGTGTGTTGCTGGGTGTTACCAATTGCAGTACCGAAGGCACTATTCAACGGCGGCTTGATGAAGATTTAATAAAATCGTTGGAAGAAGTGGTACCGGCTGCTTTACATGACAACGACATGCTGCAAGACACCCTGACAATTCCATCTGCTGAATACAACATAGGTGCAAACGAAACCACCGTTTATCTGGCTAAAAAGTCCGGTCAAGTCTCGGCTGTGTGCTTTAAGTTTACCGCGCCAGACGGCTATTCCGGCGCAATCAATATGATTATGGGTATAGACCGCGAGGGTAATATTTTGGGCGTACGTGTACTCAATCACAAAGAAACTCCGGGCCTGGGCGACAAAATCGAAGTCACTAAGTCGGATTGGATATTGAAGTTTGTCGGCCGTTCTTTGGACAATTTAACGCCTGCACAATGGGCTGTTAAAAAAGACGGCGGTGAATTCGATCAGTTTGCCGGTGCGACCATCACCCCGCGCAAATCAGTCCAGGCAATTAATCGCGGCTTGCAGTTGTTCAAAGCGCATCAAGCGCAGCTGATCAATCCTTAAGGAGATCGCCATGTTTCTATCAGAAAGCTTCCGCAAAATCGCCAGTGATGGTCTTTGGAACAACAATATCGTGTTCGGCCAAAACCTGGCGCTGTGCCCGTTACTGGCCGTCACCGGCACTGCCACCAACGGCTTGGGCATGGGCTTGGCTACATTGGTGGTGATTACCGCGTCCAACGGCCTGATTTCACTCACCCGGCATTTAATCCCCAGTGAAATCCGCATCCCGATATTTGTCTTGCTGATCGCCGCGTTGGTGACTTTGGTCGACATTTTAATGAATGCCTGGGCACACGAACTCTACAAAGTGCTGGGCTTGTTCATTGCGTTAATCGTCACCAACTGCGCATTACTAGGTCGCGCCGAAGCCTTCGCTTCCAAACAGCCGGTAAAGGAAGCCTTGTGGGATGGTTTTATGATGGGCTTAGGTTTTCTCCTCGTGCTGGTCGCGCTCGGTGCGGCAAGGGAAATCAGTGCAGCGGGCACCTTATTCGCCAATGCCTCATTGTTGCTGGGCGAATCGTTCAGGTTTCTGGAAGTCACCGTTATCCCCAACTACAAAGGCTTTTTATTAATGGCGCTGCCGCCCGGCGGATTCATCATGCTGGGGTTTTTGATCGTCGGAAAACGTCTGATAGACCAAAAATTGGCAACGAGAAAAGTACCGGTAACCGTATTAACCCCTGT